>DATLWF010000472.1:0-2727 GCA_035576605.1 Blastocatellia bacterium | reverse complement strand
CGGGGTACCGGAACTCCTGTTCGAGAGCGGTCGAATCATCAGCGGTGCCCTTGCGAGCCTTGTAGTAGAAGAACTTCATCAGACCCGTGCCATGATGCTGAGGAATGATTTCGACGATTCTAGGCGGGAGCTTGTGTTGCTTCGCTATTTCGATGCCCTGCTTCACGTGGTTGGCGAGCACGATCGATGACATCTTGGGCGAGAGCTTATCGTGCCGGTTATCCATGTACGATTGGTTCTCTACGAAGTAGCTCGGCCGCACACTCTTGCCGATGTCGTGGTAATAGCAGGCCACACGGGCAAATAGAGCGTCGCCTCCGACGGCTTCCGCTCCCGCTTCGGCGAGCAATCCGACCATGATCGAGTGGTGATACGTTCCCGGAGCTCGCTCGGCAAGTTGCTTGAGCAGCGGCAGATTCAAGTTCGAGAGTTCGAGCAGCTTGATGCTGGTGGTTATTTGAAAGAGCCATTCAAACAGAGGCAGCAGAATGGAGGCCGCCATCGTCGCCAGCACGCCTCCCACATAGCCGCAGAATGAATCGAACAGAAGGAACCGCAAACCGGGCTCGTTCGCGCCCAGCAAGTCCAGCGCCAGCGTCGTAGCCGCGTTGATGGCGCCGACCCACAGACCGGCAGTCACAAGCGCAGTTCGGTCCCTGCAATTCTGCAAGTGATAGATCGCTCCGGCGCTCGACATCAATGTGAACGTAGCCAGGTACACGTTGCCCGAAAAGACCCCGACAAAGACCGACAATATCGCTGAGAATATGAATGCTGCGTTGGCGTCCGTCAGAATCGTAACCATCACCGCTCCAACTGCCAGCGGCGCAAGATAGCGATAGCCGGTCTGTGAATTGAATGGCGTGTGCGTCGACCATTGGCTCATTGCCGAGGCGAAGGTGAAGAAGAGCCGCGCGAGCCCTAGTGTCATAACAAAGCAGGCGATCTGGAGCAGAAAATGCCTGCGCACGCGAATATGCTGACGTTGATAGCGGACCATGTACTGCCACAGCACAAGCAAGAGCAGCATCACTATTATGATGGTGCCTGCGAATTCGATCGCGCGCTGTCCGATCGGGCGTTGCAGCGCGGCCTGGGCCAGCAGCAACGCCTTAGCTGGAGTCACCGTCTCGCCGCTCGCGACAATAGGTTTTCCACGCTCCACAACGATCATCACCGGCGGAATGCCGTCACGCATCTGGGCTCTGCGCTTTTCAGTCTCAGCTTCGTTGTACTCGAGATTCGGGACTATCAGCGAACCAAGTATTTCGCCCAGCAGTCTGCGGTCGTTTGGGTTGTACTCGGCAGGCCATATGAGCTTCTCGGACTTGAGCGATGCGCTGGCGGTCAGCTTATCCCGAATCGAAGTAAGGTCGGTAATCACGACCTCCTGTCCGCTCTTCAGATCTCTGCGGATAATCCCGCTTGCTCCGAACCTTCGAAACTGGCTGCGGCTGCTAACGACCGGCATCATCATCACCGACTCGATGTGCTCGGTCATCAGCCGCTCCAGCTCCGAGCTGAACCGATGCTTCTTGAGCAGGCTGATTTGATCCGGGTCCAGCGGAATTCCGATCCCCTCCTCGATCTTGTCGTGCAAGTCCTCGACTGTTGCCTCGATCGGCGCCTCGCGTCCGATAGCAAACAATTGCTCGAGGCTGCTTGTAGCTTCCCGTGCCATTCGGGCGTTGAAATCGAAAACCGGCAACACGGACATAGCTGCTGAATCGCGAGCCGCCCTGGTCTCGGCGGTGTCCTCGATCTTCAAGTCTTCGGGAGCAATTATGTCGGCGGATGCGACGCTGCCTGCCGGCAGTTGTTCGACGTGCGGGCGCTGGTAGTCGCGCAGCAGCAGAATGGAAAGCGCGACGATGATGAAGAGGCCGACGCCCGCGTCAATCACCGCTTGATCGGACAAGCCGGCAGAGAAAGCCTTGAGACTCTTGACCAGCCGGGCCGAAGTGCGAGGACGCGTGGTGGCAGGCGATTTTGACATAGGAAATGAACTGTGAGGCGTGAAGAGTGATGCGTGAAAGCTTGTTGTCACGCATCACGTTTCACCCATCACGTCCTACAGCTTGTCTTCGAACTTTGCCTTGCTGTGTTTCTCGTAAGCCTGGACTATCATGTGAACGAGGTGGTGACGTACCACGTCCTTCTCGGTGAAATAGATGAACTCGATGCCTTCCACACCGCCAACTACTCGCTGAGCTTCGACGAGTCCTGAACGCCGGCCCGCCGGCAGATCGATCTGAGTTATGTCACCGGTGATGACCGCCTTCGATCCAAAGCCTATTCGAGTGAGAAACATCTTCATCTGTTCGGAGGTTGTGTTCTGCGCTTCGTCCAGAATTATGAACGCATCCGCAAGCGTTCGCCCTCGCATGAAGGCGAGCGGTGCTACTTCGATCACTCGCTTTTCGAGTAGTCGCGTCACTTTCTCGTAATCGACCAGGTCGAACAGCGCATCATATAGCGGGCGCAGATAAGGATCGACCTTATCCTGAAGATCTCCCGGCAGAAACCCGAGCTTTTCGCCGGCCTCGACTGCCGGCCGGGCGAGCACGATCCGGTTCACCCGTTTCTGCATCAGCGCTTGAACCGCCATCGCAACCGCGAGATACGTTTTCCCGGTGCCGGCGACGCCGATCCCGAAAACTATATCGTTCTTCTCGATAGCCTCGATGTACCGTCGCTGGTTCGCCGAACGCGCAGTGACCTGCTTCT
>DATLWF010000471.1:0-2511 GCA_035576605.1 Blastocatellia bacterium | reverse complement strand
CTCACCCACCAGGTGAACATCGGATCGTAGCCGTTGTAAAAGCCGTACCAGGCTTTCAGCGTATTGCGAAGGCTCACGATTGCGGCGACGGCACGGTTCGCGATGGTCTTCTTTGCTGTTAACGCGTCGGGCTTTGCGTCCGGTTTGAGCCCGGCCTCGACTGCCTTGCTTGTCACGTCGATCTGTTTGGCCATCCTGGCAAACAGCGCAGCGATCCTGGCGGAATCGATGGCTTCCATCCGGCGGCGAGCGTCTTCTAGATCGGTGATGGTCTGCGCAAACGGCACCAGCGCGGCGACCTCAGCCTGGGCTTTCACTTGCAGGTCCAACTGGCGCAACTCATGGTCGAGGTGATTCTTGAAAAGCAGGTAGTCAATGCGACCGTCCTGACTCATGGAATCGAAGTCACGCTTCGCGAGCGTGGCGAGCCAGTCCGAGTAAAACTGTCTCATCCGAGCTTGTCGCGCCGATGAAGCCTCGACCGAGTAGAACCGAGCGAGGCTGCCACGATCCGCTGTGTACCTTTCGATTACACCGCGCATCTCGCTTTGCCGCGAGTCAGTGTCGTTTAGATCGAGGGTTGAGTCAATGCCCTTCTTTGCCTTGCCGTCGGAGGTGAGGGCCCTCTGTTCCGCTGCGTCGTCAGCAAGCACAAAGGAGCTGCACCCACCGCCAAGCGCGAGCATCGCAATCAAAGCCTCAATTATCGCGAGTCTTGCCTTACTCATCTTTTTCACCTCATCGATCTGGTTCGGAGTTGCGTTCAAATCTCAAGGATTCGCTCAAAAGGCGCTCAGCTAAGCTGTGGTGAACTCAGCCAGCACTTATCCCACAACTCGCGGTGCGCTCGCAACGTGCCCCGGTAGCTACCGGCATCCTGGGAGCGCAGGCATCCTGCCTGCTTTGTGTTGCGCTAGAAGAGCAGGCAAGATGCCTGTGCTCCCGCAATGCCTGCGCTCTCAGGAAGTCGTTGAGGCGGCCGAGAATCTGGGATAGAGTGTCGCGCGTTAACCTCGCAGTCGGTGTGCGCAACCTAGAGCCCAGTGATTTTATGCCCCAGGAACCAGACCCGGAAGCACAATACCCGCCGCCCGTCTACGCGTGGTACGTGGTCGGCGTGCTGACGTTCGTCTACATCTTCTCATTCATCGACCGGCAGATTTTGACTCTGCTTGTCCGACCCATCGGCGCGACCTTGGAATAACTGATTTCGGATGAGCACTTTCTTTTGTCACAATGTTGGTTTTGCTCTGTTGTCATTTTCGTCCTATGGCGCCGCCGCCTGAGTTCCAACTTTTTTCGTGCGCAACCACGGCTGGAGCGAGGCGAAGGCTGGTCAGGTTTTGGCTGGATCGTTGCAATAGGCGCCACGCTCGGAATAGTCGCGGGAGGGCGGCTGGCCGACTGGATGGCAGAGCGCGGCCGGAGAGAAGCGACGATGCGCGTGGGGTTGATCGCCGCGCTCGCGTGGCTCCCGTGCGGCATGCTTTATCCTCTGGCGCCGGATGGTAACTGGGCCGCCGCGCTGCTTGTGCCTTCGGTCTTTCTGGCAGCCGCACCGTTTGGCGTTTCAGCGGCTGCCATTCAGCAGATGGTGCCGAGTGGGATGCGAGGGCAGGCTTCGGCGATTTACCTGTTTGTGGTCAACCTCATTGGTCTTGGGCTTGGGCCTTCCGCGGTGGCTGCTGCGACCGACTTCGTTTTCAAAGACGATCACGCGGTCCGATACTCATTGCTTTTGGTCGAATCCTTCGCACATTCTGGCAGCGGCGACTTTGCTTCGGGCAGGGATCAAGCCGTTTCTCGCCAGCCTCGAACGGCTGAAGCAGTGGAATGCAGCTAACGCTTGAGAAGCTACCCCGAGGCCTTTCGTCCCTTTCGTCCCTTTCGTCCCTTCGTCCTTTGCTCCTCAAGCGCCCCGTTCTTTACTGAACGTCATCGTCTCGGGATTCCAGTCATACGCCCGGTTGTCGAAGTAGCTCCGATTCGCCAGCAAAGCCGGACCCGCCGCTCGAAAGCCAAACACCGCGTCCTCGACGACTGACTTCCGAGAGCGCATGCCTTCAAAGAAACTCGCAAAGTGATCCACCGAGTCGCTGTAGCCAGAAGGTGGCGCATAGGTGTCTTGACTCGAGCCCGAGACGTCCTGTTTGTTCTCGGGATACTTCGCGCGGTAGTCCTTCAGGAAAGCTTCCTGCGTCGCCTTCGGGAAAGTGTCGATCGTGTAGCCTGGCTCCTTCGCGCGCTGTTTCTTGGCGACCGTGACTACTCCCGAGAGCGTCATCACGCCTTCACTGCCGATGAACCGGAACCCTGAACTCTCGTTCGCGCCTGAGGCGAAATCGACTCTCAGACTTAGGTTGAAGGCGGGTGTGTTCGCAGTCTTGGCGTAGTCACACAACGCAAGCATCACATCGGGTACGTCGCGGCCATCGTTCCAGTAGCGAGTCCCGCCGGTAGCCATCACTCGCGTCGGGCCGGTCGTTCCGACGACGAAATGCAGACCTGAAA
>DATLWF010000470.1:0-10985 GCA_035576605.1 Blastocatellia bacterium | reverse complement strand
CAGGAAGCTTTCGGGGGCGACTCAAAGAGCGCGAGAATCGGGATCTCGCGGGTTGGATTGAGTGACCTGTACACCGACGGCGCTTGCGATTTCATCAAGACAAGAGGCGGTGACGTGCAAACGGGCTCGCAGGTTCGAAGGCTCATCATTGAGCGAGTCGTCATCGACGCTGTCGAATTGAAGGACGGCCGGCGTGTCGAAGGAGACTACTTCATCAGCGCGGTTCCTCCGGAAGCGCTGTTAGCCATCCTGCCCGATGAACTAAAGACCAAAGAGTTCGCCCGGCTTGAGGCGTTGGGATCGTCGCCGATTGTTTCGATCAATCTCTGGTTTGACCGTCCAATCATCGATCGTGAGTTCGTTGGGTTGTTGGGGACTCGAAGTCAGTGGATCTTCAACAAGGATCTGATCCTGTCGCCGGGCAAGCAGCAGAACCAGGTGGCAGTGATAATCAGCGCCGCTCGCGATTTTGTGGATTGGACAAGGAACGATCTGGTCGAAATGGCTATCAGCGAGCTGCACGAGCTTCTACCGGCTAGCCGCGCGGCTACATTAGTTCACAGTGTGATCGTAAAGGAACGCGAAGCCACGCTCTCACACACGGTCGAGTCCGACAGCTTGAGGCCGGGCCCGCGAACGTCGATTCCGAATTTGATTCTTGCGGGTGATTGGACTGACACCGGACTGCCTGCGACGATCGAGAGCGCGGTGATGAGCGGAGATGTGGCGGCAGACATGATCAATGGCTGAGGTTTGAATATGGCTGACGAAACGGGCGAAGTATACAGGTATGGGTCTGCAACGGGATGATTATGCTGTCATCAACCAGAATCGCCACGTCGACAGTCACTCGCTTAACAACGTTCTGAGCTCACCTTCGAGAACGTCCTTCGCAGTTATGCCCACGTGCCGGAAACGTATGCGGCCCTGCTTGTCGATCAAGAGAGTCACCGGTAGTGTCGAATCGTCTACGTTGAACGCTGCCGCCGTGCTCCTATCGGCGATGATCTGAGTGTAGTCCATCGGATGAGCTTTTAAGAAGGGCTTGACCTTTGCCGCGCCTTCTTCATCGAGCGATATGGCAATCACTTCGACCCCGCGTGGCTGGTAGTCCTTCTTCAACTGGTTGAACATCGGAATCTCGGAGAGGCACGGCACACACCAGGTCGCCCAGAAATCGACGAGCGCCACTTTGCCGCGAAGTGATTCGAGCTTCAGCACGCCCCCGTTCAACAAGTTCAGACCCACTGCTGGTGCTGGTTCAGTCGTCGAGCCAGGTGCCGCATCCGCGACCGGAGCCTTGGGATCGCCGATGTTCTTCGCCAACGCCGGACCACTCGCGCCAACCGGAGATGCGACTTGTTTCATCCGTTTTTCGAGGAACGCCGACGGTTTTTCGAATCCTTCGAGTCGAAGCTCCGATCGCTCCTTACCCTCGTGGTCGAGGAAGATCACGGTTGGCACGCCTCGAATTCCAAATCGCTCCTTGGCACGGCCGGCTTCGGTGCCCGCGTCGCTCCGGGTGAGATCGAGTTTCAAGGTGACAAAGCGCTCGGCCTCTCTTTTCACCTCGGCGTTTGTAAAGGTCGACTGGTCCAGCTCTTTGCACGGGATGCACCAGTCGGCGAACGTATCGATGATCACTCCGCGTCCGGCTTTGCGAGCGTCAGCGAGAGCCTGCTCGCTGTAAGGCTGCCACGGGATCTCAGCTTCGATCTTCTTCGGCAAAGCCATCACGATCGCAACCGCGGCCGCCCCAATCCCGATCGCTCGCAGCACCCATCCGAATTGTTTGGGCTTCGTTCGCCCTGCCTCCCAAAACAGCAGGTACAGAGCAGACGCCGCGAAGAAGGCAATGAATACGTAGTTCGTCGCCCCGCCCATCAACGGCATCAGGAAATAGAGCGCCATCCCAATCAGTACAAGACCGAACACCTTGCGCACGGTCACCATCCACAAACCAGAACGCGGAAGCGTCTTGAGCGCACCCGAGAAAGTTCCGAGCACAAGATAAGGAAGCCCAAGCCCAAGCGCTAGAACAAAGAAAAGCATGAACCCATAAGCCGCACTACCCTTCGTGCCGACGTGTACGAGCAATGCCAGGACGAAAGGTCCTATGCACGGCGCGGCTACGATGCCCATCGTCAATCCCATAACGAATGCCCCCAGCGCACCGCTCGTTGATTGCGTGCTGCTGGTAGCCATTCGGTTCAGCGACTCCGGAAGCTTGAACTCGTACACGCCGAACATCGACAGTGACAACGCAACCATCAATCCGGCGAGCACGATTAACACGATTGAATTCTGCAACAGTGCGCCAAACAAGCCGCCCGACTTCGCGGCTATCACACCGAGCAACGAATACGTTAAGGCCATTCCCAGCACGTACATCGAAGCCATGAAAAACGTCCTGCTGATCCTGGGCTTTCCTTCCTGAGCCGCGCTTTGATTGACGAAGAACCCGATCGTGATCGGAATAATCGGATAAACGCAGGGCGTGGTGTTCAGCAACAGACCCGCGACGAACACTCCAAGCAACACCGACACGATACCCCCGCTCGCAAGCTTGTCTGCAATCGAGTCCTTCGAACCGCCTTGATACTCAACCAGGCGGCCGGCCGATGATTCAGCGATGCTTGTGTCTTCCGGTTGCGCCGATGCCTTCGCGAATATCTCGGCGTTCGCCTCCTTGATCGGCGGATTCGCGGCCACAATCTTGATCGGTATCTCAACGGTCAGATTTGAAGGCGCAAGACACAATGAGTCGTTACAAGCTTGAACTGTGACCAGTGCGTGAATACTGAGCGTGCCTTGCTGAATCGTCTTGTCCGCCTGCGCCTCGGCGGTGATGAACACCGTACCTTCGTGAACGGCAAGTTCGGTGTTAGGAGCGAACGCAAACCCTCGGTGCTTTGGCGCGGGATACTTTTCATCCGCGAAGCTAATGCCCGCCGGGGCTCCAAACGCCACGCTGGTCGGGACTAGCTCTGGAAGCGTTGGGTGGTGCGCATTGATGTGGTAACCGTCGTCGACTTCGACGGCGATGGCGATCTTGACCCTATCGCCGGGCCGCACGCCATCAGCCGACGCGTATCCTTTCGCTTTGACAACGCGTTCGCTGCCCTGCGCAAATGCAGCGAGCGCCAAAAAGCCCAGGACCAGTAAGGCTATTCCAGCATTGATAATGGTTCTCTGGTTAGTCATATGAGTTCGTATATTAGTCTAAAGAATAACTTAACTCTGCAGTCTACGGACCCGCCCGATCACTTCCTCAAATCCCGAGCCATTTCTCCGGTCACGTCGTTCAGCGACAACAGAGTTCCTCCGTTTGCTGCAACGAAAGCCGCAGCGTCCTCTCGCTTGCCGAACGGCAGGAGGTCCGCTCCCATCGGCCCCTCGATCTTGCTCTTGTAGACAAATATCGCCTGACGAGCATCAGTCGGTTGCTTCGACTGATAGTCCTTCACCACGATCCTCTCGATGTTAGCTCGATCTTTATGCGCGTCATCCACTTCGTAACCCTTAGGAGTAGTGTAGAACGCGAGCATATCTCCAGGCGATTCAAACATCAGCTTGGTTTGATCCTTGTAATAAATCTCAGCCGCCCAATCGTCTGACGCGTTGACCCTCATGTGACAGACGGGACAATAACCAAACGCCGCACTCGACGCAACGGCGCCGCGTTTCGGACCACAGGAAGAAGTAAAAAGTAAAAAGGCAAAAGGCAAAAATAAGAGCGCTCTTCCCTTTTTCCTTTTTCCTTTTTCCTTTTTATTTGTCATGCGATCCATCCTCCTCCGACTATCGCGTCGCCGTCGTAGAAGACCGCAGCCTGACCGGGGGTGATCGCGGCCTGGGCTTCATCGAACTCGACGCGAACTCGGCCTGCTCCGACTGGAGTTATCGTCGCCGGAGCTTCGATCGCCCGATAGCGTATGCGCACATTCGCTCGCACAGGCGCGTCGGGCTGCGCGATCGCCAGCCAGTTCACACCAGTCGCGGTCAACGACTGTCCGTACAACTCACTCTTGCTTCCAACCACAAGCTGGTTCCGCGGCACATCGATCCTGACAACGTAGAGTGGCTCGCTCGAGGCGATGCCAATGCCCCGGCGCTGTCCAATCGTGAAACGATGCAAACCTGCGTGCTCACCAATCACCTTCCCGTCCGCGTTCTTGATCTCGCCCGCGGCGGCGGCCTGCTCACCCATTTCGTACCGCGCGTAGTTCTCAACGAATCGCGCATAGTCGCCGTCAGGGACGAAGCATATCTCCTGGCTCTCAGGCTTCCCGGCGGTCTCGAGCCCGACACTCCGCGCGATTTCGCGCACTTCTGGCTTCGTCATATCCCCGAGCGGAAAGACAGCCCGCTCGAGCTGCTTCTGAGTCATCTCAAACAAAAAGTACGATTGGTCCTTTGAAAGATCGCGGCCCTTCTTGAGTATGAATCGCCCGGTCTGCTCGTTGTATTCCACGCGAGCGTAGTGGCCGGTCGCGACTCGCTCGGCGCCCACTTCACGCGCGAGTGTGACGAGCCGCGCAAATTTCAGTTTAGTGTTGCACGACACGCAGGGGATGGGCGTTCTGCCCGCGAGATAATCTTCAACAAAAGGACGAACCACTGCGCGCTCGAACTCTTCTTCGAGATTGAGCACATAGAAAGGGATGCCCAGGTCATTGGCCACGCATCGAGCATCGTAGACGTCGTCAAGCGAGCAGCATCGCGAAGGCTGGGGCTCCTCATCGGGCGCAAGCCTACGCCGTTGATTCCACAACTGCATTGTGAAACCAACTACGTCATTCCCCTCGCGCTTTAGTATTGCAGCCGCCACCGAACTGTCTACGCCGCCACTCATTGCTACCGCTACAGTCATTTGGTTTGCCTGATCTTTGCCTCGCGCGCTCGCGCGATGCTATCATTGCCGGTCCTGGCCCGCTCCTGGCGCGCTCGTGAGCCGCTCAGTTAAGCGTGTATTGTTGCTTCGAAGCGAAGAATTATACACAACGACGGGAATTTGCGGAAAGGAACGAAACTGTGATGCGTGAAAGCGAAACGTGAACCCCTGGGAGCGCAGGCATCCTTGCCTGCCTCTTCTCGCGCAACCGGAGCAGGCAAGGATGCCTGCGCTCCCAGGGCTTCACGCATCACTCTCTTATGACTGCAGATCAAGCCACCGTAGAACAGGCGATAGAAAAACACGTCATCGGGCGAGAGCCGTACTATTTGCCGGTCGGCAAAGAAGTAGGGTTGTTCGAGGCCGCATACCGCGCGAAGCTCCCGGTCATGCTGAAAGGGCCCACGGGCTGCGGGAAGACTCGCTTCATTGAGTACATGGCCTGGCATTTGAATCGTCCGTTAATTACGGTCGCCTGTCACGAAGACTTATCCTCAACCGACCTCGTGGGACGTTTTTTACTGGAGGGCGACGAAACGGTGTGGCACGACGGGCCGCTCACGACCGCCGTCAAGCACGGCGCGATCTGTTACCTCGACGAAGTGGTCGAGGCGCGAAAAGACACCATAGTCCTCATTCATCCGTTGACCGACGATCGCAGAATTCTGCCGGTCGAGAAACGAGGCACAATCCTGCAAGCGCCCGATGAGTTCATGCTGGTCGTCTCTTACAACCCCGGTTATCAAAGCGTCCTCAAAGACCTGAAGCAATCAACCCGGCAACGTTTCATCGGGCTCGAGTTCGATTATCCGCCTGCTCACCTCGAAGCCGCAGTGCTGGTGCACGAAGGCAAGGTCGACGAACAGACCGCGCGCGATCTGGTATTGATCGGCGAAAAGGTCCGCAACCTGAAGGGCCACGGTCTCGAGGAAGGCGTATCGACTCGTTTACTGGTCTACGCCGCGCAGTTGGTCAGCAGCGGCATTCATCCTCACCTTGCGTGCGAAGTCGCGATAAGCAGTCCAATAACCGACGACACCGAGCTCCAGCGGGGCATCCGCGAGATCGTGACCACCGTGATCTGAGGTAGTAAAGCCCTCACATTGTGTGTGTTCCAGAACTGGGCTGCGCAAAATCCTAACGCGAACCATGACGCTTCCCGACTCTTGAAATTGCGGCGCGAAGTGTGGCACCTTGTAAGTGCGTCCTGCAGCCCCTCCGCGTACAAGCACAAGCATCGTGCCAGAGGGAGCCTTGTTGCTGAGCGAGGATGATCAAAGGTCAACAAGCATGGGTGAGAATACGCGGAGCGCCGAATGACCCGGAGTCATTCGACCTGGCGACCTGGAATGGGATGGTCTGGGAAGTACCTCGCATCAACTCGCTCGGAGATACGATTCACATTCAGATAATGGACTACGTCGTCATTGAGACCTTACCCGCTTCATCAAAGCCAGAAGCGCTCTATCGGAAGATTCAAAAGCCGGACGATGAGCCGCTCTAGGAATGGCCGGACCGAGAATTCAAGTCACCTCTACGACCTCTCATTCTCTTCTTAATGATGGAGAATCGCGCAAATGGCCAAAGCTACCAGACCGACCAGGCTCAACCTCTCTCGGCGTGAGTTCACTCGCGGCGCTGCGATGGCCGCTGCAACCGCCGTTGTTCCTAAACCGAGCCTCGGCGCCGAACCGGCACGAGACGCAGGCGACGCTCAAACAGCGTCCTCTCAAGCAGGACAGCTAACCCCCGACGCCGAAGCACAGGTCCAAACCATTCTGACCCGATATGGAAAGCGCCTCTCGGATGAGCAGAAAACCGACTTGCGCCGCCTGGTAGCGCAGGCTCAAAAGACGAGTGCCACACTGCGCTCGTTTCCGCTCGAGAATTCGGACGAGCCTGCGATGATCTTTCATATCTATCGCTTGGAGAGGTAACCCGTGCTGGGCGAGGACATTCTTTATCTCTCCGTTCGAGAACTGAGTCAGCGCATCCGATCGCGCAAGGTGTCGCCCGTTGAGCTCACCGAAAGCTATCTCCAACGCAGCGAGGCAATCGGCGCGAAGCTGAATGCCTACGCTACTCTGACGCGCGATCTTGCACTGCGTGAAGCGCGGCAGGCTGAGCGAGAGATTCGAGCAGGCAAGTATCGTGGTCCGCTGCACGGAATTCCTTACGCCGCAAAAGACCTGCTCGCCGTGAAAGGATATCCGACAAGTTGGGGCGCGCGGCCATTCGCGAATCAGAAGTTCGGCTACGACGCGACGGTGATCAAGAAGCTCCAGGCGGCCGGAGCGATCCTGATCGGCAAGGCCGCGATGATTGAACTGGCCGGTGGGATGGGTTACCGGTTCGCTTCGGCTTCCATGAGCGGAGCCGCGAAGAATCCGTGGGATCAGACTTGCTGGACATGCGGCTCCTCGAGCGGCTCAGGGGCAATCGCCAGCGCTGCACTCGCAGCCTTTGCGATCGGCACCGAAACCTGGGGCTCGATCGTGTGCCCTTCGGCGTTCTGTGGCGTGTCCGGGTTGCGGCCAACCTACGGCCGGGTGAGCCGCCACGGAGCGATGGCACTCTCGTTTTCGATGGACAAGATCGGGGTGATGGGCCGCACCGCGGATGATTGTGGTCTAGTACTCGCGCAGATCGCCGGACACGACGCCCAAGATCCCGCTTCACTCTCCGATGCCGCGTTCAGTTACAACGCCGCGCCCTTTGCAAAGCCATTGCGAATCGGATGGCTGACCAATGCCTGGAAGAAGATTCCCTCTGACATCGAATCTGCGGTCAAGGCATCCGTGAATGTTCTAAAGCAAAACGGTGCGGTGATAAAAGACGCGAAGCTGCCCGAAGGTCCGTGGGAGGCGGCGGCCGGAACGGTCATCTCAGTGGAAGGCGCGGCGGCATTCGAGTCGCTTATCGAATCAGGCCGCGTCGCGGAGTTGAACGATCCGCTGGGCAAGGTTGCGGCTTACGTCAATCAACATATTCCGGCGTCGGACTACGTTCGCGCGGGTCGCATTCGCGCCGTGCTGCAAAAAAAGATCGATGAATTGTTCGAGCGCTTCGACGTGATCGCGGCGGCTTCGTTGCCGGTCACTGCTTCGCCGTTGATTGCGAATCTCGAAACCGATCTGGACTTCCCTGATCCATTGGGCGGGATAGGAAACTTCTGCGGACTGCCTGCGGTAAGCGTGCCGTGCGGGTTTGACTCTAAGAAGCTGCCGGTTGGAATCCAATTTGTCGGCAGACCGCTCGACGAACACAAAGTGATTGCTGCGGCGCGATTGTTTCAACAACATACCGACTGGCATCGCCGGCGGCCACCACTTTCCTAGCAAAGCGAAGCGCTCGCAGTTTCGAGTGACGATTGCCTGGCAGTTCGCTGATGAAACGTCTTGTCAATCATTCCCGTAACCCAACACGCCGCAGGAGATTCGCGAATCGCGGGTCTGAATGAAAGAGATCGAGCTTCGGATCAGCCTTAAGCTTCAGGAACAGCGCTGAATGCTCATCGTAAGCCCTTTCACGCCAGTTCAGCACAAGTTCTTTCTCACCCAGAGCCGCATAAATCACCGCGACGTCATAGGCGAACCCTCGCTCAGACTTCGATAGTCCTTTGATGTCGCTAGCGCGGCAGAATTACCAACTCACCGAGATCTACGAGATCTACGTGCCTTGCCGAGGCACATCTCTTAATCTATGCTGTCACCCTAAATTCGATGGAGGAGAAAGCGTGATCATTCCGTTCACCGACATTCGCAGCTTGATACCCGCATACATCTTCAACGAGTTTGGTCAGCTCACCGGATACTTCGTTCGCCACGACGAGATCATCTGCGAGTCTGAGCACGGTCGAATCAAGATCTGGTTGAACCAGGACGCTTTCAACGAACGGGATCCCGAGCGGCTAATTTGCGATTATGCGGAAAACGATTTACGCGGATACGCTCTCTAGGTTGAATATGTGCGCCGCCGGTGTCCGACAAGAATTAGTTTGTCTCCGGCGAAATGATGCACTGCATTAAGCGTCCGCGACAAACTGTAGTTGGTCGTCGACGAGCGGAAGCGACAAAGTGAAGCGACAAAGTAAAGTTTGTCGGACATTTCCGAGGAGAGAACGATGAAGCTCGAACAATTCCAGATGGAACGAATGCAGTCGACCTGGGAGAATCTCGTACGCTACAACCTCTCGGAGAGCGGCGTCCATCCGGCGTCGATCGGAGAGCTGATACCTGATGCGAAGGACCGTGAGACGCTCCTTAACACTGAACTCGGCTACAGCCAGTCGAACGGGACGCCCGAGCTGAGAAGAGCAATCGCGGCGATGTATTCAGGCGCCGCAGAAGAGAATGTCATTGCCACCGTCGGCACCGCCGAAGCCAACTTCCTCATCGCCTGGATGCTCACGGAGCCCGGTGATGAGGTCGTGATGATGCTGCCGAATTACATGCAGCTCTGGGGGCTGGTGCGGGCGTTCGGGGCTGAGCTCAAACCGCTGCCGCTGATAGAAGAACTGGAATGGGCTCCGGACCTCGACGCGCTGGAGCGGGCTGTTTCTCCCCGGACAAAGCTGATCGCAGTGTGTAATCCCAACAACCCAACAGGCGCGATTCTGACTGAACAGGAAATGGAACGAGTCGTCGCAGCAGCGCGGCGAGTCGGCGCTTGGCTGCTTGCAGATGAGGTGTATCGCGGAGCCGAGCTTCAGAGAGACGTGACGCCGAGCTTCTGGGGAAGATACGAAAAGGTGATCATTACAAGCGGGCTGTCGAAGGCTTATGGTTTGCCGGGGTTGAGGATCGGTTGGATATTATCGGCGCCCGAGCTTGTTGCGGACGCGTGGTCGTATCACGACTACACTACGATCGGTCCGGGTCCCGCCAGCGACTGGCTCGCGCGAGTGGCGTTAACGCCGGAGAATCGAGCCAGACTGCTCGAGCGAACCAGGAAGGTTCTGAACGCCAACTACCCGATTATTGAAGAGTGGGCCCACGCCAATGAGTTGTCGTTTGTTCGGCCGCAGGCTGGAGCGATCGCATACCTGCGATACCATCTGGACATCTCCTCGCTCGAGTTTGTTGAACGTCTGAGAAAAGAAAAGAGCGTGCTGATCGTGCCTGGCGAGCAGTTCTTGATGGGCAAGTATCTGCGAATCGGTTTCGGTTCGAATGCTGACTACCTGCGCGAGGGGCTCGAGCTGATCAGTAATTTCATCTCGGAGCTTTGATCCGTGAAACGTGATGCGTGAAACGTGAAACGTGACAACCCGAAGGATCGTTCCGGTCACGGATCAGGTTTCACGCATCACGATTCACGCATCACGCATCACGTTTCACGCACCCTCCTATGAATCTCAAACTCGCCTTCATCGGCTTCGGCAGCGTCGCGCGAGCTTTCGCGCGAATGCTGGCGGAACACAAACCGGAGCTTGAGTTCAGATATGGGCTTAGGTGGCAGACTACTGCTATCGCGACCGCCAATCACGGGTGCATGACATCGGACGCCGGGATCGATCTGATCCAGGCCGCAGCCTGTGTTGAACGAGGTGGCGATCTTGCTGAGCTGACTGAATCGACCGCCGCATCTGATACGCTCGCAGTAATCGAGAGCTGCAACGCTCACATCCTGTTCGAAACGACACCCCTCAGCGCCGTTGACGGCGAACCCGCGACGACTCACATTCGAAGTGCGCTTACTCGCGGCATTCATGTAGTTACAGCGAACAAGGGACCGATCGCGTTTGCTTACTCTGAGTTGAAATCGCTCGCGGCCGCGTCCGGCGCCCGCTTTCGCTTTGAAGGCACGGTTATGGACGGAGCGCCTGTCTTCAACCTGGCGGAGCAGTGCTTGCCCGGCATTCGAGTGCTCGGCTTCAGCGGTGTTCTCAACAGCACGACGAACCTGATCTTGACCGGGATGGAGTCAGGGCGCTCGTTTGAAGAATCTTTGGCAGAAGCCCGGCGGCGTGGCATTGCTGAAGCGAACTCCGACTACGATATTGACGGGTGGGATGCGGCGGTGAAGGCTGTGGCGCTTGCAAACGTCCTGATGCACGTAGACTCACGACCGGTCGACGTTGATCGCGACG
>DATLWF010000469.1:0-4032 GCA_035576605.1 Blastocatellia bacterium | reverse complement strand
AATTGTCGTCTCTGCCCACGGCTTGTCGAGTGGCGTGAGACGGTCGCCCGCGAAAAGGTAAGACGATTCAGTGATCAGCCATACTGGGGCAAACCGGTTCCGAGTTTTGGCGATCCGCGAGCCCGCTTGCTGGTGTTGGGGCTTGCTCCAGCAGCCCACGGCGGCAATCGAACGGGGCGAATCTTCACCGGGGACCGAAGCGGCGACTGGCTCTTCCGAGCGCTACACAAAGCGGGTTTCGCGAATCAACCGGCTTCGGTTGATCGCAATGATGGACTTCGGTTGCGAGACTGCTATGTGACTGCAGCGGTTCGGTGCGCACCGCCACAAAACAAGCCCTCGCCGCGAGAGAACGCCAACTGCAGACCCTATCTCTTGCGCGAGCTTGAATTGCTAAAACGAGTCCGGGTAATCGTCGCGTTGGGCCGTTTCGCTTTCGCCGCGGCGATCGCTTCGGTCGGATTGGATGACCAATCACCGGGGAGACCCGAGTTCAAGCACGCGGCCCAGCTTCTCCTGACTGGGGGCGTGACGCTGATCGCTTCGTTTCACCCAAGCCAGCAGAACACCTTTACGGGTAAGCTGACTGAGCCAATGTTTGATCATGTGTTCACCGTTGCTCGAAAGATCATCAAAGAAGCATTGTAGACGATCATCACCTCTGCTATAGTCTCTGCGCAATGAACGTCCGCCGGCTCACAACAAGCGCGGCCTTACTGCTGCTGGTCCTTTCGCTGTACTCGGGCAGCCCACTTCCACAACAAAGAAACGCTGAAGCATCTGAGAGAGTGGCGCCGCTACGCTTTGGACAATCCACGGTGCTGTCCGACTTTGACTCCGATGGCATAGTTGATGAGGCCACTGTTGACGGGTCAAGCTTGCACAAGAGCGTCGGGATCATGCTCAGCGGCTCGAGGAAGCGGTCGTTTCTTCACTTCAATACTAATCGCGCGAATTACGGATCGCTTTTCGCTCAAGATGTCGATAACGACGGCGCAACCGATCTAGTGTGGACTGACCTCTTGCACGCGGACGATGTGATCGTATGGTTGGGCGACGGGACTGGACAGTTTGAACAGGCCTCCACAAAAGCGTATCGCGATCGATTCACTCTCGGAAATACCACCGTCTATGCACCGGAATGGCCCGATCACGACCCCGCGATCAACTCAGCAACCAATCGTCCGCTGGATCCGTCACATGTTCACAAATGCGGCCTTCACGTCGCAATCGAGCTTCCGAATTTGCACGTCGACGGTGTGGCCACTCTATCGCCTGCTCTAGGCCAACCATCCGGCAGAAGCCCTCCCTTCCTCCTCTCCTAGTTCAACCTCTCATCGAACCGCTGCCAGTCAAACCAGTACTGCGTACGATTTTGACGTGTGGCGGAATGTTTGAGCGCGCAGTGCGCTTTCTTGCATTCCACGTGCGAACGCTCAAGTAGTGCGTCGACGGTCTTGTCGCGGTACCAATCGCGGAAGTGTCCCGCACGCGGAAAAGAGGATCGCATCGATGGTTTACTAGAGACAAGGAGATTTAGATGCAGGCAATAACAGACACTGAAGCCGGACCACCTGCCGAAGAAATTGTGAAATCGGAGGAGCACCCGCAACCGCCAACTCCTCCGTCAACGAGCCTCCCGGTGGCGAGGCTCTCAAATCGCGCACTCCCGCGGATAGCCATCCTTTCAGTCGTCGTGCTATGCGCTTTAACCGCGTTTGTGATCAGGCTCAATACTTCATCGCGGGACGCAGCTTCCGAAAAGGCGGTTCCTCAGGCACGCGATACCTCAACGACCATCGAGCCAAATCTCGTGCGAATCGATGAGGAGCAGACGCCAAGCATTACGATCGAGCCTGTAGGCAGCCGCAGCTTTCTTGCCGAAAAAGTAGCCACGGGTAAGATCGGATTCAACGAAGACGTGATGACTCCCGTCTTCTCACCTTACACGGGCCGTATCGTTCGCTTGCTTGCGAAACCGGGTGATCCAGTCAATCGAGGCACGCCACTTTTCGAGATCGACACACCCGACCTTGTTCAGGCGGGCCAGGACTTGATCACCGCCGGTATTAATGTTCCCAGAGCCCGGACTGTGCTCGAACTGGCCACCAGGGCAGAAGACAGGCAGCACCGGCTTTATCTGAACAAGGCCGTAGCATTGAAAGATTGGGAACAGGCCGAAGCTGATCTCAGAAATGCCGAGCGGGACTTGCACGCAGCAGAGAACGCACTTGCGGGTGCGCGTTCCAGACTGCGCGTTTTCGGCAAGACTGAGGAGGAAATCGCAAAGATCGAAAACGACCGTCAGATAGACCAGATCGCGCGAGTGCTTTCACCGATCGCAGGTACAACCGTCACGCGCAAAGTTGGTCCGGGCCAGTACGTCAAACCTGATAGCGCCGATCCGCTATTCACCATCGCCGATCTCTCCACGGTCTGGCTGCTGGCCGACGTTTATGAAGCCGACGTGCCCATGATCAAAGTTGGACAGAGGATCGAGGTTCACGTTGCGGCCTATCCCAATGAAGCATTCACGGCTCGCATAGCTTACGTCAGCCCATCGGTTGATCCGGCTACGCACAGGGTCGGATTGCGCAGCGTAGTCGAAAATAGCCACCGCCGACTCAAGCCCGAAATGTTCGCCAGCTTCCGGGTAGTTACGAACTCCGAGACTCAATCTCTCGCCGTCCCGACGTCTGCAATTGTTCGCGAAGGAGATAAGACCAGCGTCTGGGTGTCGCAGGATCGAAACCACTTCACACGCAGGGATGTGACGATTGGAATCCAGCAAGGCGGCTACGTTCAGATCCTCTACGGATTGCAGCCTGGCGAAAGAGTGGTCTCGGGAGGCGGGCTCCTGATCGGCAATGCGGCAAGCTCCTAGCGTGGTTGTGAGGAGGGATTCTCCTTGCCCGGATCGGCCCGGTGCCCGACGACCTGAATCTCTTGATCAGGGGAGAGGTCACGGGGTCCATCGTCGCGCCCCGATCGATCCGGGCAAGGAGGGTCCCCTCCTCCATTTATATTGTGATGCTACAAAGGAGTAAGACCTCGATGCGTTTCGTATCCTGTTTGTTCGTTCTGCTCTTCCCTTTGTTCGCAACCTCGGCGAAACCGCAGACCATCGACCCCGCATCTGCGGCCGCCTCGAGCGCCTGGCCAAGAGTCGATGTGCCAAAGCAGTTGACGCTGGAAACAGCCGAAGAGATTCTGCTGCGAAATAACCTCACGGTAACTGCCGCGCGCTACGGCGTCGAGGCCGCTCGCGCGCAAAAACTCATCGCCGGTCTGAGACCCAATCCTACCGTCACTCTTGGCGCCGAGCAGGTCGACATTGGGCACCCGTTTCATAATCTCTTTTCAACCGACTCAAACACTGCTGCGAACCGAGTGTACACGTATCGCTTCGATCAGATATTAGAGCGCGGTGACAAGCGCAAGCTGCGCACTGATGCCGCTGACTTTCAGTTGCAGGCAGCCGAGGCGCAAGTGCTCGATGCCACTCGCCAACAGGTGTTTCAGTTAAAGCAAGCCTTCTACACGGCCGTGCTCGCACGCGAAAATCTCCGCGTCGCCGATGAGAATCTTTATCTGGCCAACAACACCGAGCAACTCATAAAGCTGCACGTGGACACAGGCGATACCGCCGAGTGGGAGTTGACCAAATTCCAGGCCAACAAAGTCCAGTATCAGCGAGACTTGATCTCGGCCCAACTCTCCTATCAACAGTCGGTACGCGATGTGCTCAACCTGCTCGGGGCGCAGCCTTCGAGCGTGGTCGGAACCATTCCGGTTGGCGGGGCTGATCAAATACCTCAGCTTCTTGCGGATTCGCCCATAGACGTCATCGGCGATCTGCGCATTGAACCTTTGAGCAAATCGCTCGCGGAGCTCAGAGCCGCAGCGATCGATAACCGCCCCGACGTAATCGCAGCCCGTCGAAACGTGGACGCGGCGCAGCGCTCGGTCCGTTTGGCTTACTCGCTTCGGCATCGTGACATCGATGTGGCAACGGAGTATCAGCGCAACGGT
>DATLWF010000468.1:0-29212 GCA_035576605.1 Blastocatellia bacterium | reverse complement strand
TGCCGGCGGCGCTCGAGATGATCGATCAAGCTACGATTCAGGCGATCGAGAATTCGATCTTTGCCGGCGGCTTTCCCACCGACGTTGCCGCATTGCTCATCATCGAGGTTGACGGACTCACGGCGGGGCTCGAGGAGACGGCAGTTCGCGTCGTTGAGATTTGTCAGCGCAACAACGCAAGGGCGGTCAGAGTCGCCAGGGACGCGGCCGATCGTGAGCGATTGTGGGCAGCTCGCAAGCGCGCGTTTGGCGCGATGGGGAGAATCAAAGCCGACTTGATGGTGCAGGACGCAGTGATCCCGCGGTCGCGATTGCCGGAGGTGCTCGACGAAATATATCGAATCGCGGGTCGCAATAACCTGACGGTCGCCAATGTGTTTCACGCGGGCGACGGCAATCTTCATCCGAACATCAGCTTCGACGGACGAGATCCCGATCAGGTACGACGCGTGGCCGCCGCCTCGAAAGCGATAATGGAACTTTGCGTGGGCGTAGGCGGTTCGATCACTGGCGAGCACGGTGTCGGGATGGACAAGATCGAATCCATGCGGCTCATCTTTTCAGAGAGCGACATGCAGCGCATGCTCGCGGTGAGGGACGTGTTCAATCCGAAGGGACTCTGCAATCCGGGAAAAGTCATTCCCACTTTCAAAACGTGCCGATATTGTGGATTCGGGATGGAAGACTTCAAGCACAAGCTGCAGACGCCTCACGGGATTAGCGCCGGCTGAGGGTCAGATCATTGAGGCGGGTGATGGTGCTCGCGCACCCATTCGCGAAAGGCGCTTGCTGCTTTTCTTTCTCCCTCCTTAAGTCCACGTGCTATGAATTCGGAAAGGGCTTGAGCCGTCAGAAATGGGAAGGCGTGACTGATGCGCGACTCCTGGTAGCGGTCGCTCGCCAAAAGGTGAATTCTCAGCTGGCGTCGCGCCAGCCGCCAGATCTCCGGTACACCGAGCGCGGCGTAGATCGCAAACCGATCCAGCGAGGAACTCGTCCAATCGATTTCCACCACAAGGTCCGGCGGGGGGTCGTGCATTAAGTTCAGGTCCTCTTTGCCGATGACACGCGCCGCGTTCTGGATGTAAAAGCAGTCGTCTGGTTCGGCGCCCGCGGCTCTCATCTCTTTTCTGAGAGTAGTGGAGCCAAGCGATTCGACGTCGATATCCAGTTCGTCTCTCAGGGCGGTGACGAGAGTATGGATAACGCTTTTGGGCTTTTCATGCGTAGTTGCGGGGGCCATGATTTCCATCCTTCCCTGATCATAGAAGATGCGAACTGAGTAGCTCTCTCCGAGATCAGCAAGCAGGTTTTCATAATCTCCCCAGGATACGTCATCGATCCGCAGCACGGCTCCGGCCGGCAGGTGCGCGATGGCTGCGAGGTAATCGGTTGTTGCGACACTCATCGAGAAGGCCCTTCTCACTTTGCTATGCAGAAGATGCTACCACAGCTTTGGTTTGAGGTGCGAGAACCCGACTTTCCAATCTGTATCTCGCCATTGCAGGCGATCCGGGCTTTCGAGTAAGCTTCGATTTTCAGCGTACAATCACTCGGCGCAGCGCTCTAACACAATGGCCTCTATTAGATTTGATTCCGGACCGCGAACCGGCGAGCGCGTCCCGCTCGACAAGAACAAAGTGACGTTTGGCCGAGCCAAATCGTCCGATTGTGTCCTGTCTCACCCGACCGTTTCGCGTGAGCACTTCATCGTCGAGCGCAATAACGGCAAGCTCTTTCTGGTCGACAAGGAAAGCGAGAACGGCACTCAGGCCAACGGCGAGCGTGTTTCCTGGGTCGAGCTAAAAGAGGGCGATAAGATCCAAGCCGGACCATTCACGCTGGTTTTTGAGACGTCGGATGAGCAAACGCCCCGAGCAGAAGCGGCTGAAGAAAGCGAACAGTCGTCCGCCGAAGAAATTTCAATCGAGGAGTCGGCGTTCAATACCACTCAAGCAGCAATCCATCCCAGCCAGTACCTGCAGGGGATCGAGCACTTCAATGCGGGACGCTATTTCGATGCACACGAGGTATGGGAAGAGATCTGGCTCCAATCTTCCGGCGATACAAAGCTGTTCTATCAGATGCTAATTCAAGCGGCAGTCGGTCTGTATCACTACGAACGCGGAAATGTGCGAGGCGCGCGAGGGATGCATGCCAACGTCGTGGACAAGCTCGATCGCCTGCCCTCATTTCTGATGTCGCTTGACCTGGTTGACTTCTCTCGGCAGTTCCGGGATTTTTTTACCGAACTTATCGAGCACGACGACGAGGCTGCTCCCGCGATCGACAGACCCCGGCCACGGATTCAGCTTCTCTCACGGGACACTGCGGACTGGAGCCTTTGAATCTCGAATGACAGAAGAACGCGCGCTTGCCAGGTCTATCACCGCCATCGTCGGCGGCGAACACGTCAAAGAAGAGCCTGAGTTCAAGATCGATGGCCTCAGCCCGAAGATGCTGGTCCGGCCGGGGTCCGCGGATGAAGTAGCAGCATGTATGACGGTCTGCTCGGAGTCCGACGCCGCGGTCGTGCCGACGGGGCAGATGACGTGGCTCGAGTTCGGCAATCCATTGAGACGCGTTGACGTGGTGCTGAGCCTCGATCGATTGGGCCGCATCGTTGATTACAGCCCGCCCGATTTGACCGCCACTGTGGAAGCAGGGCTGACGCTGAGCGAGTTCAATGCGGTGACCGTGCGGGAACGGCAGTGGCTACCGTTAGATCCGCCCGGCTTCAGGTGTGCATCGCTCGGAGCGATCGCCGCGTGCAATTCCAGCGGTGCTCTCAGGTTAGGATTTGGGACGCCCCGCGATTACGTGATCGGTCTCAAGCTTGTTCACGCCGATGGAAGCACGAGCAAGTCGGGCGGCAAGGTAGTCAAGAACGTGGCCGGCTACGACATGAACAAACTTTATGCCGGCAGCTACGGCACGCTGGCGATCATAACGGAACTTACCTTCAAGCTTCGCCCGCTGCCCGAGCGCAGTTCTACGATAGTGATCACCTCGAAGCATCGTGGCCCGCTCTTTCAGCTTGCGAGGCAGGTGTTAGGGTCGGAGCTTCAGCCCGCATCGGTCGTTCTCACGCGGCGGTTGTGTTCGTCGAGCACGCAGCGCTTGCCCGACGACGCGTTGCTGATTCGATTCGTCGACAGCGAACCGGCTGTTGGACATCAAGTGGATTGGGTGATTCGGGCGATCGACGGGACCTGCGAAGCAACTGTGTTGAGTGAAAATGAAGCGGACTCTGTCTGGGCGGAGGTTGCCGACTTCGACCAGCGCACGATACGAGTAAGGCTCAGCGTGCCGCTATCAGCATTGGCCGCGGAGTTCGAAAAAACGTTCCTGGCTCATGTGGACTACATTGCTGCCGCCGACATCGGCACTGGTATAATCCGATTGGCGTTCGAGGCAGACCAGGAATCTGCCGTCGATCAAATCAAACGGCTTCGCGCGAGCGCGGCCGGGGCTAACGGCACGCTGGTGATTGAACGAGCTGCGGCAGAAACAAGACGCGCGGCCGAGGCCTGGGGGAATGTCGGATCGACTGCCGAGCTGGTGCGATCGATAAAAGCAAGGTTCGACCCGCAGTCGTTGTTGAATCCGGGTAAATTTGTCCTAGGGTTATGAGTAAGTTGTTCCCATGGTAACCTACGCCCAAGAAACCGAAACTCGCGGAACGCTAGCTTCGCTGCTTGAAGAAAACACTGACAAACTGCTCACCTGCGTTCATTGCGGGCTCTGCCTGCCTGCGTGCCCGACGTATCGACAGCTCGGCAACGAGAACGATTCGCCCCGCGGACGCATTTACCTTATGCGAGGAGTCGTCGAAGGGAAACTCGAGCTTGGTGAAACATTTATCTCACACATCGATCTTTGTTTGGGTTGTCGTGGTTGCGAGACGGTGTGCCCTTCGGGGGTGCCTTACGGCCACTTGCTCGAAGCGGCACGAGCTGAAGTAGCGAAGGACAAATTGGCACGCGGCTCATCCTGTGAGGCTCTACTGCGGTTTGTGCTCAACAAGGTGTTCACACGGCCCTGGCTGCTTCGAAGCGCGCTGGCGTTGGCTCGGTGGTTCAGGAATAGCGGATTTGCGCGTGCGTTGTTCACGGCGAATCTGGTTCGCGGAAGAGTTCGATTCGCGACGGCGCTCTTGCTTGCGAGCCGCTCGCGGCTCGGTAAGTCGCGACGAAAGACTCCGGTGAACCGGAAAGCCGAGTCCGCGACGCGAGTTGCGCTGCTCAGAGGTTGTGTGATGGAGGGGCTCTTTCGAGAGACCAATCGAGCGACCGAGCGCGTGCTCGCCCGCAACGGCTGTGAACTGATACAAGCAAATGGACAGATGTGCTGTGGTGCGCTCCACGCTCACGCCGGACAACTTGACGTCGCCAGGCAGCTCGCACGAAGAAACGTCTCTGCTTTTCTTGAAAGCGGCGCCGATCGAATAATCGTGAACGCTGCAGGATGCGGCGCGGCGATGAAAGAATACGGCGGGTTGCTTTCCGATGATCCGTTGTTTGCGGATCGCGCCCGCGAGTTCGCTGAAAAGGTCAGAGACGTTTCCGAATTTCTGGTTGAAGCCGGCATTCACGTCCCCGGCGGTCGGATCGAGCGGCTGGTGGCGTATGATGCGCCGTGCCATTTGATACACGCGCAACGAATAACTCAGGCTCCGGTCGACTTGCTGCGAGCGATTCCGGGAGTCACGCTTGTTCCGCTGCGCGGGTTCGAGAGTTGCTGCGGAGGCGCCGGTATTTATAACCTTCAACATCCGCAACTGAGCGCCGATATTCTCGGCGACAAAATCGCGAGCATCAAGGAAAGCGGAGCCGACACGCTTGCCTCCGCCAATCCCGGTTGTATCATGCAGATCGGCGCCGGACTCCTCCTGGACGGGATCGAGGTCGACGTCGTACACCCAATCGACTTGCTCGACTCCGCTTATGGAGAATGACCTGGCCGCTTTCTCGAGTGACGCCACGGACTTTCGAGTTTGATCCGATGCCTGGAAGCCTCACGATTCGAATCTGTCTGCTAATACTGCAACTGGCTTTTGGGTTGCAGGTCAGCGCTCGCATCCAGAAAAATGAGTATGGTCCAGAGGTAAAGTCGTTTCTCGACTTGATGCGACACGAAGAAGACGAGCTTGAGTTCCAGATCAAGCACAATGAAATCTCGCGGCGGGAGTACGTCCGATCAAAGGCGCAAATCGCGATTCATCGTCAGACGGTTCTCGATTTGGTTAAGGAAACCGGCCAAGACTACGTACCCGAGTTGCATGTGGTTGCTGCTTCAGAGCTGGATCAGTTGATCGAAGATGGGACGAGCGCGATAAAAGGCATCAAGCGGGGCGGCATTATCGCGAAAAAGTGGCGCTATCTTGGAAGCGTTCATCGAGTAGAAACGTTCTACATTTTTGAGCGGTTGACGGCGAAGTGAATACCCTTCCCTGACACGTTGGATTCCTTGTCTTCTTGCTCGCGCGTTAAGCAACAGAACTGTTGACTTTAGAAGAATTCTCGCTAATATCGCCATAGTGCGTGAGCGTTCGGCGCCACTCAACCCCTGCTTTAGTTTGAGCTTCGCATCGTTCGCACGACAGGTCCTGAAATGCCCCCTGAATTTTGCACTCTGTAGCGACAGAATACGCAAGGATTCCTCACGATGTCGACGATCAACTTTTCGCAGGTAGTGCAGGCAATGCTGTCAGTCTCAGACAAGATTTCGGATTTGATTTTTTCACCCGGCCGCCCTCCGCAAGTTGAACTCATCGGCAAACTGACTGCGGTAAACCTGCCTGGCATGGAGCTGCTCACTCCCGCTCACACTGCCGGCATCGCCAAGGCACTGATAGGCAGCAACAAGAACGCTGAAGAATCGCTCGAGAAGTACGGGTCGGCAGATCTGTCGTTCAGCCTGACCGGGCTGTCGCGGTTTCGGGTCAACATCTTTAAACAACGTGGCACCCACGCCATCGTAATGCGCGTTGTGCCTAACGAGATTCCGTCTTTCGAGCAACTCGGGATCCCCGAAGTCCTGAAAGAAGTAGCCGAGATGAAGAACGGCATCGTGCTGCTGACTGGTCCCACCGGCTCAGGTAAGTCTTCGACGCTGGCCGCCATCATAGACCTGATTAACGAGACCAAGTACTACCACATAGTGACGATCGAAGATCCCGTTGAGTTTCTGCACCGGCACAAGAACTGCACCGTGCACCAGCGCGAGTTGCATTCGGACACGTCCAGCTTCGCCTACGCGTTGAGGGCAGCGTTGCGCCAGGCGCCAAAGGTGATTCTGGTTGGTGAGATCCGTGATCTTGAAACCTGCGAGGTGGCGCTTGAAGCGTCTGAGACCGGTCACCTTGTGCTGTCAACCCTCCACACAACGGACGCGGTCAAAACCGTCGAGCGCCTCATAGGCATGTTTCCGAAGAGTCAAGAGCACATCATTCGAATGAGGCTGGCAGGGGCGTTCAGGTTCATCGTTTCGCAGCGCCTAATCCCGAAAGCCGACGGACGTGGCCGCGTTGCGGCTATTGAAATACTCAAGTCGACCGCACGCACACGCGATTACGTGGAGAAGGGCGAGCGAGACGGCAAATCGCTCTACGATGCGATGCGGGATGGCAACCTCGAAGGCATGCAGGTGTTCGACGGCGAGTTGGAACGAATGATTCGCGCAGGAATCATAACGATGAGCGAGGGATTGGCCTACTCGAGTAATCGTCAGAATCTGCTTCTTCAGCTCTCCGATCTCGGTGGGGGCTCGTTAGAGGAAATCTCGGAAATGGATTCGCAAAGGAACGAATTCGTCGCTTAGCAGCGGCGAACAACAATCCTGGACTGTCAGACTGCCGCTTAACTGTCGATTCCCTCTCCATAGCCCGGAAGGGACATCGCCAGCCGCCCTTTTTATTCAAGCATCAAGGAACGCACCGGTGATTCACCCTTTAAGTAGACGTATCAGCCGATTGGCGCAACCATGGGTAGAATAAATCAGGACGAAGAGCGCAGAAACGCGCGAAGGTTTCAGGTCAGTTGGGACGTGAACGTCAGAGGAACAGACCAGACCGGCAGCGGCTTCGATGAAGCGGGAACCCTCGAAAACTTGAGCTCGCTCGGCGCGCTCTTGTATTTGCCCAGACCTGTGAATCTCGGTGAGAGGCTCGAATTACAAATCAACGTACCCTTCAGAGGTAACGGAATGAAGTACGCGGCTCAGGTTGTTCGCCTGGACCAGGAAAGCGCCGAGGCGGGAGTCGCGCTGAAATTCGATACGGCGGTGCCTGTCTTTCTACTTGCGCAGTGATCAACTCGCTTTTCTTGGTGATCAACTGGCTAAACAAGAACGCTCAGGGCGTTACGCGCAGTTCGCGTTTCGCGCTTGCAGCTTAAGTATCCTCTCCTTCAATCGTTTGAGTACCTCTTCCCGCTCGGTTTTACTCGTGCAATGCCGCAGAGTCTCCACGAGGCCATCGATCTCTCCAGCCAGCGCGCGCCCCGGGTCCTCGCCCAAGTCGGTCGGCCTGTGCGACTCCTCTTCGAGGGCATTTCCAAATACCTCGTCAATAGCAGTCCAAAACAGATCTATGCTGATGGGTTTCTCCAGACAGCAGTCTGCTCCGGCGGCCTCTGCCTCCACCAGGATCATCGGCCCGCATCCGCTTATGACTATTATTGGAGTCGCCTTGATTTGCAGGTCCTGTCGAACAGCCCCGATGAAATGAAGACCGCTTTTGCCGGGCAAAGCAATGTCGGTGATTATCAGATCGGGCCGCAGCTGACGGGCGACTGCCAAACCTTGCTCCGCCTCGGTCGCAGTGCTGACTGTGTAGCCTTTCAAGCGAAGCAACTCGGCAAGCGGGTGTAGGGTGTCAAAGTCATCTTCTACGACAAGGACCGTCCTCATGATGCGCGTGTCCTCTTTTCTAATATGTCTCGCGGAGAGACTACGTGAGGTCCGCGTTTATGTCGGACTGGGGCGAGTCAAACACTACCAGCACATCATACAATCGGCGGGCCTTTTCTGCAACAACCTTCCAGTTGTATGATGGCGCCTTTGCTGGGAAAAGACCCTTGAGCGCAACCGTCACACATGGTATATTCCGTCACGCCTCCTTACTGCCTCTATATCGCCTTAATCGCAAACGAATATTTGAATCTTATCAGTGCGCATCTCCATGAGCACTGGAACTCTCCGGGGAACTCACCCGATCAGAGCCGGATACGAACGAGGGTCACAATTGACTGGCGAACTCGGAATCGGCATCTCGCCCGGCAGGTTTGACTCGAACGCCTGGTGATCACTGTATGCGCAGAAAGCTACACTGGCTGTTAATTTCCCGGCTCGCCATGTCGGCGGCGCTGCTGGCGATTGTCAGCCTGACCGAGCGAGGCAACACGCCACGCTCGTTCGTCCCGGTGCTTGCGACGGTAGCAGCCGCAAATGTCATCCTGTCGGCGTTCTACCTCGCCGCGCTTCGAATGAGCCTGTCGCTCAGGATGCAAGCCTACGTTCAGTTTTCGCTGGACATCTGCATGGTCACGTGGCTGGTCTATCGCACTGGCGACGTCGAATCTCCGTTCCTCGCACTCTATCTGGTAATCATTTTTGCAACGTGCGCACTGCTCGGGAGGACCGGGGTCTCACTGGTGGGAGCACTGGCCGGAGTGCTGTACGTGTGCGTAGGAGTGCTCACGATGAGCAGACTCCTCCCGCGCGCGATAGGATGGTCGTCTTACGAAGGCACGGAGCTGTCGTGGACGCAGTTCATGTTCTCGCTAAATCTGGTCGCGATCTTTGCGGTCGGGATCTTGTCCAGCCAGCTCGCGGAGCGCATCCGACGCAGCGAATCGCAGCTCGCCAGCGCGACAAGAGACCTCGCCGACTACCGGCTGTTCAACGATCGCATTATCGAGAGCATGCGAAGCGGCCTGGTAACGACCGACTTGCTCGGCCACATCATAACCTTCAACCGCGCCGCGGAAGAGATCACCGGCTACCGCGCAACTGACGTTCGCGGGAACAACATCTTCACCATCTTCGGAGACATCGAAAAACAGATCGAAGCGGGTCTGGAATCTATTCGCACGCGGTCGCGGCTGCCCCGTTTCGACATCGGCTGCAGAACAGCTGATGGCCGCGAGATTCATCTTGGATTCTCTGTTGCGCCGCTGGTCGATGAAGCTGACAGCTCGCGTGGATACGTGCTCACCTTTCAGGATCTAACTGAGGTGATGGAGCTCGAGCGCGAGGTCCGTCGTCAAGAACGGCTCGCAGCGCTGGGAACGATGGCGGCCGGGTTGGCGCACGAGATTCGCAATCCGCTGGCCTCAATGCGCGGCTCGGTGCAGGTGCTTGCCAGCGAGCTGAGTTTTTCGCAGGACCAGTCGCAGTTGATGCAAATCGTTCTGCGCGAGTCGGACCGGTTGAATCGAATCGTATCGGACTTCCTCACCTATGCGCGGCCGTCAAAGATCGAACCCACAGTGATCGAGCTGGCGAGCCTCCTGGCGGAGACAATTGCCCTGCTGCGAAACAGCCCCGAGCTGCGGCCGGATCATTTGATAAGGGAGGAGTATCCCAGCGAGCCACTTCTCTACCAGGGCGACCCGAACCAGATGCGACAGATATTCTGGAACCTGGCGCGCAATGCGATTCAGGCGATGCCTCAGGGCGGCGAGTTGAGCGTAACGCTCGACGCAAAACCTGGCCGGGATGTGACGATAGCGTTCAGCGATACGGGCGGGGGAATGAGCCGCGAACAGAAGGACAGATTGTTCGAGCCGTTTAACTCTTCGACCGGCGGAACGGGACTGGGGATGGCAATCGTGTATCAGTTGGTGCGGGACCACAAGGGCAAAATTCTTGTCGACAGCGAGGCCGGTAAGGGCACCCGAATCGCGATTAGAGTGCCCGCCAGCAACCGCGTCACGATTCAACCCGGAAGTTCTAGTGATGCTTCCCGGGTGGATTCGACGCAGCCCGCAGTAGTAGCGAATGTTTGAGCGAGGTTCAGTGGGAGAGAGACTAATGGAAAAGCTGTTAGTTGTTGACGACGAGCGGAGCATGCGAGAGCTGCTCGAGCTTGTGTTGAAGCGTGAAGGTTACGCTGTGCACACTGCCGAGAACGGGACGCGCGCGCTGGAGCTCGTCCGGCAGAACGTCTACGACCTGATCATCTCCGACGTGAAGATGCCGGACATAAGCGGCATCGATCTTCTCGCCCGCGTGCGCGAGATCTCACCGGAGACCATGGTCATAATGATCACCGCTTTCGCGACGGTTGACACTGCGCGGCGGGCCTTCAAGCTCGGGGCTGAGGATCTGGTTATCAAAGATGCCGGCTTCGACGTCGAAGAGCTGAAGGTGTCGGTTGGAAAGGTGCTCGAAAAGAAGCACCTTCGCCAGGAAAACGTTCTGCTCAAACGTGAGCTGCGCCAGCGCAACTCGCTCGACAACATCATAGGCCGCTCGCCGCAGATGCAGGCTATCTACCAGATGATTGAGACCGTAGCAGTGACGACCTCGACGGTGCTCATAACCGGCGAGTCGGGAACTGGCAAAGAGCTGGTCGCCCGAGCCATACACAGCACGTCCGATCGCGCCGCCGCTGCGTTCGTGTCAATCAACTGTGGCGCTTTCACCGAGACCCTGCTCGAATCAGAACTGTTCGGCTACATGAAAGGATCGTTTACCGGCGCGAACTCGAATCGCAAAGGTCTTTTCGAGGCGGCCGAAGGCGGCACGATCTTTCTCGACGAAATAGGCGAGACAACTCCCGCTATGCAAGTGAAGCTACTGCGGGTTCTGCAAGAGCGGGGCATTCGCAGGGTCGGAGGCCTGGAAGAAATTGCGGTTGACGTGCGTGTTGTCGCCGCAACCAATCGCGATCTCTCACAGATGGTCGAGGATGGCACCTTCCGTAATGATCTCTACTATCGCATCAGCGTGATCCCAATCGAGATGCCGCCTCTCAGGGCGCGAAGAAGCGACATCCCCGAACTTGTGCGTCACTTCATGGAGAAGTACAGCGCGGCGGCGAACCGGCCGATGCTGGAGATATCTGAAGAGGCGATGCGTTATCTGGACTCGTACGATTGGCCGGGCAACGTGCGGGAGCTCGAGAACACGATCGAACGCGCAGTCGCCCTCGAGCACGGCCGAGTAGCGGGACTTGATCGGAGACGGGACGACAACGGACCCCCGGCCGGGCTTCCCGATCGCCGCATCAGACCGGAGTGGCTGCCCGAGCGGATACTGAAGTACAAACCTCGAACCGTAACCGACCTGGATTTACCGGAGGACGGAATCGATCTTGAAGGTTACCTGGCGCAGCTTGAAAAGGACTACATCATCCGCGCGCTTCATCGGACCAATGGGAACCAGACGCGAGCTGCCGAGATACTGAAGATGTCTGTCAGAAGCCTGCGTCACCTGTTGGATAAACACAGGATGCGCCAGACTGCGAGCCTGCTTCGAGAGTCCGGCCCACTCAGCGACACCGCCGCGCATAAGTAAGCGCGAGTTTTCGCCTGCGTTCCATTGCTATCGTAACCTGGAGAGGTCCTCAGGATCTCTCCTCACCTCAAATCCCGCGTTTGCTGTTGGCCACCATTGGTGTATAATTCGGCGCGACCCTGTGAACCGGTTTTTCGGTTGATCTGGGCCGTCGAAGACTATCGCGTCTCGCCAATAACCAAAGGGTCTCCCGGCGTCGAGGGTTTGTCATGGTTACTTTTCGGTCATCATTCGAAACCTATCATCGACAGGACTCACCGTATATCCTCTGGCTCAATCTGGTAATCGACGGTTAGTGTGAAAGTCTGTCTCCCGAGGACGGCGATACCCCTCGCAAGCAGGCAGGACTTTCGAGAGGAGACGACAATGGCAAAGACAGCAAGAGGCACAACAGACTCGAACCCGACGACCCCGGAAGCTGGTAAGACGAGCGAGGCTACACGCGCCCGGCCTACGGAGGAAGAGATCGCGGTGCGCGCTTATCACATCTACCTGGAGCGTGGACGTGCTGAGGGCGATCCATCGGACGATTGGCTGCAGGCCGAGCGCGAACTCGCCGAAGGGCAGTGACCAGGGCGCCAGAATAACTTAGTCCTCCAGACGCATCTCCGATTTGAAGCGCTGCGTCTGCTCGTTGGGTCGTTCGGCCCCCAACGGTAGCGAGCGGCCAAACCGGCTGGTTACTGTCTTTCAACCGCTGCGATGTTAATTAATTGAAAAGGAGAGTAGCTGATGAGCCAGGCATTGAAGACCGATGACGCCGCCAAGCTTGACCAGTTGTGCATAAACACCATCAGGACGCTTGCGATGGATGCTGTGCAGCAAGCTAATTCCGGCCACCCCGGTACACCGATGGCTCTTGCCCCGGTCGCCTACGTTTTGTGGGACCGCTTTATGCACCACAACCCCCGCAATCCGCACTGGCCTAACCGTGACCGCTTCGTGCTGTCCGCAGGCCACGCATCGATGCTGCTCTATTCGATGCTGCACCTGTCGGGATACGATCTCCCGCTCGAGGAGCTGAAACGATTCCGGCAGTGGGGCTCCAAGACTCCGGGCCATCCCGAATATGGTCTGACCCCAGGGGTTGAGACTACCACCGGGCCGCTCGGTCAAGGTGTCGCCAACTCTGTCGGCATGGCGATAGCCGAGCGATGGCTCGCGGCGCACTTCAATCAGCCGGGCCATGAGATTGTCAATCATCGCGTCTACGCGATAGCCGGCGACGGATGCATGATGGAAGGCGTGTCACAAGAGGCGGCATCGTTAGCAGGGCATCTTCGGCTGAGCAACCTGACCTGGATCTACGACAACAATCATATCACCATTGAGGGTAACACCGCGCTCGCGTTCAGTGACGACGTAGCCGCGCGGTTCACGTCTTATCACTGGAACGTGCTCCGAGTCGCCGATGCCAACGATACCGATCTTTTGGACCGTGCGCTCCAGACTGCATCGAAGGAAACAGAACGCCCGTCGCTAATTATCGTCGATAGCCACATCGCCTGGGGCGCTCCCAATAAGCAGGACACGTCGGCCGCACACGGGGAGCCGCTCGGCGATGAAGAGATTCGCTTGACCAAACAGCGCTACGGCTGGCCACCTGACGCGAAGTTCCTGGTGCCCGACGAAACGCGCGCGTACACGGATCGCTCGATCGCTCGAGGCCGCAAGGCCGAAGACGAGTGGGACGGGCGTTTCGCTGCCTACAAGGCAGCACATCCGGCGCTCGCCGAAGAGTGGGAGCGCATGCAAAGCGGCGCGCTTCCAGATGGATGGGATCAGAGCATACCCACGTTTCCGGCTGACGAGAAGGGAGTGGCCGGGCGCGACGCCAGCCAGAAGGTGTTGAACGCCATCGCTCCGCAAGTGCCGTGGTTGATTGGCGGCGCGGCTGATCTGGCGCCTTCGACGAAAACGCGAATGACCGATGGCGGCGATTTCGAGGCAGGCTCGTATGAAGGGCGCAACTTTCACTTCGGAATACGCGAGCACGCGATGGGGGCGATACTCAACGGCATGGCCCTTTCAAAGGTGCGACCGTATGGGTCGGGCTTCCTGATCTTTTCGGACTACATGCGCGCTCCGATACGGCTCTCCTCGCTGATGGAAATCCCTGTAATGTACATCTTCACTCACGACTCTATCGGAGTCGGCGAAGACGGGCCGACGCATCAGCCGATTGAGCAGCTCATTTCTTTGCGAGCAATCCCTCAACTGCTCGTGATTCGCCCGGCAGATGGTAACGAGGTTGCTGAAGCGTGGCGCGTAATGATCGGTTCGACGCATCATCCGATTGCGCTGATACTCAGCCGGCAGCCGCTGCCGACGGTTGATCGCACAAAGTACGCGGCCGCCGCGGGGCTCCGCCAAGGCGCATACGTGCTCGGCGATTCGGACGGCACGCCTGATGTGATATTCATGGGTACCGGCTCCGAGCTGCAGTTGTGCGTCGCCGCACACGAGCAATTGAAGGCTGAAGGAATAAAATCGCGGGTTGTGAGCATGCCCTGTTGGGAGCTGTTCGAGCGCCAGCCTGAAAGTTATCGCGAGTCAGTGCTGCCCGCCGCGGTGCGAGCAAGAGTTGCGGTCGAAGCCGGAACCAGCCTCGGGTGGCGAAGGTACACCGGAATAGATGGCCGCATAATCGCACGACGCGATTTCGGCGCGTCCGCTCCCTTGAAGGAGTTGCTGAAGCAATTCGGCTTCACTGTAGAGAAAGTTATCGAGGCCGCGCGAGAGAGCATGGCGGCAACGAAACACTAGACCAAAGACGGACGACGGACGACCGAGGTCAACGGCCGTCCGTCGGCGGTCGTTGCTCACCAGAAAGGATGTGCTATGAGCGAGAACATATTGGTTGAACTTCAAAAAACGGGTCAGAGCATATGGTATGACAACGTCCGCCGCGCGCTTATCGATAACGGCGATCTGGCGTCGAAAATAAAAGACGATGATTTGCGCGGGGTGACTTCCAACCCGGCGATCTTCGAGAAAGCAATTGTCGGCAGCACCGACTATGACCAGGCTATGCGTGACTTGATCGCGGCCGGAAAGAGCGTTGATGAGATATATGAGGCCCTGGTTATCGAGGATATCCAGCGCGTCGCCGACCTGCTCAAGCCTGTCTACGACCGCACGAAGCGTATCGACGGCTACGTCAGCCTCGAAGTCTCTCCGCTGCTCGCGCACGACACCGACAACAGCATCGCGCAGGCTCGCAGACTCTGGTCAACCCTGAACCGGCCGAATGTAATGATCAAGATCCCGGCTACGCCTGCCGGTATTCCGGCGGTTAGAACTCTGATCGCCGACGGCATCAACATAAACGTGACCCTGATCTTCTCGCAGGAGACCTACGATCAGGTGGCCGAGGCGTATATCAGCGGCCTTGAGCAAAGACACGCCGCCGGCGGTGCGCTCGATCACATAGCGTCGGTCGCAAGCGTGTTTGTAAGCCGCGTCGACACGTTGATCGACAGTCAGCTCGAGTTCAGGATGCGGCGCTCGACGGACGATAATGAAAAGGCCATGCTCTCAGCGCTGCTCGGCAAAGCAGCGATTGCCAACATCAAGCTGCTCAACCAGCGATTCAAAGAGACTTTCAATAGCGAGCGGTTCGCAAAACTACGAGCAGCAGGCGCGCAGGTGCAGCGGCCTCTGTGGGCAAGCACCGGCACCAAGAACCCGGCCTATCCCGACACCTACTACGTCGACGAATTGATCGCCCCGAACACAGTCAATACGGTTCCGCCTGCTACCTACACCGCGGTGCGCGATCATGGCAAGACCGCCGTAACGATAGAAAAGGACCTCGACGGAGCGCGAGCGACAATCGCGAAACTCGCGGAGATTGGAATAGATCTCGCAAAGGTTACTCAGCAGCTTCAGGACGAAGGCGTGGCTCAGTTCATGGCCTCGTTCGACACGATGACTGGCAGCATAACCGCGAAGCAGGCGGCGATCACAAGCGGTGTGCTCGAGCGAATGAAGGCCGAGCTTGGCTCCTTTGCGGATGATGTCAAGGCAGCCCTCAAAAAGATGGAAAGCGAGTCGTGGATCCGTCGCATCTGGCGCAAGGACGCAAGCCTTTGGAAGGACGATGAGGCTCATAAAAAGATCATCGCCAATGCACTGGGCTGGGTCACGGTAGTGGATCAGTTGGTCGAGCACGCCGGCGAGCTCGCAGCGTTCAGTCAGAGAGTGCGCAATGACGGATTCACCGACGTGATGCTCCTCGGGATGGGCGGAAGCAGCCTGTGCCCTGAAGTCTTCCGCCGGACCTTCGGCAAGAAAGAAGGTTTCCCGACGCTCCACGTGCTCGACAGTACAGACCCGGCGACTGTGAAGAGCTTTGCAGAGCGAGTCGATCTTCCTCATACGCTGTTCGCCGTTGCGAGCAAGTCGGGCACGACGACCGAGCCGTTGATGTTCTACAAGTACTTCTTCAATCGGATGCGCGAGATCAAAGGAGATCGTGCGGGCGAGAACTTCGTCGCCATCACCGATCCCGGCACGCTGATGGAAGAGATGGCTAAAGGTGACAGCTTCCGCCGAATCTTCCTCAACCCTCCTGACATCGGCGGGCGCTACTCAGCGTTGTCGTATTTCGGGATGGTTCCTGCCTCGCTGCAAGGCTTCGACTTCAAGACTCTGCTGGATCGCGCCGACCGCGCGCAGCACGCATGCATGCACTACGTTCCCGCCGAGGACAACCCGGCAGCTCGGCTCGGCGCGATACTCGGCACGCTTACCAATGCCGGCCGCGATAAGCTGACGCTGTCGATCGCGCCGGAGATCGCGTCGCTTGGTTTGTGGATCGAACAACTGATCGCCGAAAGCACCGGCAAAGAGGGCAAGGGGATAATTCCGATCGCCGGTGAGACGCTCGGTGCCCCCGGGGTCTACGGGAATGATCGCCTGTTCGTTCACATCGGCGTAGGCGCGCCTGATGCAGACACCGACGCCAAGCTTCGCGCTCTGGAAGCCGCCGGTCATCCGGTCGTGCGTCGACGGTTAAACGATCAACTCGACCTGGGCGAGGAGTTCTATTTGTGGGAGATGGCCACCGCGGTAGCGGGCGCGATCATCGGCATCAACTCATTCGACCAACCGAATGTGCAGGAGAGCAAAGACAATACCAAGCACTTTCTGGAAGTCTACAAGAAGAACGGCTCGCTGCCTGACCAGGAGCTGGGCTCGGAAGGCCGCGGCCTGAAGGCTTACTGCGATGCCGAGACGATCGCCGAGCTTGGCTCCGGGGTATCGATTGAAGGTTTCGTCGCGTCGCACCTCGGCCGCGCGCACGCTGGCGACTACATCGCGATGCTCGACTACATCATGGAGACGCCCGAGCACGAAGACCTGATACAGGCGATTCGCACTCACCTTCGCGATGCGCTGCACGTGGCGACAACCACCGGTTATGGGCCGCGCTTCCTCCACTCGACTGGACAGCTCCATAAGGGCGGACCTGCGAGCGGCGTGTTCATTCAGGTGACTGCGGACAACGTTGTCGACGTGCCGCTTCCGAATGAAGCGTTCACGTTTGGGATATTGAAGCAGGCGCAGGCGCTGGGCGATTTTCAGTCGCTGGCGAGCCGTCATCGCCGCGCGATTCGTCTGCATCTCGGCACGGATGTAGCGGCCGGACTGTCCACGCTATTGCAGATCGTTCAGAAGGCGTTTCCGATCGTGCAAGGACACACGGGGTAAGCGTCTTCGCGCATTGGCGGTTTGCGGCTTAGCGTGAAACTGTTCGTGTCATTCAATCCTATGAGGCTTGCGTAAAGTTATTTCATCTTACTTATGACAATATCCGCTGATAAGGCCTCGACGATCGCGCTGGTGATCTCGGACATCGACGGCACGCTGATCACTTCAAACCACGAAGTGACTGAAGCCACCAAGGCGGCCGCCGCGAAGCTGTATGAACGCGGCATCGAGCTATCGCTGGCGAGTTCCCGGCCTCCGCGCAGCATCGTGCCGCTTGCGGATGCGCTCAAGCTGAGCGGGCCGTTCGCGGCCTTCAACGGTGCGCTGGTCGTAAAGCGGAACGGTGAAGTGCTCGCTCGCAGCGTGATTTCTCCGGAGACCATCGCGGGAGTCAAAGCCATAGCAGACCATTTTGGAATAGCCGTCTGGCTTTACGACGATGCTGATTGGTGGGCTCCCTGGCGCGATGCGTTCGTCGATCGTGAAGAGCATACTTCGGGTTTTGGGCCAAGGATTGAAGGCTATGCCGAGCGCATAACTCGGGACGCAAACAAACTCACGGTCGTTGGAAAACCGGAGCTTGTCGCTCAAGCCGAACAGCAAGTCTTACGCGACCTGGGCGAGCAGGTGTCGGCTTCAAAATCAAAGCCTCGATTCCTCGACGTGACTTCTTACGGAATCCACAAGGGCACAGTGGTCGTAAGATTGGCTGAGCTTCTCAACATTCCTGCCCAAAGAGTCGCGGTGATCGGGGATGGTCCGAACGATGTCGAGATGTTCAAACAAGCCGGCGTCAGTATAGCGATGGGTCAGGGAGTTGACGAAGTAAAAGAAGCAGCTAACTACCTGACCACGTCGAACGACGACGAAGGCTGGGCGAGAGGAATTGAACAGTACGTATTGGGTGCGTATCAGTCAGCTGCGAGTTAGTCGAAATATTTGTATGGGCGGTCTTCAGCGGGAGCGCAGGCATCCCTGCCTGCCTCTTTCTTAGGCAACGGGTCGCAGGCAGGGATGCCTGCGCTCCCGGGGGTGAGCGAATATGTCGAGCGAAGTGAGAGCAAAGCAAGCGCAATTCGGGATGATCGGGCTCGCGGTGATGGGCCGCAACCTCGCCTTGAACGTCGAGGAACACGGCTTCCCTGTCGCGGTCTGGAACCTGGAAACCGAATGGGTTGACAGCTTCGTAAACGATAACTCCGGCAAGCAGCTCGTCGGAACGAAGACGGTTGAAGACTTCGTTCACTCGCTCGAGCGGCCGCGCCGAATGATGATGATGATCCGGGCCGGCGCCCCGGTCGATTTGACCATCGAGCGAATCAAGCCTTTGCTCGAAGAGGGCGACATATTGATCGACGGCGGAAACTCGTACTTCAAAGACACGCAGCGCCGCGAAGAAGCCCTTCGAAAGGACGGGTTGTGTTTCATCGGCTCAGGCGTGTCGGGCGGCGAGGAAGGCGCACGCCACGGACCTTCGCTGATGCCCGGTGGCGCGCGCGAAGCGTACGAGCACATCCGCCCCATCTTCGAAGCGATCGCGGCAAAGACCGACTCGGGAGCCTGTGTTACGTACGTAGGACCTGACGGCGCCGGGCACTTCGTCAAGATGGTCCACAACGGAATCGAGTACGGCGACATGCAGCTGATCGCCGAAGCATACGATATCCTTCACAAGGCGCTGCGCCTCGAAGCCGCCGAGCTTGCTGATATCTTCGACGAATGGAATCGCGGTCCACTTGAGTCATTCCTGATCGAGATCACCGCGAACATCTTCCGGCGTCAAGACGAGGAGTCAGGCAAGGCTTTGGTTGACCTCGTTCTCGACAAAGCCGAGCAAAAGGGCACGGGAAAATGGACTACCGAAGAGGCGCTTGAGCTTGGCGTGCCAATCCCAACCATCGCCGCGGCGATCGACGGGCGAGTGCTATCCAGCATGAAAGATGAACGCGTAGCGGCAAGCAAGAAGATCAAAGGCCCGAGAGCGCAGCGTTCGCGCGGGCCCAAGGAAAAACTCATTCAAGCTATTCACGACGCGTTGTACGCGTCGAAGATCTGTTCGTACGCACAGGGGTTGAGCCTGATTCACCGAGGGTCGGAAGCAAACAAATGGGGAGTCAACCTGAGCGAGATGGCGCGCATATGGAAGGGTGGATGTATAATTCGGGCTCGCTTTTTGAATTCGATAATGACCGCGTACAATCGCCGTCCTGATTTGCCGAATCTGCTGCTAGACGAGGAGTTCAGCCGGTGGATCCAGTCGGCCCAGGCAAACTGGCGCCTGGCGGTGAGGACGGCTCAGGGGATGGGAATACCGGTGCCGGCGATGAGCGCGAGCCTTTCGTACTTCGACAGCTACCGGACTGCCCGGTTGCCGCAAAACCTCACCCAGGCGCAGCGCGACTACTTCGGCTCGCACACCTACGAACGAGTTGATCACCCTGAGCGAGGTCACATGCATACCGATTGGGCGGGTATTGAGAAGGGCGAGGGCAGTTGATTTCAGCATCACCGGCTGGTAGCGAAGGCAAGAACAAGGACAGGCAAGCCAAGACATAAGCTTAGCTGGTCGCAAGAACAGAATGATCAAAAAATAAGAGAGATGTTGGTCCCATCCGGACCAGCATTGTCTAAGGAGGATCAATGACAACGGCACAACAAACCACAGCGCAGACAACTACCGATCAAATTCAACCGACTCCCGACACACGCGTACTTGCGATTGACATCGGAGGCACCGGGCTCAAGGCGGCGATACTCAACCTCGAAGGCGCAATGCTGACTGAGCGCCTTCGCATCGATACGCCGCACCCTTGCAAGCCGGATGACCTGGTGAACACTCTCGCCAAGCTAGTGGAACCCCTCGCCGGCTTCGAGTACGTATCGGTGGGTTTCCCGGGCGTCGTGCGTAACGGCAAGATAATCACAGCGCCGAATCTCGGCACGGAAGAACTGGGGGGCTTTGATCTCGCGACCGCGCTTCAGGAACGTCTGGGCAAGCCGGTGCGTGTGATCAATGACGCGGACATGCAAGGCTTCGGCGCAATCGAAGGCAAGGGCCTCGAAATGGTCATCACGCTGGGGACCGGATTTGGCTCGGCGTTATTTATGGACGGAGTGCTCGCGCCACATCTCGAGATCGCTCATCTCCCGTTTCGAAAGAATAAGGACTACGACCAGCAGATCGGCGATAAGGCGCGCAAGAAGATCGGTAAGAAGGTGTGGAACCGCCGCGTTCGTCGCGCAATCGAAACGCTTCGGGCGCTGACGCATTTCGATAAGCTTTACATCGGCGGCGGCAACTCAGCCAGGATCAACTTCGAGCTCGATCCCGACGTGAAGATCATCTCGAACGAGTGTGGAGTAAGAGGCGGCGCGTGGCTGTGGCGGGAACGGTAAATCGGACGCCAGTCTAGACAAGGAATTGGAAAGTTGCAAATTGAGAATTACAAATTGAAAATTGGAAAAGTTCCGAGCGACGGTTCCCCGTCAATTTTCAATTTGCAATTTGCAATCCTCAATTCTCAATTTTTCACCTTTTGATTGTTCAGCTTATGTCCACCAGGATACTTCAAAAACCCCACGCGAGGCTTCGCATCTATCGCGATCCTGAAGAACTCGCTGTCAAGTCAGCACGGCTATTCGCGCGCCTTGCCGACCAATATGTAATCGGCTGCGGCAGGTTCACCGTTGCGTTGTCGGGCGGCTCGACTCCCAAAGCGATGTTCTCCGTCCTGGCAAAGGGGCCGTTCCTCGATACCGTGCCGTGGTCTTCGATCTATTTTTTCTGGGGGGATGAACGCTGTGTTCCGCCCGATCACCCGGACAGCAACTATCGAATGACCAACGAAACCCTGCTATCAAGAGTGCCGGTGCCACGAGAGAACGTCTTTCGAATACCGGCCGACCTGCCAGAACCGGAACGCGCCGCGGCGGAGTATGCAGCGACGCTCACGCGGTTCTTCTTTGGGGGTTCAAGCGCGAATCAGACAGGAACAGCGCCCCTTTCAAACGTGCCGCGGTTTGATCTGGTGTTCCTGGGAATGGGTCCCGATGGACATACGGCGTCGCTGTTTCCGCATACAACGGCGCTTCAAGCCGGCGACCAGATAGCGGTTGCAAATTACGTAGAAAAGTTCAAAGCGCACCGGATCACTTTGACCGCGGCGACGATCAACAACGCTCGCAACGTAACTTTCCTCGCAGCTGGGGAGGACAAGGCCGAAACCTTGAAGAACGTGCTAGAGGGAAGTTATCAACCTGACCTTTATCCGAGTCAGCTCATTCGTCCGCGCAATGGTACGCTGCTGTGGATGGTGGATGAAGCTGCAGCGCGCTTGCTCGCCGATCAGCATCTCGCAGAATGATCTTATAACCGCCGCCAAGGCAAAGAGAGGAACTCAACAATGGCCGCAGAAACTAAACCGGAGCTTGCAAAGATTGGAATGATCGGACTCGCAGTGATGGGCGAGAACCTTGCACTCAACATCGCCCGCAACGGATTCCCAATCGCCGTCTACAACCGCGACGCCGCGAAGGTCGACAAGTTCTTACATCGGGCCGAGGGCAAACAGGTCATCGGCGCTTATTCCATCGAGAACTTTGTCAACTCACTCGAGAAACCACGCAAGATCATACTGCTAGTCAAAGCCGGCGGGCCGGTTGATGACGTTCTTACCCAACTGAAACCGCTGCTTGACCCGGGAGACATCGTCATCGATGGTGGCAACTCGTTCTACGAAAACACGCGCCGGCGCGAGAAAGAAATGAAAGAGGCGGGCTTCAACTTCATCGGCTCGGGCGTGTCCGGCGGCGAGTCAGGCGCGCTGTGGGGACCGTCCCTGATGCCGGGAGGCGACCGGGCGGCATACGAACAGATTCGCCCGATCTGGGAAGCGATAGCCGCGAAGGTCGACGACGGACCCTGCGTCACCTACGTGGGGCCGGACGGCGCGGGGCACTTCGTCAAGATGGTGCACAACGGAATCGAGTACGGCGATATGCAGTTGATCGCCGAGGCATATGACATTCTGCGCAACGCGCTCGGATTGAAGGCGTCGGAGCTGGCGGACATATTTGCGAAGTGGAACCAGGGCGACCTGAACTCGTTTCTCATCGAGATCACCGCCAAGATCTTCACGGTCGATGATCCCCAGGGCAAAGGCGCGCTGGTCGATCAGATCCTCGACATAGCGGGTCAGAAAGGCACGGGCAAGTGGACCGCGGAGACCGCGCTCTCGCTCGGCATCGCTATTCCAACAATGCAAGCCGCGCTCGATGCGCGAGTTCTCTCAGGGCGAAAAGCCGAACGCGTCGAGGCGAGCAAGCAACTGTCCGGACCGACCGGGAAATATACCGGCGGCAAACAAGAACTCATCGATGCGGTTCACGACGCGCTGTATGCGAGCAAGATCTGCTCCTATGCGCAGGGGATGAACGTCATTCGCCGCGGATCCGAGGAGTACGACTGGAACATCAACCTCGGCGAGATGAGCCGAATATGGAAAGGCGGCTGCATCATTCGCGCGCAGTTCCTGGACAAGATCAAGCAGGCCTATCAGCGGCGGCCTGATCTTCCGAACCTGCTGATCGATCCCGACTTCAAAGCGTGGGTGCTCGAAGCTCAGCCTCGGTGGCGGCAAGCCGTGACGACCGCGCAGTCGCTTGGCATACCGGCGGCGGCCATCTCTGCAAGCCTGGCTTACTTCGACACGTATCGCGCCGCGAACTTGCCGCTCAATCTGACCCAGGCTCAGCGCGACTTCTTCGGGTCGCACACGTATCAACGCGTCGATAGTCCCGATGGTCCTGCCATTCACACCGAGTGGGAAGATCTGGCGAAGAAGTAGCTGCTTAGCGTCTTTGCGGCTCTTTGCGTCTTTGCGCGAAACGGTCTCTTGTTACGGCTGTTTCGCGCAAAGACAGAGCCGCAAAAACGCAAACGCCCAACAACGCTAAGAAGGAATCCAAATGTCCAGCAGAATCGATAATCCTTTGAGAGAAGGCGTAAGGCTCGAACGCACCGCTGATCCTTGCACGGTGATCATCTTCGGCGCCTCAGGCGACCTGACCAAGCGCAAGCTGGTTCCCGCGCTGTATCGACTAACCCAGGAACGGCTGCTGCCGGCCGAGTTTGCGATCGTCGGATTTGCGCGCTCGCCAATGAGTCACGACGACTTTCGCGCAAAAATGAAAGACGCGATTGTGACTTATTCGGAAGCCAAACGCGTCGACGAAGCGGTTTGGGACAGCTTCGCGAAAGGCATGTTCTATGTTTCCGGCGATGTCAACAACCCGCAGGCGTATCAAGAGATCAGCAAGTTGCTCGATCAGATAGATCAGGAGCGTGGAACCGCAGGTAATCGAGTCTTCTACCTCTCGACGTCACCCTCTCTTTATGCCGAAGCCATTCAACAGCTGGGCGCCGCCAGGCTCGCCAGGCCGGAAGGCAAGGGATGGACTCGCATCATAATCGAGAAGCCTTTCGGTCACGATCTGACCAGCGCCAAAGAGCTCAACGTCGAGGCTGCGAAGGTCTTTGATGAAGACCAGGTCTATCGCATCGATCACTACCTGGGCAAAGAGACCGTGCAGAACTTGATGGTGTTCCGATTCGCCAACGGCATCTTCGAGCCGATCTGGAACCGCCGATACATCGACCACGTGCAAATCACAAACGCCGAGGCGCTCGGGGTCGAGGGCCGGGGCGGCTACTACGATACCGCCGGAGTGCTGCGAGACATGATCCAGAACCACGTCTTTCAGGTCCTATCGCTCGTCGCAATGGAGCCTCCAATCAGTCTCGGGGCCAACGCGGTGCGTGATGAAAAGATCAAAGCCATGCAAGCCGTCCGCCCTATTCCCCCCGATAAAGTGAATGAGTTCGTCGTCCGCGGCCAGTACACCGCCGGCGCGGTGGCGGGCAAGCATGTCCCAGGTTAGCGGGAAGAAAAAGACGTCGCGCCGAACTCACAGACCGACACCTACACCGCGCTGAAGCTCTATTTCGACAACTGGCGCTGGGCCGATGTGCCTTTCTATCTGCGGTCTGGTAAACGCATGCCGAAGCGCCTTACCGAGATCGCTATTCACTTTCGCAAAGCGCCGCTTCAATTGTTCAAGAGCGCTCAGCAAGAGATGGAGCCCAACGTTCTGGTGATACGAGTTCAGCCTGACGAAGGCATCACGCTCAGGATTGGAGCAAAGGTTCCCGGGCAGGTGACACGCATTCGATGGGTGAACATGGACTTCCGGTACGGCGCATCGTTCGGCGTCGCGTCGCCCGAAGCCTACGAGCGGCTTCTGCTCGATTGCATACTCGGCGATTCGACTCTGTATGCGCGCCGCGACATGACCGAGCGCGGGTGGGAAATAGTTATGCCGATACTGGAGGCATGGGCGAATTCCAAGGAAGAAATTCTGAAATACGAAGCAGGCACTTGGGGGCCAAAGGCTGCCGACGGGCTGATGGAAAGAGACGCGAGAGAATGGCGTCGCCCGTGATGAGTGGCGATTTCTCGAATTGAGGATCTCGGATTGGGGATTTTTAATCGGATTCTGGCCGCGGGATTGTGGTCCCAGATCTCAGATTTCAGATTTCAGATTTCAGATCTCAGGTTTCAGGTCTCAGATTTCAGATCAGATTTCAGATTTCAAAATGACGTTTCGAGATTCTGAAAAACTCTGAAACCTGAAATCTGAAATCTGAAATCTGAGACCTGAAATCTGAAATCTGGAATCTGAAATCTGAAATCTGAAATCTGGAATCTGGAATCTGAAATCTGGAATCTGAAATCTGGAATCTGGAATCTGAGATCTGGAATCTGAGATCTGGAATTGGGTGACCATCGACATCCGCTCGATGAGTCACATTCAATCTTACGAGGCAACATGAGTACTTCAAACGAACACCTTCCCGGCGCGCAAGCGCCTGCCATCAACGTCGATGCGATCGAGCGCGAGTTGACCGCCCTGTGGCAGCAAGCGTCCCAAGACGAAGAACACGGCGGAGTCACTCGAGCCTCCATGTTCAACTTATTGGTCTATGTTTCCAGCCGGACGGAAGCCAGCAAACTAGACGAGATGCTGACTGACATTACTGCAGCGCGTCCGTGTCGGGCCATCTTGATCGTGGCGGACGGCGACACCCCGGAGGAGACGCTCACAGCCGAGGTCACGTCCCGATGTACGTTGCCCAGCGCTTCTTCAAAGCAAGTCTGCTGTGAGCAAGTGACAATCACCGCGGGCGGGGCTCAAGTCGATGAAGTGCCCAGCGCGATCGCCCCGCTGCTGATCTCGGATCTCCCCGTTTACCTGTGGTGGCACGCGGTGCCGAAACTCGCAGACAAGTCGATGTTCAGGCGGCTGGTGGACCTTTCGGATCGAGTGGTGATCGATTCAGCCCACTTTCGCGACCCGGAAGCGGACCTCGCGAGGATGGCGGCGGTGCTGACTGAGACTCCGCGCTGGACTGCGCTCAGCGACTTGAACTGGGCGCGGCTGACCGCGTGGCGCGCACTGCTTGCAGGTTTCTATGACATCGCTGATTATCGGCCCCTGCTGAATCGGCTCAAACAGGTCACCATCAAGTACGCACCAGAGGCAACAGACTCGGCAGTAATTCCAGCTCGCGCACTTCTCCTTGGAGGCTGGCTCGCAAGCCGGCTCGGCTGGAGCGTGCAACCAGGCACTGCGAATCGAACAACGGCATCGGCGAGTCTCGAGTTCTCGATTGATGGCCGTAGCTTCGGCTTGGAATTCGTGCACACCGGTCGTGAGATCGAGCCGGGGCATCTGGCGCTGGTTACTCTGGCGAGTGAGGCTGACCAGTCGGTCTCGTTTACCGTAAGAAGGAGCGCCGACGGGCAGCGCATCGAAACGTCAGTGGCGCGCGGTGAGGCGAAGGGCATTCAACGAGTACTTAGCTACGAAGGCTTGAGCGAGACCGAGTTGATCGGGAAGGAGCTCGAGATACTGGGCCACGATCGTGTATACGAGCAAGCCGTGTTGGCGGCAGGCGAAATGATCAAGGCGATGAGTGGTCAGTAGTCAAGATGAAACGAATTACTGTTCCGCTCACGATTAGCGTACTACTCCTGCTTGTCTATGCTTCAGTCCAGTCGTTCTCTCCCGTCCGACTTGGGCCGCCTGTCGCCAAGTATGTGCTGGCGGTATTGCTTCTGGGGCTAAGCGTTGGCCTGGCGCGCGCGCTCAGTTTCGTGCTCTTCGACGTTGTCTTTCAAAGGCGCAAGGGGCGTGAGGCCCCGGCGCTGTTACGGGCGCTGTTATCAATAATCCTGTATTCGATCTTCCTGATGCTGATCTACAAAGTGGTGTTGGACGAGAAGGGCGGCGGATTCGAGTTAATAGCGACGTCGACCGTAGTTTCAGTCATCATCGGTCTCGCGCTTCAGGACACGCTGGGAAACTTTTTCGCGGGACTCTCCATTCATATCGAGCAGCCGTTTCACATCCTGGACGCGATCAAAATCGGTGATATGATCGGGCGAGTCGAAGCCGTCAGCTGGCGCACCACTACGATTCGCACCAACAACAACACGACGGTCATCTTTCCCAACAGTAGAGTCGCGCGCGACCCGCTGGAGGTCTACCGCTTCAACAATCTGAACCGGCGCGTGCTGCACGTCCCGGCCCCTTACCGGGTCGCGCCGCAAAGAGTCATCGCTCTGATAAGGGAGACGGTGTCGTCGATCCCCAATGTAGCAAGCGAGAAGACGCCGGTCGTTCGGATAGGTGATTTCGCCGATTCCAGCATAGTCTATGAGGTTCTTTACTGGACCAAAGACTACATGTGGGTGCCCGATATCGACGCTCAGATCAGGCAACATGTGTGGTACATCTACCGCCGCGGCGAGATCGAGATCCCGTTCCCCGTCCGCCACGTGCTGCTCGAACAACAAGAACCCGAAGTCAGCCATCAAGAGGCCGATTACGAGCAGGTCATCGAATCGGTAGAAGTCTTCGCTCCGCTCTCCGCCGAGGAGAAAGAGGCAGTGGCGCGGTCGGCCATCAGATCCGTGTACGCTCCCGGCGAGTTGATACTGAGGCGCGGCGATCCGGGCGATTCAATGTTCGTCATCTACCGGGGCAACGTTCAAGTGCGGCTGCCCAGCCGGGATGGCAACCCTCAGCAAGTAGCGGAACTAAAGGCCGGAAACTTTTTTGGAGAGATGGCTCTGCTGACAGGAGAGCCGCGCAACGCGGACGTGATTACGGTCAGCGAGGTAGAAACTCTCGAGATAAGGAAAGGGGTACTTCAGCAACTTCTCGACAACAACGCAGCGCTGGCCGAAGCACTCAGTCGCACGATCTCCGAGCGCCAGGTGCGGCTGGATGAATACGCCCGCGCAATGCCTGAGGAAGAAAGGCGCGTTAAAGCTCAGACGATTCTGCGGCGCATGCAGCGGTTCTTCCGCCTGAGCTAGCCGACCGGCTCGCTCGCTTCCGGCCAAAGCACTTCGTAGATCTCGACGGACTCTTGCTTACCCTTGACCATTATCCGATCACACTGCCTCACCGGAAACTGGCTGCCGATAGCATCGAGCGTTGGGCGGCTGATGAGGATCTGGCCGGCCTCAGCTCGCTGTTCGAGCCGCGCAGCAAGATTGACCGAATCGCCGATTGCCGTGTAGTCCGTTCGATCTCTCGATCCAATGTAGCCTACCGTTGCGGTTCCCGTGTTGATGCCGATGCCGATCGTGATTTCAGACAAGCCCAAAGTCTTCAACTCCGCATTCACTGCGGTCATCTGGCGTTGCATGGCAATCGCCGCGGCCACGGCGTTAGACGCAGCCGTGTCGCAAGCATAAGGAACGCCGAACAGCGCCATCATCCCGTCACCCATGAACTTGTCCAGCAGTCCCTGGTAGTCGAAGACAATGGGAGTCATCTCCGCGAAATACTCGTTGAGGATCTGCACCACGATCTGAGGTTGCAACTTCTCAGACATAGAGGTAAAGCCGCGAATGTCGGAAAACAGCGCCGTTATGCAGCTGTTTGACCCCCCGAGATGGAGCGTGTTGGGACTCTTAAGAATCTCGTCGACGACGTGGGGCGGCATGAAGCGGCGGAACTTCGCGCGCGCGAGTTCCTCGCGAACCAGCCGCTTGTGAGTTAGAGCGTTGTCCACGGCGATAGACGTCTCAGCTGCCACTGCATTCAACAAATCGAGGTCGTCTTCTCTGAGCAGTTTCAGCGTCTCCCGGCAATCAACATAAATGACTCCCAGCACATCGTTCTTTCTGAGCAACGGTGCACACATCACCGAAGAGATCTTTTGCATTACGATGGATTTGGCCTCCACGAAGCGCTGGTCCGAGCCCGTGTCGAACGACAACACCGAAATCCGCTCGGCGATCACACGATCCACGACCGTCTTGCTGATGGTCACCTCGGCGCCCGCCTGCGCACTGCCGGGATTGCGGAACTCGGCGGCGACCGTGGATAATTCGCCGCTATCCGAATCCTTCAGCAACACCAGGAAGCGATCCGCCGATGTCAGCCGAAAGACCATTTCGCTAACCTTTCTGAAGATCTCCTCCTGAGAGAAATCCGACCCGAGCATCTGGTTTAACTCGTAGATGCGGGACAGCGTTTCGGCTTTCTTCCTCAGAACCTCGACGTAATCCAAAACGGATTTCGAATCCGGGCCCGTCTTAGAGATCGTGGCCTTATCCATCTGCGGGATGACCGCGGATATTTCGCCAGGGGTTCGCATCACCATCGTGCCTTCGATCTCATGGCTCGCGTACCTGACCGAAGGCGCACCGGCCGCATCTTTGAATTCGACCGTAAACTTGCTTATCGAAAACGAGTCGCCGTTCCGCAGCGGGTGCTCTTTAATGCGCTCCCCGTTCATGAACGTGCCGTTGGCGCTGTTCAGATCGATGAGCGTAAAAGACTGGCGGTTCCGTTTGATTATCGCGTGCTGACGCGAGACCTGGCTCGCCTCAAGCAC
>DATLWF010000467.1:0-7379 GCA_035576605.1 Blastocatellia bacterium | reverse complement strand
CACAGTGTTACTGTCAATCGCTACTGAGATTCCGAATTCATCACTCTGCTGGCCATCCGAAGCAGTGAGCTTCTGTTGTTGTGACCAGGTCGTGCCACTGCGCGTGAAGACAAAAGCAGAGCCGCCCCCAGAAAAGTTCGCACCGTTGTCGTCGGGAGCTCCGACGACAATGGTGTTACCGTCAATCGCTACAGACGTTCCGGCCGAGTCGCCGAATGTCTCTGCGGGTGAGAGTTTTTGTTGCAACGACCAGGTCGCATTGTTGCGTACGAACACGTAGGCGGAACCAGGAAAAAAGCCAGTAAATTCGGGAGCGCCGACGACGACGGTGTCTCCGCTGATTGCTACCGAGTCACCCAAGAGGTCAAACTCAGTACCGTCGCTTGCGGTCAGTTTCTGCTGCTGCGTCCAGTTCGGGTCTATCGTAACAGGATAAGCCGCGCCCGTGTCGTCGACTTCCAGATCGACGCGGCCCATTTCAACTTTCATCTGGGCGGGCAACTCGCGCCCGGTCGCATCGAGCGCAGACAGCCCACTGTAGTTTAAAACTGTTTCTCCATTTGCCGTGCGGAATTCGATCCCTGTCGCCGCCTCGTTCATCGCAGGCTGCAACTCGCCGCTCAGTTCGAGCGCGATGCGAAGCGGTCGCCGGTTGCCTTTCTGTTCCGGCGGATTGTTGAGCGTCAAGCCTTGCTCCAAGCCATTCGGACGGTTTACGTACCACTCGACGATTGCGAATTGCGTATTGCGAATCACGGTTTGGTAATCGTAGGCAATCCGGTCGCCATCGGCCGTGAGTCTCGGCTCGCTTGTAACCGGGGAGACGTCATTGCCGTAACCGATTCCCGCCAGCCGCATCATCACTTGTCGCGCGGCGCCGGAGCGCGAGGTAATGCTGACGCCATTTCTTGTGAAGCTCGTCTTGAACTGTTGCGCCAGGTTGCTGGCCTGGTACGCATCGTCATCAGCCGGTTCAATGGCGTAGAGGGATGCGGTCATGGCCTGACGGAGCGAGTCGTAAGAGTCTTCCCGCTTGAGATGCTCCAGGACCTCCTCGCCTGAGAGCCGTATCTCGGCGCGGGGCTTTTCAACCCGTTGATTTGTCTTCAATAACTCCATGCAGAGTACGAGACTGATAGCCAAAAAAAGTAAGGCTACGGCAATCAACGATATTCGTTTCATAATGCTCTCCGCGTTAAAGACCGTGTTTCAAACGAAGTGCGGCAGACGGTCAATGCGCCGCCCTGGGTTTTTGTAGGAGATGTTTTCCTGGGCCTCTTCCTTCAAGGCAAGACGACGCTGACTTCCATGTGCGCGCCGGTGAAAGTGTTGAACTGCTGAAGCAAGGGAAAGCCCGTCGAGGCGCTGCCGATGAGTTGACCGAGCGGGCCGTTCGGGTTGGTCGTCAGCGTGAGGCCGGCCCCGCCGATGTTGATCACTGGCACGTTGGTGCTCATCTTCACGCTGCCGGCATCCACTTGTTGCCACCAGTTTGCGAGGAAAGAGCCGGCCGGGTCGGGCGACGGCTGCACCGTGCCGAACAGCGCAAGGCGAGGCGAGCCTGGCTGCGGCACGCGGACGAAGAGCGAGTTGTCGTTCGCTTCGTAGTCGTAATCTATCGTGGGCACGTGCTGGGCGCTGAGGCCCACCTTCCGAAGTTGCGTCGCCAGCTCCGCATCGCTCGAGTAGTACCAGAGGGTATAGTTGTTGATGTCGCCGGTGCCGTCGGGCGGAACAATGACCAGACCGATTTGAACAATCTCGCCGGCCTTCGGCTCATGCCCGGTCACAGAAATCCCGCGGCAACTTGCCGTGCGGACGACGAGCGGGGTAACGGGTTGCCCTTCCCCGACCAGGATGAACCGGGCAGGAACATAAGCGCGCGCGAGCGCCGTTGAGACCAGCGTCACGCCGATGCTCTCGACGCAATCGGTGAACTCAACCGGGAAGTCTGCCGAGCCATCCGGCATTGAGGCAGCCTGGGAGCGCATACAGCGCGCATTCCAGCCCGCGCTCACGCCGAAAAGAAGTAACACTAAAGCAGTTAAGGTTTTGACTCTCATTTTCAATCACTCTCCTTATTGTTATTTGCAAACATCGGCTTGCGGGTGCGACGAGCAGACGAGTTTTGTCAGCGCGTCATGCAGTCTCTGTTGCTGTGAGATAATCTGTTGCTTCCTGGGAGCGCAGGCATCCTGCGTGCCTCTTCCAGCGCAACGGCAAGCAGGCAAGCGATGCCTGCGCTTCCAGGGTGATCTATCCTTCATCCTCACTACTGGTTGGGCAGCTTCTGTTTGAGTTGCTCGCTCTGGGATTGCAGCTCTTTCATCATCTCCGGATGCCGCACCCGCTCGACGCTCTTCTGTTCGGGCTGGCCAAATGCCTCGGGATGAAGATAGAACCCCCGCTCGCGTTCATCTTTTTCGACCTCGACCTTGATGCGGTTCTTTTTTGCGAATGCGTCCTGGCGAACGCCTGTGACTTGCCAACTGACCTCCACATTCGGCGCGTTGGTCCTGATGACGAAGCGATTGCCTTTTATCTTTTCTGCAACAATCGCCTGGGCGAACGTGCCGATGACCGTTAGCTGATAGCGGAAATCTGTGTTCAAGGCCTCGAAATATTCAGGCATCGTCACCACGGCATCCCCGTTTTCATTCGTGGTGATGTTGCCGTTGTAGATGTTCATCATGTCCGGCGATTCGACGAATGAGTGATAGAGGTACTTGTTTTCAGGGTCGAGCGGGTGATCAATCTTGAACGAGCCGCCGCCCTTCGACAGCATTCCTGACACCTGGACATCTCCCATGAAATCGCCAGCCAGAGCGCCGCCGAATTGCGAAGTGCCCCTTACCGCCGCGTCGTTGGCATTTGTGCTCGTTGTTACCGCGTTCAACCCGACTTTGCCAGCACCGTTCAGACCAATGCCGTTCTGACTTATACCCATCACGCCGCGGCCTGTGCCGTTGTTCACGCCTCTGATGGCGGAGGTTGGCTGGTCTGAAGTATCTAATACGAACACTCTGGCGAGAGATGAGGGCGGCTGGCCGACGCCGACTTGGCCCGTGACTTCGACGTTGCCCATGAACTTACCGGCGAGAGCGCCATTCGATGCGATGCCGCGCACGGCAGCGTCCTCGGCATCGGTGCTGGTGCTTATGCCGTTAACGCCGATCTTACCTCCGCCGTTTACGCCGATGCCGTTCTCACTTCCGCCCATCACCCCGCGACCCGTGCCGTTGTTTATGCCTCGGATCGCTGAACCAGCATCGTCGAGATTGCAAACCACCAGAAACTTCGCAACCGAACTTGGATTAGTTCCGATGCCGACGTTACCGGTGCTTTCTATGATCTCGGAGTCGCCGATTTCTTGATTGCCGACCCATTTGGCAATGCGGTCAGGTGTGCCGCTGCCTTTGACTGAGCTGCTTCCGTTGGCGGCAGGTTGAATCTGACCTGATTGTGCGTGGTTCGATTGCGCCAGGGAACTGCTGAGGCTGATGCTTATGGTTACCAACAAGACAGCGACATAGAGTGTCCATCCTGTTTTCATAAATCTCCTCCTAAGATTTGATTTCTAAGGTCGTGGTTCAGTGAGTTACGGCAGACGAGCAATCCGCCGTCAGCGGTTTCCAGAAAATGAAGCTCACCCGCTTCGACTCCACGGAAAATTGCGCGGGCGGTTGTTTGCAGCAGCGCGGCGACTTCCAATGGCGCGAGCATCTGCACCTGAGCGCCGCACCGCTCGCACCAGGCGTCTGGCGGCTCGCTCCGGCGCCGAATCGTTATCCGTTGCCGCGTCGCCACGGTGATTTCGGTCTTGGTTTTCGTTCGCTTCATGGCGCAACTGCGTTGCAGTTTGCAACTGGGACGTAGCCCCAAATGATTTCAAAGAAGCTTGCTCCGGTTGGACAGAGCCGCCACCGCACACAACCGGCGGAGCCGCGCAAAATAGCCGGGGCCGTGTCACCTTCGTTGTTGTGCGTTATCTAGCCGCCCTTCTGTTGACTACTGCACACAAGAAGTAAGAATCGGTATCAATCTCGACCGCCACGGGCGACCCGTCCGGCAGCGTCGAGTCAACCAAAGCATCTACTGCCGCTTCTGACTTCGCCGGAAGGTGGCTTGCAAAAGCCGCGGCGACCGCACCGTCATTTGCCGGGTTTCCGCCAGTAAGAAATGAATAGGCAGGCGCCACCGCAAACACGTGCCATAACGTTCGGAATTCACCGTGTCCCGGATCCGAGGGCATCGAATCAAGAACGTGATCATGAAAGTCGTCAAACGTAATGCCATCACCGCTGTGATCGCATGGGTTGCACTGCGGCGGAGCAACTCCCAGCGCTTCCCAGCCAATCGGGTACACCACAAGGTAGAAGTCGGCTTGGGCCTGGTGCGACGCGTTTTGCGAAACCTCGATCGCGTTAATCGTAACGGTTTTGTCGTTGACGTAAGCCAGCTCGTACTCTGGTTGACCTGCGGACACGCCGTTAACCAGGACGAGGTTCAGGATCATGAACGCCAGACTCAATGCCGGGGCGATGCGGATTAGTTGTGACAGCTTGCTCAGTTTTCTTTTCATGGCTTCCTCCTAATTACCTTTCAATCTGATTTCTGCCTGCCTTCTGCGAGTCCAGGGTCAGAACCGCGAGCGGTAGCGACCGGAACCTACACGCAGTGCTGCGTGCTCCGCGGTGACCGGTGATTTCGGTTTTGGTTTCCGTTCGTCTCATTTGTTAAGATTCGTCGGTCGCTGGAAATCGGCTTCGTGTAAAATGCCTGCGGCTCCTGTCTTCGCGACGCCGTGCAGGATGGAGGCAAAGCGTCCCGAAAGTCTTTAATTTGCTGCGAATTCTTTCCGAAAATTCCGAATGACGGCCATGCAAAAGCGCCAAGTCTATGAGTTCGACAATTTCCGGCTGGATCCCGGAGAGCGACAGCTTTTGCGCGATGGCGAGCCGATAAACCTGCCCTCGAAGGCGTTTGATTTGCTGCTCGTGTTAGTGGAGAACAGCGGTCGGCTGGTCGAGAAAGAAGAGCTTTATCGGAGGGTCTGGGCCGACCAGGTGGTAGAAGAGTCGAACCTGACCGTGCAGATGTCGGCCATCCGAAAGGCTCTTGGCGACCGCAAGGGCCGGCAGCAATACATTAATACGATTATCGGGCGTGGCTATCGGTTCGTCGGTGCAGTGACGGGTTTGGTCGAGGATCATGAAATGGTGATTGAGACCGAAACGCTGTCGCGCATCGTCATTCAAAGGGAGGAAGAAGAAGGAGACGGCGATGACAACGTGAAACTCGTCGGATCCAGGTCAGAACTCGGGCACCTTGCGGAAACGAAAACGTTTTTGGAGGAAAACGGAGTCGCAAACAGTAGGTATGACATTGCGACAGCGGATGCGCCCGTGAAAGCTTTGCCGGAAACAACCAATATTCGGCAACGGCGTTTTGTTCTTTTCTTGTCGGGCGCCTTGATTCTGGCGCTGCTCGGCGCTGTCGGAGCTATCTGGCTTTATCAGTCCCGCACTCGGAGCCGACAGGCGCCGGCATCGCCAGGCATGACCCTGCGCCGCTTCACCACCTATGGCGGCGTGCCGTTTCGCGTAGCGATTTCGCCCGACGGCAAGACGTTGGTGTATTGGCAACGCATCAAAGGGAAAGAGTCGCTGTGGTTGGGAGAAATCGAAACCAATACCAGCGTTCCGCTCAATCAACAGCCGGACCTCAAGTTTGACAACCTCGTCTTTACGCCTGATGGCGGCAGCATTTATTTCAACGTCAGCGGCGCTAACCGACCGCACGCGATGCTGGGGCGAATGTCCGTCTTAGGAGGAGCAATAACCGAGTTGATGTCTAGCGTCGGCCCCGTCACCTTCGCACCCGGCGGGAAACAGATGGCTTTTCTGCAGCGTGATGAGGCCGGGCAGAGGTCGATCATCATCGCCGACGCATCTGACGGCCAAAACCAGCGTCAACTAATTTCGCTCGCGCGGCCCGAGAGTTTTTCGGGCAACAGTCTGTCCTGGTCGCCGGACGGAAAATCCATCGCCTTCAGCTCGTACAACCCCAGCGGGCAGGCGGAGCTTATGTCCGTCGGCGTCACCGACAGGGGTGTCAGCCGGATCGGCAACCGCTATTGGAGCGAGGTTAATGAACTGGCGTGGTTGCCGGACGGCAGCGGGGTGCTGGTGCGTGCCCTGGAGAATCCGGGAGAACGGATGCGCCATATTTGGCTGGTCTCCTACCCCGGCGGCGAAGCGCGCCGGATCACTAACGATTTGAACATATTTTTGTACAACAGTCTGAGCGTGTCCTCTGACGGCAAGTTAGCGGTCCTGCAGGGACACTATAATTCTGAAATCTGGATCGCGCCGCACGGCGATGCGAAGCAGGCGCAGCGAGTCCTTCAAGGAGTCGCTCCACGGTACGAAGGAATCGACGGGCTCGCGTGGATGCCTGACGGGCGCTTGCTCTATACCGCGTACGTTGGCGACAGCCGGGTGATCTGGTCAATCAACAGCGACGGAAGCGATCTGAAACAATTGACACCCGGCAGATCGAACAGCAGCGATGGCAATATATGCGTGACCGGTGATGGGCATTACGTACTGTTTCAGTCCAATCGCTCGGGCAGCATTGAGATCTGGCGGGTTAACTCGGATGGGAGCAACCTGAAACAGTTGACCAGCGGCGGCGACAACTCTGGGCCGAGCCTGTCGCCAGACGGTCAATGGGTTGTCTATACCGCTGCACGCGACGGCAAGGCGATACTCTCGCGCATTCCCATTGACGGCGGCGAACAAACGCAAATTACCGACATGCCTTCATCGTTGTCTCAAGTCTCTCCCGACGGTCAATACATAGCTTGCATGGTGTCTTCGCGCAGACGCCTGGTGCTCATTCCATTTGCAGGTGGAGAGCCGGTGAGATCTTTCCCGGTAGCCGAAACTGCTTTGCAGGGAGTGCGAATGCGTTGGACCCCGGACGGAAAATCGATCATCTATAGGGACGGCCCTCAGGGCCTCTGGCGGCAGGCGTTGGATGAAGAGACCCCACAGATCGTCAAAGGCTTTGAAGAGCTGGCTATACGTAACTTCGCCTGGTCGTTTGATGGGAAGACCCTCGCTTACGCTAGCGGCCCGACAACGCAAGAAATTATCCTGATTGAAAACTTCAAATGATTCTTATTCGCTACGGGTCCTTTCCGAAACTTCCCGTTACGCCATGAGCAGGCAAAATAGGCAGGTTTACGAGTTCGACAACTTCCGGCTCGACGCCGGTGAGCGTCAGCTTTCGCGCGACGGCGCGCCGATCACCCTTCCCTCGAAGGCTTTTGATTTGCTGCTCGCGTTAGTGGAGAACAGCGGGCGGCTGGTTGA
>DATLWF010000466.1:0-10787 GCA_035576605.1 Blastocatellia bacterium | reverse complement strand
CGCTCTTGAATGGCTTGACGCCTTCGATCTGACGAAGCCGCCAACGTCCATCCCCCAACTCATCAAGATCGACAAGCGCGGACGCCCATCGGTCGGTGCCCTGATCATTCTTCAATCGCCAGCGGCCGAGGTGATGCGAGCACGCGACCACGCCCGGCCTGATGCCTTCGGTAGCCCATACTCGAACGACGAAGTACCCTATTTCTGTGCTCACACGCGCGAGGTCGCCGGTGTTGAAGCCTAGCTTCTGCGCGTCTTTTGTGTTCACCCACAGCGGGTTCGTGTGCGAGATCTCGTAAAGCCATTTGGCATTTCCGGATCGCGTGTGAATGAGAGTTGGCAGCCGGAACGTCGGCACGAGTATGTAGTCGTTGTTTGCTTGATCGAGGTCGCGCCAGTTGACGTGGCTTCGCACGTAGCCGGGCAACGTGTGCTCCGGCCACTTCCATTCGGCCATCGTCTTCGAATAGAACTCGAGCTTGCGCGAAGGCGTGTTGAAACCGCGAAGCGCCTGTCCGTCGATCATCACTCCTATCATTTGCTCGCCGGTTGCCGTCGCTTTCACGATTCGCGTTTGCTCGTCCACGCGAGTTCCTTCCAGTTCGGTGTCCGGCAATCGACTCTCGTGTTGGTCATAGATGTTAGTCTTGACCGCGAAGGCGCCGTTGCGACGCATGAACTCGAGCGGCGAGAGACCCGCCTTCTTAGCCTTCTCCGGAAGACCCGGGACGCTATTCTCAAAGATCCAGCGATAGTATTCGTTGATCGTGACCTTCTTGCCTGCGCGATATGGCGACTCGAAGTGACGCCGCACCCCAAGCTCACCCGTCGGATCGATGCGCCACGAAAGCTCGATCCAGAACTCGTCTTCTTCCCACACCTCACCTGGGTTCGCTTCGTAGGTGAAGTCGATGTGTTCGCCTCGTCGTTCACGGAGCACTCGCTGAACGGGCTGGCGGAAAGAGATCCACTGCGCGGAATGAGTCTCCTGGCTCATGATGTCGTGCCGTTCAGCGCCGACGCCCATGGGCAAGACGTAATCGGCGAACCACGCCGTCTCGCTCCACACCGGAGTGAGCGCGGCGTGAAGCTCGATCATCGATTCGTCTCTGAGCACTTCGACCCAGCTCATTCCATCGGGGTTCGTCCACACCGGGTTGTAAACTCGCGTGAAGTACGCAGCGAGATGGCCGCGGCCGTCCTTGAGCAGATGAGGAAGCAGGAAGCTCATCTCGTGATGCGCGAGCGGGTACTCGCGCGGCCACAGTGTTTCGTTCCAGACTTTTTGAGGCGCGGGTTTCGAGAACGGAGCGGCGACGAACTTGTTCCACACATTGGGCGACACTCCACCTTCGGTGCCGATGCTTCCGGTGAGCGCATTCAGCAAGTAGAGAGCCCGCGCAACCTGCCATCCTCCGAGATTGCCCGAAGCGGCGCTACGCCAGACGTGAGAGGCGAATCGCGAACCCGCTCGCGCGATCTCGCGAGCAACCTCGACGATCTTGTCGGCTTCGACGCCGCACTCGTTCGCGGCGTACTCGGGCGTGAACTCTGAATAGATTTCTTTGAGAGCCTCGACGAACGCTTCGAAAGAGCAGGGAAGCGCGGGACGTTCGTCTCGCATGAACTCTTCCCAGTTCACCCAGCGGCGAACAAACTCTCGATCGAACGAATCCTCCTGGATAATCACCGACGCCATTGCGAGCAACAACGCCGCTTCGGTGCCGGGCCACGGAGACAACCAGTAGTTGGCCGCCGAAGCGGTGTTTGACAATCGCGGGTCGATCACAGCGAGCTTCGCGCCGGCCATCTTGCCTTCGATGATTCGCTGAGCGTGAGGATTAAAGTAATGACCGGTCTCGAGGTGAGAGCTGAGCAGAAGAATGAAACCGGCATTCGCGTAATCGGGAGAAGGCCGGTCGGCGCCTTGCCACAGAGCGTAGCCGACCCGCGCCCCTGACGAACAAATGTTTGTATGCGAGTTGTGCCCGTCGACTCCCCACGCCTGGAGCACGCGATCGATGTAGCCGTCGTGGCCGGGACGGCCTACGTGATAGACAACTTCATCGCGACGGTTCTCGATCAGCGCGTTGCGAATCTTTAAGGCGAAGGTGTCGAGCACTTCGTCCCAGGTAGTTCGCTCCCATTGTCCTTCGCCGCGCGGGCCAACCCGCTTGAGCGGGAAGAGAATGCGTTCGGGATCGTGGATCTGATTGATGGTCGCCGGTCCCTTGGCGCAGTTGCGGCCGCGCGAGGCCGGATGCAAAGGATTGCCTTCGAGCTTTTGGATCTCGCCGGTGTCCTGGTCGACGTATGCGAGCAGTCCGCAAGCCGCTTCGCAGTTGAAGCAGGTGGTTGGCACGAGCGAGTAACGCCGTTCGACTTTCTTGGGCCAGCTTTTGGCGTCGAACTCAACCCAGTCATCCCAGCGATCATGAGGCGGATAGCTCGAAAGCTTTGCCGTCGTCAGCCGCTGCACGACTTCGCTCGATTGTTCTTTGCTTGTCTCTTTTTTCTCAGGCATATCTGTAAAGATTACATGTTGGAAGCAGGGTTTCGCGCAAAGACGCCAAGGTCCGCAAAGACGCAAAGATCTGTCTGCGGCCTGCTAAGCTAACTTAGAGGCACGGCCTGACCGGCTTGCACCCAGATGTGCTCCCACAGGAACAAGCCTGCGAGCGCCGACAGCGAAGTCAGGATCGCGAGTACCCGGTACTCTGCCGCTCCGCTGGTGAGCGCAAGGAGTGGCAGGATCAAGCCGATGATGATCGCGCCGCCCCAAAACATCTTGCGGAAGATGCCTCTTGTAATGAGGCGAACTGCCCGCATACGCTCGACGTTCTCCTCGGGCATGAAGAGCTCGCCGACGATCAACGCGCCGTTGGCGACTAACGCACCGATGAATTCGTAGTAAAGGAACGACCATCCCGGACCTGCCAATCTGCTTCCGGAAATGATCGAGTCAGCTACGATCACGAGCATGAGTACCGAAGCGCCCGCCACCATCGCTTGAACGAGCAGGTGCAAAGGCGTGAGCGTGCTGTGCCAGAAGACGCGTCCTCGCGCCTGCCGGAACAGGAATGCTGAATACACGGCTGACATCGCCGCGAACAGGGCGCCGAAGAACATCACCGGGCCTTCCGCTTCAAACACGCCGACAAACGGGATAGTCAGCCATGCCATCAGCAGCGCGCCGAAGATCACAAGAATGTAGCCTCCGATGACCAGCCACGATTTCCACTGAGGGCGAAACAGTATGCTCAGGAATCGGTCGGGCCGTTTGAGGTCCCAGACCAGGAGCGCGACGGTCGCCGCCAGGAAGAACAACGACACCAGAGGTGCGGCTGACTCGTAGAGCCAGTCGCCTCGCACGAATCCGAACCCGATGGCTATCGCTGCTAAAAAGAACGCGCCGGCCGAGATCGACTTCGTCCACAGGTAAGCCGATACCTTCCAGCCCCACGGCCGCTCGTGGGAAACATCGTATGTGGTCCTCGCCCGCGCCTCTGCTGCCGCTAGCCCCTGTTCATCGGCCATCACCGGGTCCATTCGCAATTCGGACCAAAGGTAGCCTCCCGTGTGGGTTTGTTCGGTCGGCGTGAGCGCTGCCTGGTCGGCTTCGATGTAGAAGAGCTTCGGCAAAGTCGCGGCTTCGGGCTTTCGCACCGTCGTCGGCTCGGAAGCGATGAGCTGAGAGAGCTTCGACAAAGGATCGTCCATATCACCCGAGATGATTGCCTGAACCGGGCAAACGATTACGCAAGCGGGTTCGAGTTGCTTTTCGATTCTGTGCGCGCAGAAGTTGCACTTTTCAGCGGTGTTGGTGTTCGGGTTGATGTAAAGGGCGTCGTATGGACATGCTTGCATGCAGGATTTGCAGCCGATGCACCGGTCGCCGTTGAAATCGACGATCCCGTTATCGCGCCTGAAAAGAGCAGTCACCGGGCAAATAGTTATGCACGGAGCGTCATCGCAATGGTTGCACCTGAGTACCGAGAAGAACCGCCGAGTGTCAGGGTATTCGCCCTTCTCGATGTACTTGACCCAGGTGCGAAATGTGCCGAGCGGAACTTCGTTCTCTGATTTGCAGGCGACGGTACAAGCGTGGCAGCCGATGCATTTTCGATGGTCTATGACAAAGCCGTATTTCATCTGGTGGAAGTGAGTAGCATAGATTTCAGTCTACGCTACTTCTGGGCGAAGCGAAGAGATACTACCCAAATAATAGTTCAATCGCCAGCGACGCACTGTGGTGCGAGTGTGGAAAGGAATTCCGATCACCGTCAGTGCGGTCGCGCTACACCCAGAGTGTCGAACACTCGATCGGCCATCTCGCGGCCGGCGTACCCGAGAGAGTAAATGGCAGAGCCGCTGGTTCCGGGTCCAGGCAGTGTAACCCCACCAGGGCCGCGTTGGCGCTGATAAATGTTCCCACTCGTTTTCGCTTTGCCAGTGGTCGGCGTGTATAGCTCAAATCTGACGGTCAGGTACTGAGGCGGAACAGAGCCAATTCCCCCGCGGTCGTTGTAAGCCGAGTCGACTTCCAACTCGAACCACAGGACGTAGGTGTCAGCAGATCCCTTGGCCATATCGATCGCCTGCTTGCGGTTCAGTTCATCTCCTACGGTCGTCGGTTTGATCGACCCGGACTGCGACAGTCGCTCAAGACAGGCCTCCTGAACGGTGGTCGAGTAGATGGTGGAGGAGCTGATGTACGAAAGATGCCAGACAACCTTGACCGGAATCTTCGACGTGGAATTCTGATCGGACGAGGGTTTTACCGGCGGCTCTTCTGCTTTCGGGGGAAGCGGATCGGGCGCCGTTGGTTGCTTTGGAGGGCGTCGTCCAGACTGCGCTTGCGAGATCGGAGCTACGCTCAGCAGTAGCAAAACGCAGACAAATATCGCCGCCGCAGCGCGCTGAGTTGAGCAGCCAATACGCGAGATTCTATGTCGCATAGGTAAGACTCCTTGTTCGATCGGGTTGATTAGCACGTTCTGGTTCGCGTTGCGCCGGTGGAATTGATTCGAGATAGTCGCTGGTGACGACAGCTTTAGTCTACACCCGAGCCTTGCCTTGTCAAGCAGGCGTCGCGAGCTGGAATCGAAGGAATGCGAGCCATCATTTGTATGGATTCCGCTGCACTGAGGCGACGCACAGGAAGCTGGCTTCGGCCCTCCTTATCGCCTTTTCTTCGAGGATTGTTATCCTGCCGGTATCTGGCACTCATGTTGCCACTGTCTTGAAGCGATCGTTCGGAGCCATGCGCCATTGGATCGAAACATAACCTGGAGGTGTAACTGTGAAGCGTTATTGTTCGATCGTAGTGCTATCGATATCCCTGATCACGATGAGCGCTCCAAAAGGACTGTGCAAAGGTTTGCTCGCCGCGGACGGGTCTGTAGAAGGGACAACAACCACACTACCGTCAAAAGGTGGCGCGCAAGATCAAGAGAAACAACCACAGACTGACAAATCTGCTTCGGCGCGCCCTCCGGCCAGAGATCGCAGAGTCGAGCAGATCAAAGGGAAGCTTCGTAGCCTCGGAATAGCAAGCAGAGTCACTGTCATGCTGAATAATGGAAACGAACGCTACGGTTCTATCGAACGGCTGGACGAGGACTCACTCCAGCTTGCCGAGGTGGATCTGAAACAAGTATTCACTGTCGCGTACAGTGATGTGAAGAAGGTTCGAGAGGGTTATGGCAATACCAACCAATTCACCGGAAAAAGATGGAATCCGATCTGGGCCAAAATATCGCTTGTAGCTGTCATCGTAATGTTTGTGGTGGCGATAACTGTTTCGGCGAATGATCGTTGAGTTCACAAGCGGAATACGGCGCTGCTCGTCACAGCCACTTCTTATGCTTGAAGAAGGCAAGCATCGAAACCGTAATGACCAGCATCGCGACCGTCGTGTACCAGACGCCGTTCGGATTCTTGATCAGCGGCATGTACTCGAAGTTCATTCCGAAGTATCCGGTAACCAGCGTCAGCGGCAACATGATCGTTGCCAGAATGGTAAGCCCTTTCACGATGTCGTTGGTGCGGTTGGCCATCTGCGTAAGGTAGATATCCAGTCCGCCGGTCAACAGATCGCGATAGGTTTCAACCAGATCCATCGCCCGCACCGCGTGGTCGTACACGTCGCGAAAGTAGATGCGCATGTCCTCATGAACGAATGGCGTGTCGTCGCGGATCAGCATATTGAGAAGCTCGCGCTGGGACGCGACCGCTCGCCTGAACTGTAACAATCCGCGCTTAAGATCGAAGATCGTCGACAGAAGAGCGACGTTCGGCTTGATCAAAAGCTCATCTTCGACCTTGTCTATCGTATCCCCGATGTGGTCGAGAGTCGGCAGATAGCGGTCCACCACGACGTCGATGATCGCGTGAAGCACTTGATCGGGACGTTCGAAATGCTTTGCGCTTGCGCCAAGCCGCTTTTGAATCTCGTTGACCGCGTTGCTTGGCCCCTGGTGGACGGTAACGATGTAGTTGCCGCCGATGAATGCATCGATCTCACGGACGCGCAGCTCGCATGGCTCCTCGGTGTAGTGGGTCGAGTTAATAATCAGGAAGGAGTACCCGTCGTAGTAATCGAGCTTAGCGAGTTGAAGGTTATGACGGGAGTCTTCAACCGCCAGTTCGTGGAATCCGTAGCGAGCCGCGAGATCATCCAGGACGTGGCTCATCGGATCGTCCAGGTCGAGCCACAACAGGCCCGGGTTGTCTAAAATCGTTCGAAGACCGTTAGTTCTTTCCTTGGTCTCGGTTTGACTGATCGTTTCACCCATGCCTCTACGCTTAATCTCATCGTCTGCGCTTTGCGGGCCGGCTGGTACGCTTCTTAGGTCGTGCCTCGCCCAAAGTGGGCTTCAAGCTTGGTGTTGTTGCGCTGGTCGACTCGGCCGAGGCTACTGCCGCCGGCGCCGGTTCCGCCGTGAGACTTACTTTGTCCATCTTCACGCCGTAGTCGATTGCGATCAGAAAGAGCAGCCCGCAGATGGCTATGGTGAGGAACCAGTAGCCAATGCTCAGGTACACTCCCCCTGCGTAGACGGTGAAGACTATGATGCCTCCAACTACCGCGAGGAATAGAATGCGGGGCAAGGTTAGCTGCCCGCTCTTAATAACCTTATCGCGTTCTGCCATTAGTAATCCCCCGAAATTATGTACCGATTATGACGTTGGAAGCCAGACCCTCGCAAGTAGCACAGACGGTTACGTGATCCGTGAAACGTGAAGCAGGCTCGTGGTCGGGAAGGGCGGCTTGCCCCCGCTCCTGTCAAAGAGTCAACTTACTTGCGGGAGCAGCGGGGGCAAGCCACCCTTCCCGACCACGAGCCTGCTTCACGTTTCACGCATCACGCATCACGTTTCACGCATCACTCCTTATCCGCATTCCGTAGAACGAACGCCAGACGAAGATCGTGGACACCAGGAAGAAGGCCAACGCCAACAGGTGACTAACCATCGGACCCGCGTCGATCGTTAGCTTCACCGCCAGTTCCACCGCAAGCAGACCAAACAACGTGGTGAACTTGATGATCGGATTCATAGCCACCGACGACGTGTCCTTGAATGGATCGCCCACCGTGTCTCCGACGACCGTTGCGTCGTGCAGGGGGGTCCCTTTCTGCTTCAGCTCCACTTCGACGATCTTCTTCGCGTTGTCCCAGGAGGCGCCTGCGTTGGCCATAAAGATCGCTTGATACAAGCCGAAAACGGCAATCGAGATCAGATAGCCTATGAAGAAAAACGGTTCGACGAAGGCGAAGGCCAGTGTCGAGAAGAACACGGTCAGGAAGATGTTGAACATCCCCTTCTGAGCATACTCCGTGCAGATCTGCACGACTTTCTTACTGTCTTCCACCGACGCCTTCTCGACGCTTTCCAACTGGATGTTCGCTTTGATGTATTGGACCGCGCGATAAGCGCCAGTCGTCACTGCCTGCATTGACGCACCGGTGAACCAGTAGATCACGGCGCCGCCGGTGATCAGCCCGAGAAAGAACGGCGCGTGCAGCAGCGACAGCTTATCCGTGTTGGCGGTCAGCCCGTTCGTGAGCGCCATAATGATCGAGAAAATCATCGTCGTCGCGCCAACAACTGCTGTGCCGATGAGCACAGGCTTGGCCGTGGCTTTGAAGGTATTGCCTGCTCCGTCGTTCTCTTCGAGCAGATGCTTAGCCCTGTCGAAGTTCACATCGATGTTGAAATCTTTCTTGACCTCCTCGACGACGTTGGGTACTTGTTCAATGAGCGACAGCTCGTAGACCGACTGTGCGTTGTCGGTCACCGGCCCATAAGAGTCCACCGCGATGGTCACCGGTCCCATCCCCAGGAAACCGAACGCCACAAGTCCGAAAGCGAAAACCGCGGGCGCAAGCATGAGCGGAGAGGTCAAACCCGGAAGAGCCCCGCCCAGGCCCATCGTGCTGAAGTAAAAGGCAATGGACATCAGGCCGACAATGCTGATTCCGAGCCAGTAGGCTGAAAAGTTGCCGGCAACCAGACCCGATAAGATGTTCAGTGACGGCCCGCCTTCGCGGGACGACGTAACAACCTCCTTAACGTGCGCCGAGTTGGTTGAAGTGAAGACCTTGACCAGCTCCGGGATAACCGCGCCCGCAAGCGTTCCACACGAAATGATCGTCGAGAGCTTCCACCACAGCGTTGAGTTTCCGCCGAGCACCGGAATCATCAGGTACGACACGAGGTAGGTCAGGACGATGGAGACAATCGAAGTGATCCACACCAGCGATGTGAGCGGTGCTTCGAAGTTCATCTCGCTCGCGTTTGCGTACCGGGCTCTGGCGACGGCTTCATTGAAGAAGTACGATATGGCGCTCGCTATGACCATCATAATGCGCATCACGAATATCCAAACGAGGAGTTGCACCTGAATCGTCTGGTTGCTCACGGCGAGAAGAATAAAAGTGATCAGCGCCACGCCCGTCACACCGTAGGTTTCGAAGCCGTCCGCAGTCGGACCAACTGAGTCGCCCGCGTTATCGCCGGTGCAGTCCGCGATCACGCCGGGATTCCGCGCGTCGTCTTCCTTGATCTTGAAGACTATTTTCATCAGATCCGAGCCGATGTCGGCGATCTTGGTGAAGATGCCGCCGGCGATTCGCAGCGCCGCGGCGCCGAGCGACTCGCCGATTGCGAATCCGATAAAACACGGGCCTGCATAACTGCCCGGAATGAATAGCAGTATGCAAAGCATGATAAACAGCTCGACGCTGATAAGCATCATGCCGATGCTCATGCCAGCTTTGAGCGGGATCGCGTAGATCGGATAAGGTTTGCTCTCGAGACTTGCGAAAGCCGTTCGCGAGTTTGCAAAGGTGTTCACTCGTATGCCGAACCACGCGACGCCATAACTGCCTGCGATGCCCACAAGGCTGAACAGAAGAATGATGATCACTCGTACCGCTTCGTATTTGAGCAGCAACCCGAAGTACATTGCGATGATGACGGCGATGAAAGCCTCGAGTACAAGAATGAACTTACCCTGGGTGATGAGGTAGGTTTTGCAAGTCTCGTAGATCAATTCGGAGATCTCGCGCATCGACCTGTGCACCGGCAGGTTCTTCAATTGAATGTAAATAGCGAGACCGAACAACAGGCCGAGGACGCAGATCACCAAACCAAACAGGAGCAGCGAGTGCCCATCGACTCCCATGAACTTAACTTGTGACAAGTCGGGCAGTTGCAGGTTTGCCTCGCCGCCCGGTTGGTGCGCTCCGGAAGCCTCACGAGCTTGCGCCAGGGCGGCCGAAGCATTGCCGGTCACAGCAGCAAATGCCGCTGATATGAGCAAGAGTGTCCGACGATGGATGACGGTCTTCGCGCCTGTTTTGATTGCACTCGGTATCATTGCGAGAACGGTGCCAGATTTCATAGTGCCTTTATGACTACTCCCTTTAGAGATTGGAATACGGCAGTCAGGAATCAGAACGACGCTTCGCTACCAGCTTTCGGAGCCGCTTTGAAGGCAACTACAATCCTGACTGCTTCTACCGAGGTTACCTTGCAGCTTGTGTGTGAGCCGTCTTAAACAGAGGCCACATCGTGAACCGCGGCGTCATGACGAGAAATCGCGGTCACGGCAAAGCAAGCCTTATAGCATATCGCGGAGATAGTCAGCAAGTATGAGGAGAGCGATGCGTGATGCGTGAAACGTGATGCGTGACCGAAGAGCATCGCGGCGCACTGGGTTGCACCTTCGGGCGTATCTCAAGGGAGAAGCGGGTAGCGGAACGCGCCTCACGCTTCACGTTTCACGTTTCACGTTTCACGTTTTACGCAAGGTATTCGTGGATTTGTATCATATCGCTGAGGAGCGCATAAGCGGTCTGCCCGGTGCCCGGCTCGTTTTCCAAAATGGCGATCTCACCCATCAGATCCGTCTCGAGCATGAGCGCATTTGAGGTCCCGCAAACGGAGCCGAGAGCGGAATTACGCGGAACCCATTCAGGAGCGACCGCCAGCTTCACGCCATCTATCGAGCGTTTGCCTCGCGCGACCAGGCGTATCACCATACCGGAACGGGCAGCCCGCTCGATATCCTCAACTCTTACGTTTCGGATACCGTCGCGATCGACGTCGAACGGGCGTGAGTCTGCGTGCATCAAGACGTTTGCAAGCGCCACAGCCTTCACCGCCGCATCCCAGCCGTCAATATCGTAGTCGCAGTTCGCTTCAGCAATGCCACGCCGCCGGGCTTCTTTCAGGGATTCTTCAAACGAGCGCCCTGACTCCATCCCGGTCAGGATCAG
>DATLWF010000465.1:0-16860 GCA_035576605.1 Blastocatellia bacterium | reverse complement strand
GCAGACCAACTGCGCCTCCCAGCAAAGCCAGCACGGTGTTTTCAACAAGCAACTGCCTTACTAATCCCCATCGGGTTGCTCCGAGCGCCGCGCGAATCGCGAGTTCCTTTTGCCGTCCGGTCACTCGCCCGAGCTGAAGACCCGCCATGTTGGCGCCCGCGATCAACAGAACAAACACAACAGCGCCGAAAAGTATCAACAAGGAGGGTCTCAGATCGCTTCCAACCTGTTCCTGCCACAACACCGGATCGGCGCCGATCTGGCTGTTTGTTGGGGGATACGCCTCCTCGAGCCGTGCTGCGATCGCGCCCAGATCCATGCGAGCATCCGCGATCATTAGTCCCGGCTTGAGCCTTCCTATCGCGTAGATCCCGGGGTGCAAGTCTCTTCGATTGATATCGCCGGCGATCAACCCCATCGGCGCCCATACGTCCGACGTCCAGAATTCGAAACGGGGCGGCATCACCCCGATGATAGTGTAGGGCGTTTGATCGAGAGTGAGAATCTTGCCGATGACGCTCTCATCAGATCCGTAGCGACGCTTCCAGAAGTTGTAGCTCAACACGACCACACGCTCGGCCCCGGGTCGGTCTTCCTCTTCAACGAAAACGCGTCCGAGTCGTGGTGCGATTCCCAGTGTCGGAAATATTTCTGCCGTGACCATCGCAGCCTGCAGACGTTCAGGCTCGCCGTCCCCGGTGAGGTTGGGGTTCCATCGGCGAACCGCTCCGGCTGATTCGAGAACGTGATTCTGCGATCGCCAATCAACAAAGTCCGGAAACGAGAACGCCAGCAGGCTCATCTCTCGTCTTTTCTCGGCCAGCAGCACAAGCTTGTCAGGATCTTTGTAAGGGAACGAATGCAGCAACACAGCGTTGAGGACGCTGAAAATGGCTGTGTTAGCGCCGATACCCAAAGCCAGCGTTAGCACCGCAACAACAGTAAAGCCGGGATGCCTTCGCAGCATGCGAACGCCATAGCGAAGATCACGGGCCAGTGAATCTATGATCGGCAATCCTCTTTGATCGCGATAGGCTTCCTTTGTTTGCTCGATTCCGCCGAAGCTGCGGCGAGCCGCATTGCGTGCATCTTCGACGCTCATCCCCCGGCGGACGTTCTCTTCAACGAGCATCTCGAGATGCGCGCGCAGTTCTTCGTCAAGTTCCTGGTCTAGCCGATGCTTGCGGAACAATCCGCGAATGCGTGATGCGAATTCTCGAAGCCTGCTCATCGAAATACCCCGTCCGCCTCCATTGTTAGCATTTTCACTCGTATCGCAGCGCAATCATCGGGTCTAGCTTTGTTGCGCGCCGCGCCGGCAGATAGCAAGCCACCAGCGCAATGGTTGTTAAACCGATCGAGACAGTTGCGAATGTCATTGCATCGGTCGCACTCACGCCGAACAACAAACTCGTCATCACACGGGTCAGTGCGAACGCGCCTACTAGTCCGAGGGCTACGCCTGACAGAACCAACCCCATTCCCTGACTGATGAATAACCGCAATACATCCCGCTCACGGGCGCCAAGCGCCATTCTGATGCCAACCTCGTGCGTGCGTTCAGCCACCGCGTACGAAGTCACGCCGTAGACGCCGGTTGCCGCCAGCACCAGCGCCAGGCCGGCGAAGATCGAAAGCAGGCCGGTGTTGAATCGCTTCGGCGAAACTTCTCGGGAGAGAACGTCATCGAACATCGCGACTTCGGTTACCGGCAAATCCTTATCCAGAGAGTGAATCTCGCCGGCGATAGCCATCGACAGATTCTGCGGCTCAGCGTTGGTTGTGCGCACTGAGAGCACTGGATTTTGCAGCGCCGCGCGACCCATCGGCGTGTAGATCTTGATCAAGGGTTTGGCTTCCGAGCCGTAGCTCTTTATTTCTTTGACCACACCAATGATTTCGTGCCAGGTGGGGCTGTCATATTTGATGTGTTTTCCAACAGCATCTTCGTTGGGCCAAAATTGCCGCGCGAGATTCTCGTCGATCAGGAGCACGGGCTTGCCTTCGGAATCTTCCTGTCTCGTGAAAGTCCGACCCTTCAAGATCGGTATTCTCATCGTCTTGAAATAGTCGGCACTCACGATCGCCCAATCGACGTTTATCAATTCGCCAGGCGTCAACGGAGCCTGGCCTTCGGGGAAGATGTCATTTGTCCAGTCCCCGAGACCCGGTAAAGTGGCCGAGAGAGTGGCGACCTCCACTCCGGGTTGGCTCTCAACGCGGTTGAGAAGCTGTTGCAACAGACGCGCAAGCTCCCCTTTCCCTCTATAACGGTTCCGCGAGACCTTGAGATCCATGGTCAGCACGTTGCTGGGATCGAAGCCGGCGCTCGAATTAGATAGTCGCAGCACGCTCTTGATCAGCAAACCGGCGCCAATCAACAAAGCAACCGATATTGCAACTTCAGCGATCACCAGCGCGCCGCGCAGTCTCTTCCCGTGTCGCTCGCTCGTGGTCGAGTTGCTGTCTTTCAGTATTTCCTGCGGCTCAGCCTTTGAGAATCGCCATGCCGGCGCGAGGCCAAAAACAATACCGCTAAGGATCGACACCAGCAGGCTGAATCCCAGGACTTGATAGCTGAGATGTAGCCCATCTAGTCGAGGAATGGCCGTTTGCGCCATTCTGCCCAGAAGAGTCGAACTCCACCACGCCAGCACTAATCCGACCGCTCCGCCCGCTAATCCCAGGATGAGGCTCTCAACCAACAGTTGCCTGACAACCCTCGCCCGTGTTGCGCCCAGCGCCGCCCGCACGGCGAACTCTTTTCGCCGAGTCGCGGCGCGCGCAAGGAGCAGATTTGCGACGTTGGCGCAGGCGATCAACAACACCAGCCCGACGGCGCCGAAAAGAATCAACAGGGCCGGACGAACATTGCCCGTGACGTTTTCCTGTAACGAGAGCACATTCACTCGATTCGCCCCGGCATTGGCGACGGGGTGCTCTCGCGCCAGTTGTTGTGAGATCGCATTCATTTCCGACCGCGCTTGCTCGATCGTCGCTCCGGGTTTGAGCCGGGCAATCACGCTTCCCGCTATGCGCACATCTCGTTGATTCCAATTCTGTGGCCCGACCGGTAACCAAATCGGTGGCGGCCCCTGATGATAGAAACTCTGCGGCATCACGCCAATCACTGTGTAGGCACGATCGTCGAGCGTGATGCTCTTGCCTACTATGTCTGGATCGCCGGCGAACTGGTTTTGCCAAAATCCGTAGCTGAGTATAGTTACCGGGTTCGCGCCGGGCTGGTCATCGCTTGCGGTAAAACTGCGTCCCAGGAGCGGAGTCGCCCCCATCACCTTGAAGTATTCGGCGGCTACCATGCGCGCGTTGAGGTTCAACGGTTGATCGCCGCCGGTCATCGTCAAGGACCATCCGCGAATCGTAGACATCGATTCAAAAACACTGTTGCGCTCGCGCCAGTCGACGAAGTTGGGGAACGATAGCCAGCGATTAGCTACTTCGTCGCCCGATTCAGTCATCCAAACCAGGCGTTCCGGTTCGAGGTAAGGCAGGGGCCTCAATAAAACCGCATTAATCACACCGAACATGGCGGTGTTAGCCCCGATACCCAGCGCGAGCGTAAACACAGCGCCCGCGGTAAAGCCGGGATTCTTCCTCAGCAAGCGACAGCCGAAGCGAATGTCTTGTATTAGTGTTTCCACGATTGGCAGCCCTCTCTGGTCCCGATACGACTCTCTGGTTTGTTGGACTCCGCCGAAGCTGCGGCAAGCTGCATCGCGCGCTTCCTTGAGGCTCATGCCGCGGCGGACATTCTCGTCTATGAGCATCTCGAGATGCACACTCAGTTCTTCGTCAAGATCCCGGTCGAGCCGGTTCTGACTAAACGTTCCGCGAATCCGTGACGCCAACTCTCGAAGCCTGCTCATCGTAGTCTCCTGAGTTGTCCGACAAACTTCAGCTTGTCGGCCGTTGCGAAAGACGGCCCAGTGAAGCGGCAAACTGAAGTTTGTCGGACATCTAGGCGCTCTTAAGCATCCGCGCAATTATCGCCGAGATCCGCTCCCAGTCTTCGGTCTCGGTTGCGAGTTGCTTCCGGCCTGCGCGGGTAATCGAGTAATACTTCGCCCGGCGATTGTTCTCCGAAGAACCCCACTCGGCCTTGATCCAGCCTTTTTGCTGAAGTCTCAGCAGGGCCGGATAGATGGTGCCCTGATTCAACGACAGGACGCCTTCGCTGACTTGTTCGATGCGCCGGGCGATGCCATAGCCGTGGAGCGGCCCGAGACCTTCGAGGGTCTTAAGGACCATCAAGTCCAGGGTGCCCTGCATGATTTCCGAAGTGGATTCCTTCACGGGATCGCCTCCTGTGGATTTCCAACAGGAGGATACACGGCTTCCTGTTGAATATCAACAGCAACCTGCACGGAGAAAAAAATTAAACATACATCGCCGGAGGGCTTCCGTAATAACGATCTGGAATCGCTACGCGATATGCAGAGAGGCAGGTTCTCGGCCGATCAGGGCTAGTGATTTGTACCGGGCATTTCGCGAGCGATCAAATCGGCGAGAAATCCGTGCAAATCCGTCGAATCAGTGTCATCCGTGGTCTATGCTCTCGGAAGAGTCTCTTTGCGCGTGTCGGATAGACCACGGATGACACCTGATTCGACGGATTTGCTGGATACTACATCTTAACTCGCGAAATGGCTGTTGAACGCCACTAGATTACAGACAGGCTGCATGCCTCCGAATTCTCCTTGCCCCAGGTTTCATTCGCAGCGCAACGCGACCATCGGATCGACACGCGACGCTCGACGCGCTGGAACAAAACAGGCCGCTAACGCAACAAAGACCAACAGCAAGGGAACTCCGGTGAAGACCACCGGATCGGTCGGGCTGACTTCGAATAGCAGGCTTGTCATCGCTCGTGTTAGAAGGAGGGCGCCACCAACTCCGATTCCAATGCCGGCCGCGATCAGCAGCATGCCTTCTCGTAGGACCAGGCGAAGCAGAACACGTGGTTGGGCTCCAAGCGCCAGCCGTATGCCAAATTCATTCTTCCGGCTGCCGACATAGAGTGACATTGTGCCGTAGATGCCTACCGCTGCGAGCACCAATGCCAATACCGAGAAGGACGTCAGCAGCAGATTCGTCAACCGCTGGCTATTGAGCGTTCGAGCCATGACATCGTTCATGGATCTGATCGAGTACACCGGGATATCTGGATCTAACCCGGACACCGCGCTCCTGATTGCGGCGATGGTCGGGTTTGGAGCGCCTTCGGTTCTAACAACAAGCTTCGCCACCAGCGTCGGCGATTGCGCGAGCGGAGCATAGATGTGAGGCTGCAGCTTCTCCGCAAATCCGTCTTGCTTGATTCCACCTACCACACCCACGATAGTCATCCATTGCATATCACCGGTGGTCTCAACTCTTTTTCCGAGGGCATCGCCGTCGGCCCAATACATCCGCGCCAGCGTTTCATCTACTATCGCTACCGGTTGCGAGTCGCTCTTGTCTGTTTCGAGAAAATCCCTTCCGCGCAGCAAAGGGATTCCCATCGCCTGAAGATGCCCGGGCGTCATCGCCAATAGCTGAACTTGTACTCCTTCACCACCAGGGTCGCGTCCTTCTACGATAAAGTTGTCGGTGTTGTCGTCGCCGACAAACGGGATATTGGTGGTGAGCCCGGCTGCGCGAACGCCCGGCAGGCTGCGCAGGCGATCGATCAGGCTATCGCAGAACTGTATTGATTGTTCCGGTTTCGAATACTTCCGAGACGGAAGAGACACGACCATCGTCAGCAGCTTTTCCGGGTTGAATCCGAGTTCGACAGACTGCAGACGCTGAAAGCTCTTCAGCAGCAATCCCGCGCCGATCAGCAACACAAAAGAAAGCGCGAACTGCGCCGCCACCAGCGCGCTATTCGATCGGCGGCTTGCGGTGCCACCGCGGCCCCCTTCGTGCATCGCCGCGACCATACCCATGCGATAGGCCCGCAACGCCGGCATCAACCCAAACAGCAGCCCGGTCAGCACGGCAAGGCCGGCCGTAAACGCCAGCACGCGTCCGTCAACCGTCACCGCTTCGATTCTTGGGATTCCATCAGTTGGCATCCTGCCGAGCATTCGCACACCGAGCCAGGCCAGCATCACACCGCCTGCTCCGCCGATGAGCGCGAGCACCAGGCTCTCGGTCAAGAGTTGCCTGGCGATGCGAGACGGGGTCGCGCCGAGGGCAAATCGCACGGCAATTTCTCTAACCCGCGAGGTGGCTCGCGCCAACAGCAGGTTGGCGACGTTGGCGCAGGCGATCAACAGCACCAGTCCTACCGCGCACAGCAAGATGAGCAGAGGCTTTTGTGTAGATCCGACCATCACCTCCTTCAGCGGGGTGACTATTGTTTTCAGAGCGGAACCCTGGTCGAGCGGTACTCTGTTTTCGCTTGTGTCGGGATGCTGTCGAGCGTAGTTCCAAAGCACCCCCGTGGTTTCCGTCTCCGCTTCGGACGGGGACACACCTGGCGCGAGCCGCGCTATCGCTTTTAGAAAATAGGGCGCGGTTCTGGTTGGATTCAGCGCGAGGGGAATCCATATCTCGATTTCCGGGCGAGGAAAGCTGAAGCCCGCGGGCATAACGCCGACGACTTCGATCGGCGTGCTGCTCAGGTTCAACGAATTGCCGATTATGTTGGGATCGCCGGCAAACCGGCGCTGCCAAAAACCAAAACTGATAACGCACACGCCGTTGTTGCCGGGCGTATCCTCACCGGCACGAAAGGTCCGGCCGAGCGCCGGCTGAAGGCCGAGCACCTTGAAGAAATCGGCGCTGACCGTGCCGATCGAAACGCGTTCCGGGTCGCCGTCTCCGGTGAGGTTCGCGCCGCTGGTCGAATAGGCGGCCACCACTTCAAGCGAATGGGTGTTGTCACGTAATGAGGTGAAAGTCGCCTGCGAGAGATTCCAGGACTCCAATCCGATTTGCCGTTGCGACTGTACCAATCTCACCAGGCGATCGGGCTGCTCAAATGGCAGGGGGCGCAGGAGAATGCCGTCAACCAGACTGAAGATCGCGGTATTCACGCCGATCCCAAGCGCGAGGGTAATCACAACGATTGCGGTGAAGCCCGGGTTCTTTCGCAGCATGCGCGCCGCGTAGCGCACATCCAGCCACACTTGCTCGATCCGCGTTCCGATGCGCACGTCTCTCACTTGCTCTTTCACTTGATCAATTCCTCCAAATTCTATGAGCGCGCTTCGCCTCGCTTGTTCGGGACTCAGGCCGGTCGCGATCTTCTCATCGACGAGCATGGCCAGGTGGGCGCGCATCTCGTCGTCGAGCGCTCGCTCGACGCGATTCTTGTGGAACAGGTTTGACGCCAGTTTTCGTATGCGAGAAAGCAAGGGCATGTTCACCTCCTATGAAGTTGCATCGAGGGCGAGGAAGATCGCCGACGCAATTCGTTCCCAGTTGGCGGTCTCGGTCTCGAGATGCCGCCGTCCGGTCCTGGTAAGCTTGTAATACTTTGCCTTGCGACGGTTCTCAGACTCGCCCCACTCCGAAGCGAGCCAGCCCTTCTCCTCGAGCCGATGGAGCGCGGGGAAGAGGGACCCCGGCTTCGGATGGAACGTGCCTTTGGTGATTTGATTGATGCGCCGCGCGATCCCAAGCCCATGGTTTGGCCCCAGCCCAAGCGTCTTGAGGATCAGCAAATCGAGCGTGCCTTGAAGAAGATCGTCCGTGCCTCCCGACATGAGCACCTCCTATAGAGTGTCTGTAGGAGAGTATAGAACGACGTATAGAATGTCAATAGGAGAGAATAAATTCGTCGCGAGAATACAGAGTCCAGATCGCTCTTTGCGTTCTTTGCGAGTCTTTGCGTGCTTTGCGCGAAACCGGTGGATTCATTCTCCCGCAAAGAACGCAAAGGACTCGCAAAGACGCAAAGTGTCTCGCAATTATCACGTAGTCGGGAGTTCTAAATTCAACGCCGAACCACGAACCCGTAACTCTGAAATCTGAACCTATTCATATCGCAACGCGACCATCGGATCTACCTTTATCGCGCGACGCGCAGGCACCAAACTGGCTGCCAGAGCCACTCCTGTCAGCACGATTGATATCAGAGCAAACGTGATCGGATCAGTGGCGCTCACGCCGAAAAGCAGAGTCGACATCAGGCGTGTTAGAAACAACGACGCAATCAGGCCGATCGTCACGCCTGCAAGCGCGAGCAACATGCCCTCGCCGACGACCAGTTTCAATACGTCTTTTGTCTGAGCCCCAAGCGCCATGCGAATCCCTATCTCGTGAGTTCGCTGGCTGACTGAATAACTCATCACGCCGTAGATGCCGACGGCCGCCAGCACCAGCGCGACACCGGCGAATACGGCCAGCAACAGCATGTTGAATCGTCGTCCGGAGACGGATTCCGAAAGAAGCTGCCGCATCGTCTTAACGTCGGCGATGGGCAGGTCTTTATCAATCTCTTGAATCTGATTTTTCATCGCCGCGACCAGGTTCAAAGGATTCGAGCCCGTGCGGACGACGATGCTCATCGTGGGCGCGGTCATTTGAAGATAAGGGAAGTAGACCTCGGGCTTCGCGCTTGAATCCAGGCCAAGTTGCTTCACGTCTGCGATGACGCCGACGATTGAAATCCACGACCCTCCGTCGTCAAAGGTTATTCGCTTGCCCAGCGGGTCTTCGTCGGGAAAGTAAATGCGAGCAAGATCGTAGTTAATGATGGCAGACTTTGGCGCGTCGCTCTTGTCTCGATCAGAAAAATCGCGCCCTTTGATCAAGGGTATACCGAGCGTGCGGAAATAACCCGGGCTGACGCTGCGCGTATTGATAATCATCTCTTTGCCGGGTTCGGGCTCGGGGCGGCCTTCGATGCGGAAATCGGAACCGGAAAGGCTCAACGTCAGTGGGAGCCCTGTTGTTGCGCCGGCCGACTGTACGCCGGTCAGTGATTGAAGTCGCTCGAGCGCCGCTTGAAAGAAAGCGACCTGCTGACGATCCTCGGGATATTTGGAAGGCGAAAGCGACAGGTTCACTGCCAGTACGTTGTCGGGATTGAACCCGAGATTCATCTGCTGAAGTCGTAAGAAGCTCCTGATCATCAGACCGGCGCCGATAAGCAATACAAGCGAGAGGGCGACCTCAACTGCCACAAGAGCGCTTCGAATGCGCTTTCCGGCGACACCCCCCGTCGAACCTCTCGAACCTTCTTTGAGCGCTTCGTTCAGATCGGGCTTTGACGCGTGAATCGAGGGGATCAATCCGAAGACGATTCCTGTCAGGACCGAGACGGCGAGCGTGAAGCCGAACACTCGCGCGTCAACTCCCACTTCGTTCAGCCGCGGGATATTGTCCGGCGCGAGCGCCATAAGCGCATCCGTCCCCCAAAGTGCAAGCAGCAATCCCAGGCAACCGCCCACCAGCGAAAGGATCACGCTCTCCGTCAGCAACAGGCGCAGGATTCGCAGTCGGCTCGCGCCCAGAGCGGTGCGAATCGCAATCTCTTTCTGTCTCGAGGCGGCGCGCGCGAGCAGAAGGTTTGCGATGTTAGCGCAAGCTATCAACAGCAGAAAGGCCACGGCTCCAAGCAGCACGAGCAAAGCGGGACGAATCTCTTTCACGGTTTGCTCGTGCGTTGGGATCAAGACTATGCCAATACCAGTGTTGCCATCGGGATACTGCTGTTCAAGACGGCCTTCGATAGTGGTCATCTCTGCTCGCGCCTGATCTATCGTTACCCCGGGCTTAAGCCGGCCAATAGAGAAAAAGGAATAACTGCCGCGACGTGCCTCTTTGCTGGTGGCCGCGAGCGGAACATAGAGGTCAACGGGATCATTCAGGACTTTTCCGAGATAACCGAATCCGACAGGAAACTGGAAGCTGGCGGGCATCACACCCACCACTGTGTAGCTTTGATTATTGAGCGTGAGCGACTGGCCTACAATTCCAGAATCGGAGCTGAAGCGTCGCTGCCATAGATGCTGGCTCAGGATCACAACGCGATTAGCCCCCTCTTTGTCCTCTTCGGGCAGAAATGGCCTTCCGAGCAGTGGCGCGGCGCCGACAAGCGGGAAGAGATTTGCGGAAGATCTGACGGCAAGAAGCCGTTCCGGCTCACCTGTCCCGGTGAGGTTCAGATTGGTGAATGTGTAGGCTGAGATGTGCTCGAAGACATGGTTTTGATCTACCCAGTCGTGGAAGTTGGCGAAAGAAATGGGCATCTCATACATGTCGCGCTCCGGGCTTTCTTCCCAGATGGTCACGAGGCGATCGGGCTCGTGGTACGGGAGTGGGCGAAGGAGCACCGCATTGATGACGCTGAACATTGCGCTGTTGGCACCGATGCCAAGCGCAACAGCAATCACCGCAACAAAGGTGAAGCCCGGATTCTTTAACAGCATTCGAACGGCATAACGGACGTCTTGCATTAAGTTTCCCATGTCGCTCCTTCTTCCTGATTGCCGATTGCCGATTGAATTTAGGAACTGAAGTCCCTCAATCGCAAATCGGCAATCGGCAATCGGCAATTCCTCCTTATTCGTATCGCAGCGCGACCATCGGATCTACCTTCATCGCGCGGCGCGCAGGCACGAAACAGGCTCCCAGAGCCACTCCTGTTAGCAGTGCCGAGATGATCACGAATGTGGCGGGATCAGTTGCGCCGACCGCGAACAGCAAGGTCGCCAATACGCGCGTAAGCGCAAAGGCGGCAGCCAGCCCTATCCCGACGCCGATGAGCGCGAGCCTCATCCCTTGCCCGACGACGAGCTTCAACACGTCGGACTCGGTGGCGCCGAGCGCCATTCGGATACCAATCTCGTGAGTGCGCTGCGTGACGGAATAAGACATCACCCCATAGATCCCAACCGCCGCCAGAACCAGTGCAATCGAGGCGAAGATACCAAGCAGCAACGTATTGAAGCGCGGCCGCGAGACTGACCCTGAGAGGAGTTGGTCCATCGTCCTGATATCGGGAACCGGCAGATCCCGGTCAACCGCCCAGACCTCGTTCCTCATCGTGTTGGACAGGCTCGCCAGTTCGGACGTGCTGCGAACTACAATGGTCATGAACGGCCACGGATCTCTAAGGTAAGGCACATAGATTTCCGCCTTGGACTGCGAGTCCAGACCGAAGTGTTTCACGTCCTTGACGACTCCGACTATATCCATCCACGGCTCGCCCTCCGCAGCGATACGCAATCGTTTGCCGAGCGGGTCTTCGTTCGGCCAGTAGCGGGCAGCCATCGTTTCGTTGATGATGACGACTGCGGGGGCGTTGCCGGTATCGCGATCGTTGAAATCGCGGCCCCTGGAGAAAGGAATCCCCATCGAACGGAAGTAATCGGGGCTTATCACGCGATAGTCGGCGCCGGGACCGTCGCCGGAGCCATCGTTCGGACGGCCCTCAATCGTCAAGCCGCGTGAGCTGTTTCCGGCGGTCATAGGGAGGCGCGAGATAGCGGCTGCCGACTGCACTCCGGGCAGCGATTGGAGACGCGCGATGACTTGTTGAAAAAATGCCGCGCGCCTTGGGCCAGCCGGATACTGAGCCGCTGGGAGAGAGAGGCGCACAGTAACAATGTTCTGAGTTTCAAAGCCGGGATTGACCTGCTCGAGACGGATGAAGCTCTTGATCATCAAGCCAGCGCCAATCAACAGCACCAGCGACAACGCGATCTCCGAAACGACCAGCAGACCGCGAGCCCGATTGCGTCGCGCGCCGGCGGTTCCACCGCGGCCCCCTTCTTTGAGCGATTCGTTCAAGTCACTCTTTGTCGCTTGCCAGGCGGGAACGAGGCCAAACACCACGCCCGTCACGAACGACACTCCGAGCGTGAAGCCAAGCACCAGGCCGTCGATCTTGATGTTCTTCGCGCCATAGATTTCCGCGGGCATGAGCTTAACCAGCGGATTGATTCCCCACAGCGCGAGCAGCAAGCCAAACGCGCCTCCCGCCAGAGCAAGCAGAACGCTTTCTGTAAGCAATTGCCTGACGAGTCTGAACCGGTTCGCTCCGAGCGCGGTGCGAATCGCAATCTCTTTTTGTCGTGTTGTCGCGCGGGCGAGCAGCAGATTGGCGACGTTGGCGCAGGCGATCAGCAACACGAATCCCACGGTTCCAAACAAGACCAGGAGAGTCGGACGGATGTCGCCAACAGCCTGCTCTCGCAACGTAGCCAGGCGGACGCCGCGTCCCATGTTCTCGTTTGGATTCTGCTCTTCGATGCGGCTGGCAACCGTGTCCATGTCCGCGCTGGCTTGCTGAAGCGTCACTCCGGGTTTGAGGCGTCCTATTGCGCTCAGATAGTGACTGCCGCGGTTCGTTGACATGTTGACTGTGGGACTCAATACGTGTTCCGGCACAACTTGCCGGGGCGGAATCCACAAGTCAGAGTCAGCGAATCTGAACTGCGCGGGCATCACTCCAATGATAGTTAGAGGCTCGCTGTTAGCCGTGACCTTCTGCCCGATTATGTTTGGGTCCGCGGCAAAGCGACGCTCCCAGAGGCTCTGGCTGATGAGGGCGACTCGAGCGCTGCCAAGACTCTCTTCATCGGTTTGAAAAACGCGGCCAAGCATTGGCTTGACGCCCAGCACGGGGAACAGGGCAGCGGTGGTCACCAGGCCGGACACGCGCTCGGGCCGGTCAGCTCCGGTGAGGCTGAAGCTTTCTTCCCGGTACGTCGCCAGGCTTTCGAAGACCTGGTTTCGATCTCTCCAATCCAGGAAGTTGGCAGCGGCGACGGCTTCCTGGCTATGGCGCTGAAGGTTGCTCTCAAAGACGATGACGATCCGATCCGGATCGGGGAAGGGAAGCGAACGAAGCAGAACTGCGTTGACCACGCTGAAGATGACGCTGTTCGCCCCGATGCCCAAAGCCAGCACCAGCACAGCCACGGCGGTAAAAGCGCGATTCCTTGCCATCATTCGGATCGCGTACCGAAGGTCTTGAAAAAGTGTTTGCATCATTCCCTCCCGAGGATCGGTTCCGGGTTCAAAGTTCAGAGTTCAGATTCCAGATTTCAGAGGTCAGAGGTCAGATTTCAGATTCCAGATTTCAGATTCCAGATTTCAGATTCCAGAAATTCCAGAGTTCAGATTTCAGATTCCAGATTTCAGATTCCAGATTCCAGAGTTCAGATTCCAAATTTCAGATTGTTTCAAATTCAAGACCTCCAGAGATCAGATCTCAGATAATATGAAATCTGGAATCTGAAATCTGACCTCTGACCTCTGAAATCTGAGATCTGAAATCTGACCTCTGACCTCCGACCTCTGAGATCTGAAATCTGGAATCGTAAATCTGACCTCTGAAATCTGAATCCGAAACCCGAAACCGCTCCTTATTCGTATCGCAAAGCGACCATAGGATCCACCTTTGTCGCGCGGCGCGCAGGCACATAGCACGCCAGCAGCGCTACCATCGCAAGAACGAACGGGATCGTCGCGAACGTCAGTGCGTCTGTTGTGCTTATGCCGTACAGGAAGCTTTCAAGCAGCCGGCTAACCAGCGCCGCCGTGGCGAGACCGATCACGACGCCCGCGAAAACCAGAATAAATCCTTCCTTGAGCACGAGCCGCAAGACGTCGCCAGTCCGTGCTCCCAGCGCCATGCGAATACCGACTTCGCGTGTGCGTTGCGCGACTGAGTAGCTCATCACTCCGTACAGGCCTACGGCTGCCATTAGCAATGCGACTACGCCGAAGACCGTGGCCAGCACGGCGATGGACTTCGGGCCCGAGAGAATGCGATCCAGAAACTTCGGCATTGTCTTGACGCCGTAGACCGGCAGCTCGTTATCGAGACTGGCGACCTCTTGACGAATCGTCTCCGCAAGATTCTCCGGTTGCCCGGAGGTGCGCGCAATGATCGTCATCTTGCCGTCGTAGTATTGAGAATGAGGAACGAACAGGTATTCGGTTGGAGGCTCGCCGAGCAGGAAGTACTTCCCATCCTTTGCGACGCCGACGACTTCTCGATATGGATTCTTCGCGCCCCCAAGTTGCAATCGTTTGCCGATCGGGCTCTCGCTCGGCCAGAAGCGCCGCGCCATCGTTTCGTTGACAATGACCACGCCTGGCGCGTTTTGATCGTCGTGTTCAGTGAAAGACCGGCCCTCGACGATCGGAGTGTTCATTGCCTGAAAATAGTCGTGGCCGACTATGCTGTAGCTTACGCTGAGTCGCTCATTCTCATAGCGGGGTACGTAGCCTTCGACGCTCAATGTCGCGCCGTTGCTGTAGGCGTCCAGCGGTAAGGGCCCGGCGATGCTTGCGGCTACCACCCCCGGCAAAGATTTCACGCGATCGACTATCTGCTTGAAGAAACTCCGTCCCTTCGCCTCATCGTAGCCGTGAAGGCCCACGTCGACCGAAGCCAGCATGATCCGCTTCGACTCAAAGCCGGGATTCATCTCCTGTACGTTGCGTGTGCTCCTGATGAACAGGCCTGCGCAAATCAGTAGCATCAGCGATAACGCCACTTGCGAAACGACCAGCAGGTTCCGCAGGCTCAAGCGTCTTGTGCCCGAAGTCACCGCCGGAGCGTCGCCCTTCAAACTTGTCACCAGATCGGCCCTTGAGGCTTGCAACGCGGGCAACAAACCGAAGATGACTCCGGTCAGCGCGGACAGCAGCAACGTGAACCCGAGAACGCGGTGATCGAGTGCGAGATCGTAACTGAAATCGATCGTCGCGAAGTCGAGTTGTGGGTTTGCCAGCGGAACAAGCTCGTTGAACCACTGAGCCATCAACAATCCCAGAACGCCACCGACCAATGCCAGCAACACGCTTTCGGTGAGCAACTGACGCACGAGGCGCGGGCTGCCTGCCCCCAGCGCAAGGCGAATCGCTATCTCGCGCCGGCGCACCGAGGCCCGTGCCAGCAGGAGGTTCGCTACATTGGCGCAGGCAATCAAAAGCACCAGTCCGACTAATCCCATCATCAGTCCCGCCACGATCGGCATGTAACCGAGCAGCGTGAGTGCGGGTTGCGTCTTGCTGCCGCCCGGAACCATGCCGACACTGATGTTGGCATTGGTCCGCGGGTATGCTTCAGCGAGTTGCTGCGCATAGGTATTCATCGCCGAAGTTGCTTGCGCGATGCTAACCCCGGGCTTCAGACGCCCGTTGACGTTGAACGATTGGGTGCCGCGGTTTGCGAACCAGCCCTCGCTGTTTGCGACAATCTGTTTGTGCATCATCAGGGGGACCCATACGTCCGGGATGAAGCCCACGAAGCGCGTCCCCGAAAAGCCTTGCCGCGCGACGCCGATGACTGTGAAGTCGTGGCCGTTCAGCCGCACGCCTTTCCCGACGATATTTGGGTCCGCGCCAAAGCGCCGCCGCCAGAAGCTGTCGCTCAACACCGTCACTGGATGTGCGTTCTCGACCCGATCATCATCAGGCGAGAGCACCCGACCGGCTGCCGGCGTTACCCCAAGCCCACTGAAGTAGTTCCCTGAGACCAACTCACCCCAGATCAGCTCGGCCTTGTCTCCGCTGTTCTTCATGCTCACCGGCACACCGTAGTGAACGAATAAATCGCTGAAGACTTCGTTGTGGTCGCGGTAGTCCCTGTAGTCGGGATATGAGAACTGGCCCGGGTATCTCGAATTCGGCTCGGTAGTGTAAAGTGCGACCAGTTGTTCGGGGTGCGGAACGGGCATCGGCTTGAACAACACCGCGTTGACCAGCGTGAAGATCGAAGTGTTCGCGGCGATGCCCAGCGCGATAGACAGCACGGCAATAATCGTGAAGGCCGGAGCCTTTATGAAGGTCCGCGCCGCATAGCGTAAGTCCTGGCTAAGAGAGTCCATAAGTCAAATAGGTCAAATAGGTCGTATAGGTCCTATTATTCGTATCGCAGCGCGATCATCGGGTCGACCTTCATCGCACGGCGCGCCGGAACGTAACAGGCCAGCAGCGCCACGCCGATAAGCAGAAATGCAATGGCGATAAATGTGACCGGATCCATCGCGCTTACGTTGAACAGCAAACTCGCCATCACGCGCGTGACCAGTACGGCGCCGGCCAGACCCGTACCGACGCCGATGACGGCGAGGGACATTCCCTGTGCGACGACCAGCTTTAGCACGTCGCTTGTTTTCGCCCCGAGCGCGACGCGAATCCCGATTTCGCGCGTACGCTGGGCAACCGCGTACGACATCACACCGTAGACGCCGACCGCGGCAAGGAGCATGGCGACTAGAGCAAACAGACCGAGCGCAAACATGGCGAAGCGCCGTCGCGCCAGTGACTCAGAAAGCCGCTCCTCCATGGTCTTGATATCGTAGACCGGTACGTTTGGGTCCATCGCCCGCGCAACTTGCGTCACCGCCGCCGCCAGGCCGAGAGGGTTGCCAGCCGTGCGCGCGGTGACGTACATAGTGCTATAAGGCTCTTGTTGATGCGGAGTGTACAGAGCAACGCGAGAATCTGCGTCCAGCGCGTATTGCTTGACATTGCCTGCAACGCCGACGATGGTCAGCCAGGGCGAATCGGAACTCACGCCGCCGCGCTTCAGTCGCCTGCCAACCGGATCTGCGTCGGGCCAGTAGGTACGCGCCATATTCTCGTCAATGATCGCGACTTTCGTGGACTGCGACGTGTCCTGCTCGGTGAAAAAGCGCCCCTTAATCAACGGAATTCCCATTGTTTCAAAATAACCATCGGTGGCGACGCGCTGATCGGCCTGGATCAAGCTTTGTCCGGATGCCGGGTCATAGCCCTCAATTCCGACGCCGCCCCAACTGATGCTGCCGCTCAATGGCAGGATTGCGGCGCCACCCGCCGATTCGACGCCGGGTAATTGCCGAATGCGCTCCCACAACTGCTGATAGAACGTCGATCGGCGAGGTTCTTCCGCATATGTGG
>DATLWF010000464.1:0-7423 GCA_035576605.1 Blastocatellia bacterium | reverse complement strand
CGTCATGCACGCCCAACCAGAGCACGCCCGCGCGGTCGCTCGTCAAGAGCAAAGTCTGATCAAAGGGCGGGATGAGGCGCACTGGCAGATTCTCGAATACAACACGCTCCTGCCGCGTTAAATCCATCCGATAGAGATTGCCATCCAGCGCGACGGCCCACAACTTTCGGGCCCGATCTTCATAAAGAGAAACGCCAGCCTTCAGACTTGCGGCGGAGATGCCAGTGGCCGGAGATAGCTTGGCGCCACGTCGCAGTTGCAGGTCGGTTTCCCGGAACCGAAACAGACCGTCGACGGTGCCGACCCACCAGTCGCCCCGGCTGTCCTGAAAAAGCCAGCTAGTCTCAAATGGCGGCGCTTGCGAGCGGGCAATCGGCACGGCTTTCTCTGCTCCGATCTCCATCAGGCCAGCGTTCTGGACGCTCGCGTAGATGCGTCCTTGATGATCCTCGACAACCTGGATGACGCTGTGATTTGGAAGTCCTTCGGTTCTGGTAAAGCTGACTATCAGCTCGCCTGCCAGCTTGCACACGCCGCCACCCGCCGTCCCTATCCACAGATTGCCGTCGCGATCTTCAGCCAAAGCCAGAATGTTGTTGTCGCTCAACCCCTGAGCGGTGGTGTAGACCCTTTGCTGGTCATTCTGGTATTTGACGAGCCCGTTCCAGGTACCGATCCAGGGCACCCCAGTGGAATCGATGAGCAGCGCAAATATTCCCTGGTCCGGCTTGAGCGCCAGCGGTAGCCTCTGCCAGTGTCCGCGGCTGTCGGGCTCCGTGGGCGAGATGAATTCGAACACGTTGCGCTGATTGGCGACAAGCAAGCGGCCCTGGCGATCCTCGATGACGCGCGCGATTTGATCGCGGCCGACCTCATCGGCTGGACCATATTTGATGAGCTGATTCTGGACGACCTCGATCAGCTCGTTTTCGATCCCGAACCAGAGCCGCCCCTGGCTATCGCCGTAAGCTGCCATCCCAGTCGCTACGTTCTGATGAGGCACGACCAGCTCGAACTGGAGATCGCCCTGTTCGCTCACCGCCGCGCGATAAAGCCCATCATCGGTGACGCACCAAAGATTGTTGCTGTCATCGAAGAGCAGTGCATTGACGCGGTTCGACGCAAGCGAATCGCCAACGCGATAACTGACAAACTTCGATCTCGTGCTCGCCGCCTGGGGCTGGTGCAATGCGAAGATTTCTCGCGGGTCATCAATCAGGCGAGCCACACCGCCGCCGTTTGCGCCAATCCAAAGACGGCCTTGCCGATCTTCGGCCAGCGCATTGATCACCGGGTTTCCCAAGCCATCGCGCGTTCCATAATTGATGAAACGGTAGCCATCAAACCGGCTCAGCCCTTCCCGGGTGCCAAACCAGAGGTAGCCCTTCGCGTCTTGATGAATAGCACTCACATGGCTATTGGCCAGTCCGTCAGAGACATCGTAGTGACGCACGGAAAGTTGTTGGGCGCAGACCGAGAGCGCGGCCAACAGAAGCAGCGCGACCGGCAGACACTGCGCCAGAACTGCCGCAATAATGGCGCCAGCTGTAGATTGATGCAAACGACCTAACTTCATAATCCCGCCAGCGGCATCATACCCGCCGTCGGCGGTATCAGCGAGCGTTTATGCGGCGGAGGAATCAGAACCCACCAAAGAAGCACGGCGACATTCCGTTGTGACGGATTACCTTACCCGCATGGTTGGGTCGCCGAACAGGATCCAGGTTTCACGAACCTCGGCATCAAATGTCATCGCCTTCGCCCTGATAACGGCGTCGCCAAGTCTCACCGCGGGCCCGCTGGAAAAAAGCTGACGGTACAATTCCTTGTTCATCTCCGATTGTCCGTCGGCGTAGGTCATCGCGGATGACGCCCACACCGCAATTGCGCCTCCGACTGGGGCTCTCAAGAGAGCTTCGGCCAGAGATTCGATAGCCGGATCCTGGAAGTAGCCGTTCAGACAGTTCATCATCACAAACACCGAAAGATGTTCCTGGTTCTGCAACCGGCTCGCGTCCTGCGAGTTGAAGATGTTGCCCCGCCAGACGTTGGCGCTCGCGTGACCCGCGTAGTTGACGAGCCGCTGACCGCGATTGATCGCATCGATCAAAAGAGAGCGCGCCATCTGGTCTCCCAACTGGCCTCGTTTGATTTCAATCACCCTCACGTCTGCGGGCAACAGAGGAATCAGCTGCGCGTTTGCGCCCTCGAAGTCATATCCGTCGTTCCGGTCCGACACCAGAAGCGACTCATCCGCTGGGATGGATTTCTCATAAGAGCCGATCTTCTCAATCATCATCTTCGCTTCTGCGACGGTGCGAGCCGGCAAGCGACCAATCGCGATGTCGGCCGCTCCGTCCTTATTGAAATCCGGGAGCCAATCGTCCGAAGCCGTCTCCATAAACGTCGTGTCTATCAGCTTCGTCGGGACGAGATCGAACTCGCCGAGCCCCAGGTAGTTCTTGGGGTCGAGACTCGCGTCGCCGAAAAACAGCGCGTAGCGGATTGGCTTCTTCCAGTTGTTCCCGGCAAAAAAGAGAAAGTCCTGAATCGCTTGCGGAGTCTTTTGCCCGTAGCTGAACTCGTCGTAGACGTCTTCAATGTCGACGAGCGCCACAGTCAGCCCGTCTCGTTCCCGTATTTGCTTCAGCTCTTGAACCGTTTCGAACAAGTCCCTGGTAGTGATGATGACGAGGTCCGCGCCTTGCGATCCATTGCGCCAGCTGGAAGGATTGTCGGCCGTGATATTCGCCGCTTTATTGGCCTTGTCTTCCGTCTGCGCGATCAAAGTTCGCACGCCCTTCCCCGGCACCGTTGCTGCAAAGCAGAGACCACCCTGGTCGCGCTTTACGATCGCACCCGTCAACTGCTGAACGGAAAACGGCTCGGTGACATCGAAGACTTGAATCGCTTCGTTGGTGAATCCGTCGATCGTGATTAGCTGCTGTGCGTTTGCGGTCAGACGCAGCGAGTCGCCATCTGCGGTAAGCGCGTGTTGATATGTGAGCCGAACATAATCAACGAGGCTCACGTCGCCAGGGCCGCCTTGAGCAATCAATCGCACCTGGTTGTTGCCTTCGGTGACGAGCGATTGAGGGACCGAGATCGTGGCCTCCTTCAACTCCTGGCCCTGAAAGACGAGTAGTCCCACGTCGCTTCCATTAAGCTGTGCGGTGACCACGTGCGGAAAGTTCGTCACACCCTGTAGAGAAACTGTCAATACGGCCGGTTGCGGCGCCGATTGGTCGATGTGCTGCACCGTGAGAGATTGTTCGACTGGTTGGGTTGCTAAGACCGGTCCGAAGAAGTTTTCTCTTTCTCCATTCCTCAACGCGGCGAAGTAGATCAGTCTGTCTTTGCGCTCGACGGTGAATGGGAAGCTTCCGCCCGTAACGGGCGGGGCCGGGCTCTGCACATTGATTAAGCGAAGGCCAGGCTGTTTGCCTGCGATCAGCCAGTAGATGCGCGCGTCGCTGAAAGCGGAGTCGATGCCAGTGCCGTAGAACTCAACCGCATCCATCGAATCAAACCGCCCGTCGTCTTCACCAATGACTCTGATGGCCAACTGCTTGCCGTCAACGAAGAGCTGCATGGTGCGCGGGTCAACCGCAGTATCGAGCCCTGCCGCAATCAGTTCAGGCTGGGTCACGCGATACCAGCTTTGATGTTTGACCGCTATCTTGATTGCGCGGGCGGCAGCAACCATCGATTGGAGTTGCAAACCGGCCGATGTAGGGATGGAGAGTCCGGCGCGAGCTTCGAGCGGGACCGATGGGCCTTGCGTGGCTGAAAGGGCGGCGAGCGTCTTTGATTGTTGAATTGAAGCCGGCCGATCTCGGTCCGATGCGGGGTTGGCGTAGACCGGTCCGTGCCAGCCACTCTTTCCGTTTATGTCTCGGTCCTCGATCCAGTAAGCCGCACTCTTACAATCTGCGCAATCAGCGATCTTTGCATCCCACCACTGGTAAGAGTAACCCGATCGAAGAGCAATATCCGAGCCTACCAAAAACGCGGAGCCTGCGATGAGTTGCGAATTGACCGGCGAGAGCTTGCCGCCATCATCGCGATAGATGTTGAAGCCTAGATTGTTGACTTCCAATCCGGTTTGCCATTGGATGAGCGCGCCGTCGTCGAAGGAGGTTGCCGACGCCGAGGCCCACTCTACATCCAGAGGTGTTCCAGCGGTGACGTTCTTGCAAGCTGAAAACTCAGAGGTGTCGTGCGTAGCATTGTTAGTTGCGGAAGCGGTAATGACCTGTCCGACAGGAACGGCAAAGGGAAGCGTAAGAGAAAACACTGTGTTGCCGTCTGCCGCGGTAGTGACGAGAGTTGCGCCTTGAAAGGTCTGGCCCTCGCCGTTGCCTGATGCGTCGCACGAAGGATTAGAGAAGAACTCGATCGTGAAAGTAGTATTCGGGGTGCTGTTGATCTGGCCGAGAACAACAGTGCCTGCGCCGTTGTTGACGGCGGCGCCAAGCAAGGGGAAGTTCTGCAGTCTGTTCGCGCCAACATCAGCATCGAGAGCGTCGTTCGGTGTAACGCCATCGTCGCTTAAGTCGATCGCCAATCCGCCGCTGTTGGAGAAGATTGAATTCGTGAAGATGACATTTCCAGTCCCGGAGCCTACAACGAGTCCTTTTCCGCGGTTGAACGCGATAGTGTTTCCGAGACCGACTCCGCCTCCGATGGTGTTATTGTCTCCGAGAATGTAGAGACCAGTATCCGCGTTGCCCAGATTCATGCCGGCGCCATTTGTTCCGATGAGGTTATTCTGAAAGACATTCTGAGAACCGTTGACATCGACCCCGCGAAAGTTGTTACCCGAAATGAGGTTGCCGGCTGCTGGGGATGTTCCGCCAATGATGTTGCCACCGGTGGTGATGCTGATTGCCACGCCGTTACCGCCATTCCCCAAAGCAGCAGTGCCGGCTGCGTTTGTGCCTATGAGATTTCCTTGCACAAAAGTGGCTCCCGCGAAGCCGGTGACAGAGACCCCGCTCGAGGTATTACCGGAAATGACATTGCCGGTTCCCGCAGCCGAGCCACCGACGGTGTTGTTAGATGCATCGTCCTGCAAGACAACGCCGTCGTGGTTGCTCAAGGCAGAAGTGCCGGCGGCGTTTGTGCCGATGAAGTCGCCCTGCACCACATTGCCACTCGAGCTGGGAACTGAACCGCCAATGAGAACACCCGAATTGCTGTTACCTGAAATGATATTGCGAGCTGCGGCTGTCGTTCCGCCGACTATGTTGTTGAACGCCGAATCAACATCTACGCCTTGAAGGTTGGGTACAGCAACCGCGCCAGTCACATCGGTTCCTATGTAGTTGCCCTGTATCCGATTACCCGTTGAACCGGTACCGTATATGAGCACGCCGCCACTACCAGACACTGAATTATTGCTGTTTCCCGAAATGATATTGCGAGTTGCGGCGGTCGTTCCGCCGACGATGTTGTTAGGAGAATTGCCGATAAACACGCCAATGCCGTTTCCGGAAGCCGCGGTGCCGGCGCTGTTCGTGCCAATGTAGTTGCCCTGGATCGTATTGGCGCCGTTGAATTGCAGAAGAATCCCGTTGTCGCTGAAGCGATTGATCACCAGTCCCTGTACCGTGCAACTGCCTGCCGTGATTGTCAGCCCCGTCGCGCCTGCTCCCGCGCTTGCGCCACTGATCTCGATAAGCGGCGGGCCGGTGTAGCCCGCTCCGCCCTGACTCCATCCGTTTATCAACACCGGATCGGTGATCGCCGGCAGCGGCGTCGGAGGAGTGATCGTATGGACGCCGCCTCCTGGTATAGCGAAGCTGATCGTGTCAACGAATAATCCACCGTTTGAATCAAGTATCGCCTTCCTCAATGAGCCGGCGGTCGGGCTTGCATTGCTTCCGTTGTCAGCGGTGGTGGTCACGGTGAAGGTGATGGCGCTCACCCGCTTGATAGAGAGCGACTCAGCAATCACGATAATGGCCACTGTCAGCAGCATTACATAGGTTAGGTGTGGTCGCTTCACTTCTGCCTCCGTGCCTCGCAATGGAGCTTTCGCGCGCCGTTTAATGCCTTTCTGCTCCGCTGTTCGAAGGGTCGAGACGCTGTTGCCGTCCCGGCCTTGACTTGTTCGGTCCGACCGCCCGGCACACAGAAGCGTTCGGACGGTCAAGGCAGACGAGACGCGCTTTGCGCCCACTGCGCGTGAATCGTGCATTTGCTTCATGGCTTGATGACAAGAATGGCGAACTGGGCGCCGTCCGGGATCGAACAACAGGCGGTATCAATCGTCCACCGATCTCTTAGTTGAGGACACAGCTGAGGGGCATTGGCGGCAGAGTAGTAAGACAAGACGGCACCGGATGTCGGATAAGCTCCAACACCAGCGATTAGCCGCGGAGTAACGAAGAGTATTGCGCTCGGATCCCCATTAGTATTCGGATTGTCAATCGCCGTGACGGTGCTGCCAAGACAGGCGTTGGCAGCGGTCTTTACGTGAATGAAGATTGCAGTATTTGTTCCGACGCCAGCCCCAGTTACCTTGATCGCCCCGTTCGTGATTTCCAGGGCGGTACTGCCGACGCCCTGGCCGACGCTTTGCACGCCCGTTGCACCGTGACCGTATATGCCCACGCCGACGCCGCCTTCCACTTGCAACCTTGCGCTCGTCGGGCTGGTTGTGCCGATGCCGACGCTGGTATCGGCCGTGGCGCCATTGACGCCGTTGATACTGCCTAAGACGAGCGAATTGCTCTGCGTGACCTGGGCGTTCGCGCCCATGGCGGTGGCGTTGGTTAGATTGCCCGAGCCGAGATCAGCAGAGACGCCCACCATAGTGTTGTGATCGCCGGTTACATTGCTGAGTCCTGCGTTGAATCCCAGGAAGGAGTTGCTCGCGCCCGACGTATTCGACAGTCCCGCGCCGCGTCCGAAGAATGCATTGGCGGCGCCGCCTGTGTTGCCCAACCCTGCGCTGTCTCCGAAAAATGCGTTGAAGCTCGCCGTGTTCGCCGCGCCCGCACTGTCTCCAAAGAACGAGTTGTGAAGACCGGTTGTGTTTGCCGCGCCAGCATTCTGTCCAAAAAACGAATTGTTGCCGCCGGTTGTGTTGGCGAGGCCGGCGTTGAATCCGAAGAATGAATTGCTCGCGCCCCCTGTGTTCGCCTGTCCGGCGCTGCGTCCGAAGAATGAGTTCTGCGCGCCGGTATTCGCTTGTCCGGCGCCGCTTCCGAAGAATGCGTTGCTGCTGCTTGTCGTGTTCGCCCGGCCGGCGTTCATTCCGACGAAGGTGTTGTTTGTTCCGGTCGAATTGAACAGCCCTGCAAACGTCCCGAAGAACGAATTGTTACCCGACGTGGTGGTCGAGAACCCCGCTTGATAACCAAAGAAGGAATTCGACGTTCCGGTCGTGTCGGACTGTCCGGCCTGCGCGCCGAAG
>DATLWF010000463.1:0-11523 GCA_035576605.1 Blastocatellia bacterium | reverse complement strand
GGCTCAGGCGAAGAAGACCCCCGCGAAAACGGCTCTGGAAGCCGAATTCAAGGTCATGATAGATCAGTACTACACGGCCTGGAGCACTCTCGACCCAGACAAAGCGGCCAAGTATTACGCCAAGGACGCCGACCTTATCTTCTACGACGTCGCCCCGCTCAAGTACAACAGTTGGGCTGAGTACAAGGCGGGTGTGATAAAGGCTTTCACTGAAACGATGTCGAGCGGCAAGCTGACTCCGATGGACGATCTCAAGGTGACCCAGCGTGGGAACATCGTCTGGACGACGGTGACCTTTCATCTTTCGGCAAAGCCAAAAGCGGGTGGGGCGATGGAGGTTGATTGCCGGCACACGGCCATATGGGAGAAGCGCGGCGCAAAGTGGCTGATCGTTCACGAACATGTGTCCGCGCCGCTGCCCGGGTAGAGGCCTGGGCACGAATTAACATTAGTCACCTGCGGCCACAGGAGACGGCTCAAGAGCGATAGCAACGCTAACGTGAGGTAACTCTGCATCCGTTAGCCGCGCTGCCTCGGCCTGCGTGACGACCTGCCAGAAGAGATCGCGGGAACGCTCCCAGTTGGACAATAGTTCGCAAGCTCGAGGGCTGCCAGTCATCTCGTAGTGCCGCTCGATCAGCGCGCGAACAGCCTGTGAGTTGTGTTCGGCGATCCTCACGAGCTCGACGAGTTCCCGATTGCATCTTGTCTGAAAGCTGCCGTGCTCATCGAACACAAACGCCACGCCACCGGTCATGCCCGCGGCAAAGTTTCGACCTACTTCACCAAGAACGACCACGACACCCGCGGTCATGTATTCACACCCGTGATCTCCAACGCCTTCGACCACGGCAAGTCCTCCGCTGTTTCGAACGCAGAATCTCTCGCCCGCCCGGCCGGCGGCCAGCAGCGTCCCGCCCGTGGCACCGTACATCACGGTGTTGCCGATGATCACATTCCGGGACCATTCGAAACTGGAATCAACCGGCGGGCGAATTACGATCTCTCCGCCCGACATTCCCTTGCCGACGTAATCGTTAGCTTCGCCGACCAGAGTCAGCCTCAACCCGTCAATGTTGAATGCGCCAAAGCTCTGGCCAGCCGAGCCCGCGAAGGTCAGGTTTATCGCACCGTCAGGGAGCCCTGCATCGCCGTACCGGCGAGCGATAGCTCCCGCGATCCGCGCGCCGATCGCTCGATCCGTGTTTCTAATCTCAAATGTCTCAGCGATGGTCGAGCGATCGCGGACCGCCTGTTCACATGCTTGCTCGATGGCATTCGAAAGCAAGTCGACAGACTTGAGAACAGGCGCATCAGCAAAAGGCCGCGGCGCGGAGCCTTTTTTTTCCGCGCGACGAAGAAGCGGACCCAAATCGATGTTCGCGCTCCGTGGCAGCTTCAGGTCGGTCTTCTGCGATAGGAGGTCGCTCCGGCCGACGACCTGATCGAGCGACCGGAAACCGATGTCGGCGAGCAATTGCCTTATGTCCTCGGCCAGAGCTCGAAAGAACCCGACTACCATCTCCGGAGTCCCGGTGAACTTGCGCCGCAGCGCGGGATCTTGAGTCGCAATACCGACCGGACAAGTGTTCATGTGGCATTGCCTGGCCATCACACAACCGAGTGCCACCACTGCGGCTGTGGCAAACCCAAACTCATCCGCCCCAAGCATCGCGGCGATCACCACGTCGCGGCCGGTCTTGAGTCCGCCATCGACTCGAAGTCGCACGCGCCCCCGCAGATCGTTCATAACCAGGGCTTGCTGAGTCTCCGCCAATCCCAGTTCCCACGGCGTGCCGGCGTTTTTTATCGACCCGAGTGGCGAGGCGCCCGTGCCGCCGTCGTGGCCGGCTATGTGAATCACGTCCGCGCCCGCTTTGGCGACGCCGGCCGCGATCGTTCCGATTCCAGCTTCGGCCACCAATTTGACTGCTATTCGAGCCTCGGGATTGATCTGCTTCAAGTCATAGATCAGTTGCGCGAGGTCCTCGATGGAGTAGATGTCGTGATGCGGCGCCGGCGAGATCAATGTCACCCCGGGCACCGAATGCCGAATGGCGGCAATCTCGGCGGTGACCTTATGGCCGGGCAGTTGCCCGCCTTCACCCGGCTTCGAGCCCTGGGCGATTTTGATCTCGAGCTCGTCGGCCGAAACAAGATATTCAGGAGTCACACCGAAGCGGGCCGACGCGACTTGCTTGATTCTGCTGTTTGCGAGATCGCCGCCCGGTCTACGTTTGAATCGGCGATTGTCTTCGCCGCCTTCGCCGCTGTTGCTCTTGGCGCCAAGCCGGTTCATCGCGATGGCCAGAGTTTCGTGCGCCTTTTTCGAAAGCGCGCCGAGTGACATGCCCGACGTTGAGAAACGCGCCAGCACGCGTTCAGCAGGTTCGACCTCATCGAGCACGACAGGGCGTCCCGGACGGAACTCAATCAGGTCGCGCAAGGTTGAAGGCGGCCGCCCGAGCACCTCGGCGGCGTATTGCCCGTATTCGCCGGGGTCGCCGCCCCTGGCAGCTCGGTGCAGCGCTCGAAACACCGCGGGATTAAAACTGTGATATTCACCGCCAAATCTATAACGAAAGAATCCAGCGTCTTCAAGCGCCGGCTCGGTCTGTGAGCAAGCCGCCTGGTGGAAACGCAGAGCGTCACCGGCGATCTCATCAAGGCCGACGCCGTTCAAGCGACAGGGGGCTCCGCTGAAGTATTCTTCGACGAGATGCTTGTCAAGACCGACGATCTCGAAGGTTTGGCTTCCGCAGTAACCGGACAGCGTCGAAATGCCCATCTTGGCCATGATCTTTAGCAATCCGTCTTCGAGGGCCCTTCTGTAGTTCCTGAATGCATCGGAACTGGTCAGCCCTCGTCTCGGACCTTCGTGCGCGATTACGTCGAATGCAAGTGACGGACTGACCGCGTTCGCGCCGAAACCGATAAGGCAGGCAATGTGGTGATCGTCTCGAGCTTCGCCGGTGCGGACTACGAGGCTCGCGCGCATTCGCAGGCCTTTGCGGATCAGGTGACTGTGGAGCGCTCCTACCGCGAGCAGCATCGGTATGGGCGTCTCAGATTCGCTCACCACCAGATCGTCAACTATCAGGATCGAGCAGCCTCCCTCAATGGCCTCGCTCGCGCGCTGGCGTAGCTCATCGATTGCGCGCTTCAAGCCATCTCCGCCCCTCGCGATGTCAAAAACCGCAGGCAAAGTGAGACACCGACGGCCCGCTCCGCCCTGCCTGGCCAACCACTCGAGCGCCGCCGCGGAGAGAATTGGACTTGAGAGTTTAATCAATTTCGGTTGAGCTGGCGTCTCGACGGCGAGGTTGCCGCGGGCTCCTAGAAGAGTTGTCAGCGACATCACCAGGCGCTCCCGGATTGGGTCGATTGCCGGGTTGGTGACCTGGGCGAATCGCTGCTTGAAGTAGGAGTAAAGCAGTCTGGGTTTGGAAGATAAGAATGCGAGCGGCGTGTCGTCGCCCATCGACCCGACAGGTTCTTTGCCCTCGACCAGCATCGGCCCCAGTATTCTTTCGACATCCTCGACCGTGTAACCAAAGCTCTTCATTCGCCTGATCAACGCGCGTTCGTCGTCGATTGACGCGCTGTGATCATCGTTGAGATCCGGACAATCAACCGAGGAACGCCTTACCCAACCGGCGTATGGGTTCCGCGCTGCGACCCGACGCTTGATTTCATCGTTTGTGAGCAGAACGCCCAACTCGGTATCGACCGCAATCATTTGTCCGGGACCGAGGCGTCCTTTTTGAACAACCATCTCTGGAGCCAGGTCTATGACGCCCGCCTCTGAAGCCACAACCACACGGCCGTCGTTTGTGACTGCATACCGTGCCGGGCGTAGTCCGTTGCGATCGAGTGCCGCGCCAACGAAGCGCCCGTCAGTGAACGCGACGGCCGCGGGCCCGTCCCACGGTTCCGTAAGACTCGCCGCGTAATCGTAGAAGCCTCTGAGCTCTGGCGGTATCTCATCTGATCTCTCGTAGGCTTCCGGAATCAGCATCATCACAGCCTGCGTTACGCCGCGACCGGACATCGCCAGATACTCGAGCGTGTTGTCGAGGCTTGCAGAATCGGAACCTTTGCTCCAGATGACGGATCGCGGCTCAGAAGAGTCGGCGGACGATAACCGGCCCGTCGTTTCACGCTCGCGAGCGCGCATCCAGCCCCGGTTTCCAGAAATGGTATTGATCTCACCGTTGTGGGCCAACAGTCGAAAAGGCTGAGCGAGCGACCAGTTGGGAAACGTGTTGGTTGAGTAGCGCTGATGAAACACGGCGAGCGCCGCTTCGAAATCGGGCTCGCTGAGATCAGGATAAAACGGTCCAATCTGACTGCCGACGAAGAGCCCCTTATAAACGACCGTACGAGACGAAAAGGACGGTACGTAAAAGCCCTCGATCTCCGACGTTCTCCGCTCGACCTCGCGCCTTACGCGATAAAGTGTGGTTTCGAATTCGCTCTTCGATACGCGGCCGCGCGCGACCAGCAACTGCTCGATGCGCGGCGCGGTTGCCAGTGCCTTCGACCCTAACTCATTCTCATCGACGGGCACCTGTCTCCAGCCGAGCGGAGCGAGCCCGTTGCTCTCGCTCACGTGGGACGCGATCTGGCGACAGAGCGCGACCAGACCTTCATCTCGAGGGAGAAAGAACATGCCAACGGCGAGTTCATCCTCCGGCCTTTGACCTAATCGCTCGACTTCTCGCCGAAAGAACCTCAGCGGCAGCTGAGTGAGAAGACCTGCTCCGTCTCCGGTCTTGCCGTCGGCATCGATGGCTCCCCTGTGTGTCAGATTGCAAAGAGCCTCAAGAGCGCTCTCGACGATCTGGTGAGTGGCGCGTCCGGAAACGTCTGCGACGAATCCCACCCCGCACGCATCGTGCTCGTCGAGCGGGTCGTACAACAATTCGTCGCGGGGTTCGTTTCGCATTGGTCTCCTGCGTGGATCGAAGCGTGAAGTGAAGTGCGCACAGCAAGCCGTATAGGCGGGATTCGATAGTTGACACAGTAGCGCATTCGATCCTGCGAGTCTCCCCAAGAGCAATGCCAGTACCATACTTGACTGCTTTGGCTATCAAAGCTGGTTATTTGGTTCTAAGGAGCAAGAAGAGCATCGATACGAGCCATAGGAATACAGCTTGCTGAACAAAACTGTTTGCCCGGCGTCTTGAAAGTCCGCTTGAGGCCCGTTTGGCCAGCGCTGCCGGCCGGCTGGCGCGTGAGTAATGACTTGACTGGTTGGCAGCCTCAATACAATAATGTCGGCGACTTACCTGGAGGCAACAAAACTGTAGGATCCACTGTCTGGAGCTGAACTGGATGGCCTCAAGACCAGACCAAACGGGCGAGATTAGAAAACTGACGACGCTTGTCGAAATCAGCCAGGCGTTGTCGGGGACGCTTGACCAGAAGGCCGCCCTCCATCGTGTCCTGGAAATACTCGAGGATCACCACGGTTTTGTGAGCAGCGCCGTTACGCTGCTTGGTTCCGACTCCAGGGAAATCTACATAGAGGCGGCGTGCGGTCTCACGCCGGAAGGCCGCCGGGCGCGCTATCGGCTTGGAGAGGGAATCACCGGGCGGGTTGTCGAAAGCGGCAAACCAGTCGTCGTCCCGCAGGCGAGCAACGAGCCGCTGTTTCTGGGACGCGCAGACCAAACGAAAAAGCTGAGCAGGCAAGAGATCACCTTCATCTGCGTGCCCATAACACTGAACCGCAAGTCGATCGGAGCGCTGGCGGGGGTGCTGCGCTACAAGAAGGATCGCGACTACGACCGGGCGGTCAAGTTTCTGAGGGTGGTCGCTTCAATTGTCGCTCAGGGGCTCAAGGTCCATCAGATGGTCGAGCTCGAGAAGCAACGTTTGCTCGATGAGAACATACATCTCCGGCAGGAGCTCAAGCAGCGTTATGACTTCTCGAACATCATCGGAAACAGCGGCCCAATGCGTCAGGTCTACGAGCAGATCTCGCAGGTTGCTCCCACTAACACGACTGTTCTGATTCGCGGTGAGTCCGGCACCGGAAAGGAGATGATAGCGCATGCGATTCACTACAATTCGCCGCGTGCAAGCAAGCCTTTCATAAAGGTAGCCTGTGCCGCCCTTCCCGAGAGTTTGATCGAGTCGGAGTTGTTCGGCTATGAAAAGGGCGCCTTCACCGGAGCCAGCAGTCGCAAGAAGGGCCGCTTCGAAATGGCTGAAGGCGGAACGCTCTTTCTCGATGAAATTGGCGAGCTGAGCCAGGCTACTCAGATCAAGCTGCTGCGCGTGCTTCAAGAGCGCGAATACGAACGCCTCGGCGGCACCGAAACAATCAAGTCAAATGTGCGGCTCATCGCGGCAACAAACAAGGACCTCGAGAGGGCGATACGTGAAGGGGTCTTTCGCGAAGACCTTTATTATCGACTCAACGTATTCACGATCTATCTCCCGCCTCTCCGCGAAAGGAGGCCTGACATTCTCGAGCTGGCCGAACACTTCGTTGACAAGTACGCGCGCCAGCATCACAAGCGGATCAAGCGCATTTCAACGCCGGCCATCGATATGCTCACGTCTTACCACTGGCCGGGCAACGTGCGCGAGCTCGAGAATTGCATCGAGCGGACGCTGCTGGTGTGCGACGGGAACGTAATTCACGGGCATCATCTGCCGCCCACGCTTCAGACCGCTGCCGCGAGCGACACGGTGACGCGGCTGTCGCTAACCGCAGCCATCGAGGCTTACGAGAAAGACCTGATCCAGGACGCTTTGAAGACTTCACGCGGCAACCGCGCTCGCGCGGCGAAGCTTCTCGATACGACCGAGCGAATACTAGGCTACAAGGTCAAGAAATACACCATCGACTGTCAACGCTTTCGCTAGCCGGATGTCCGACAAACTTCAGTTTGTCGAGATCAGCCGGCAAACTAGGCACTACGACAAACTGAAGATTGTCGCACTCGCGCTTCATGCCACAAAATTGTCGGCGCCAGCTCGAGCGCCGACAATTTTGTCACCGGCTTGACCTGCAGGTTCTCGGCGGCCAGTCGGAAATTCAAAGAAAATCTCCGCGAATCGCGCATATTGAGCTCGCCGGCGGCTGGCACATAGGTTGCCGATCACTGTGCGGCCATTGGCCTGCGGCGTTCCACGTTTCCGGAGGTGCTAATGAGGCTCACGAGGAAATTCAGCGTTCTGGTTTTTGGAGTGCTGGCGATCGGCTTCCCACTCGCAGCTTACGCTCAGAACAACATTGGGGACGATCAGATCAAGAAGCTTCAAGACGCCGTAGCTGCGGCGCAGGGATCGGCGGATAACGGTTGGATGCTGGTTTGTTGCGCGCTGGTTCTTCTGATGACCGGGCCCGGCCTGGCTCTGTTCTATGGCGGGCTCGTGAACCGCAAGAACGTGCTCGCCACGATGATGCAGAGCTTCGTGCTTATGGCCGTGGTGACGGTGCTGTGGTTTGTGTGCGGATACAGTCTTTGTTTCGGTGAAGGCGATGCGGTCATTGGTGGTCTTGGCCACATCTTGCTCAGAGGCGTTGGAATTGCGCCCAACGCTGATTATGCCCCGACGATACCGCACCAAACGTACATGATGTTTCAGTTGATGTTTGCCATAATCACCCCTGCACTGATAACCGGCGCATTCGCCGAGCGCATGAAGTTCAGCGCGATGTTGGCGTTTGCGGTGCTCTGGTCGCTCTTCGTGTACGCCCCGCTGGCGCATATGGTGTGGGGCAAGGGTGGTCTGCTCAACGCGACGCTGGGCGGAAGGTTTCCTGCTTTGGACTTTGCCGGTGGAACCGTTGTTCATATCAGTTCGGGAGTTTCGGCGCTGGTTTGCGCGATTTACATCGGCAGGCGGATAGGCTACCCAACTCTCCAATCTCCGCCTCACAATCTGATCCTGAGCTTCATAGGAGCATGTTTGCTGTGGGTCGGCTGGTTTGGGTTCAACGCAGGGAGCGCGGTTTCAGCGGGAGGGCTTGCGACGAGCGCGTTTGTTGCTACTCATTTCGCTGCGGCCAGCGGCGCGCTCGGATGGATGGCCGCCGAATGGGCGAGAACCAATAAACCTTCGGTGCTGGGCGCGATTTCAGGGGCAGTCGCAGGTCTGGTAGCCGTCACTCCGGCGTCGGGGTTCGTTAGCCCGGCTTCGGCGCTGCTGCTTGGCCTGATCGCCGGCGCCGTTTGCTACGTGATGACCGCCGTGGTCAAGCGGAAGTTTGGATACGACGATGCGCTGGATGTGTTTGGTGTGCACGGAGCAGCAGGCACGATAGGCGCTTTGCTGACCGGCGTGTTTGCGACGGCGGCGATTAACCCGATCTTCAAAGACGGAAGTGGAAACGCGCTCCCGGTGGGAGCGGTCGACGGGAACCCCCATCAAGTAATCAACCAGCTGATTGCAGTTGCTTTTTCGTGGTTGATCGCAGCGGCCGGCACGACCGCCATACTAAAGATCGTGGACTTGATCATTGGTCTGCGGGTGTCGGAAGAAGAAGAGTCGATAGGGTTGGATCTAACACAACACGGAGAGCTGGCATACGCGCACGAGGCCGCGCCGGACTTCGCGCTCGAGATTGCGTCCAGCCTCGAAGCTCCAGTGGATGCGAGGGGTCATTCGCCGGTGCTGAGCGAGGCGGGTGACTGAGAGGAGCGCTGGAAACCGAGCGCTGGAATCATAAGGAGCAAATCATGCAGATTGATGAAGAAAAGTCGTACGGAGAATTGATGTCCTTCTTGCTTCAGAGGAGGAGACATCACGGGACTGACGATAGGTTCAAGGCCTACATAGCCGAGGCGGTACAGGTGCTGGCAAAGGACCTGCGAGACTTCGGCCTCGAGGTTGCCATTGAGAAACGGCCCTCGCGTCCGGAGACGATACGCCGCGAGTTTAATAGCTTGAGTGCTGGCTGCGAATGAACAAGAAGAGCTCAGCAAAGAATATTAGGACCCTCGTGACAGTCATCGGACGACAGGCATAGTCTCGGGCGGGCGACTAAAGTCGTACTCTGAGCGCTCGATCTGTTCCGGCGTATTAAGCAGCCGCTCCGCGCTAAAACTAACTGAGTGAGTTCTGAGCCTCGCGCATTTGTGCGCGAGGCTTCTTTCGTTGGGCGAGTCGATGTCGGCTTTTGACTTCGAGAATCTTTTAGGGAACGCGACCGAACCGACGCTTGTCTCGTTGACGGAATCGGTGGCCATTGAGCCGGGTTCGCATGGTATAAAGCAGAAACCATGATCGTCATGAAATTTGGCGGCACATCCGTTCAGGACGCGGCCGCTATTAATCGCGTCGCCGAGATCGTGTCGGGTCGCATGGACCGCGCGCCTGTGGTAGTCGTGTCGGCGATGGCGCGCGTGACGGAGGCGCTGCTTCACGTGGCTCAAGTGGCAAAGGAGCGCCGCGTCGATGCAGCACTGATGTATATCAACGAGCTTCGCGAACGTCATCTGACAACGGCGCGAGCGCTCCTTCCGCAATCTCATGAGTCTCAGCTCGACGCTGTCGAGCGTGATGTCCAGAATCAGTTCTCGGAGCTCGATAATCTTATTCGCTCGGTTGCCACGCTCGGCGAGCTCACCGCGCGCAGTCAGGATGCGATCGTCTCGTTCGGCGAGCGGCTCTCGTCGGCGATCGTGGCCGAAGCCTTTCGTTCGCGGAGAATCCCAGCCGAGCTTGCCGACTCGCGCAGCTTTATTATCACTGATGATTGTTTCTCAAGGGCCACGCCGGATATGGGAGAAACAACTCGGCGGACCCGCGAGGCCCTCGGTCCGATGATCAAGGCGGCTCACGTGCCTGTTGTTCAAGGATTTATCGGTTCAACTAGAGACGGGGTTACGACTACGATCGGGCGCGGGGGGTCGGATTATTCAGCCGCATTGATCGGCGCGGCGCTCGGCGCGGAAGCGATCGAGATATGGACCGACGTGGATGGCTTAATGACAGCGGACCCACGGGTCGTTCCCAACGCAAGAAGAATTCGCATAATCTCGTTCTCCGAAGCGTCTGAGCTTTCATACTTCGGCGCGAAGGTGCTGCATCCGAGCACGGTCCTCCCCGCGATTGAACGAGAAATATCCGTTCACATCTACAACACTAACAACCCCGCCTGCGAGGGCACGCTGATAGTCGCGAGGCCGCGGCCGTCTCGCAACCTGATCAAGTCGATCGCGTTCAAGCGAGGAGTGACGATCGTCAACGTGACTTCGACGCGGATGCTCCTCGCCTACGGATTCCTGCGAACGATCTTTGAAGTGTTCGACCGCCACCAGACTTCAGTCGACGTGGTGACTACGTCTGAGGTGTCGGTGTCGATGACCCTGGACAATACGGATAGGCTTGAAGCGATCAAGCGCGACTTGAGCGGAATCGGTGAAGTGACCATTGAGCGGGAGAAAGCGATAGTCTGCGTAGTGGGTGATAACTTGAAGTTCACTCCCGGCGTTGCGGCGCGGCTGTTCCGGGCAATTGAGAGCACCAACGTGAACATGATCAGCCAGGGCGGCTCTGAGATAAATCTGACCTTCGTGATTGATGAAAGCGAGGTTGATCGAGTCGTTTGCCAATTGCACGATGAGGTTTTTTCTGAAGTTGATGCGGAAGTTTTTGCCTGATCGGGCGCGGTCCAGTCGTCTTGCAAGATACTACGGCTTCCTGTTTTTCAACCAGTACTCGCGAAAGGCTCGAAGCCGTGGCAGTGGCTCTCGATCACGTTGGCGGTTCGCGGCCGCTTTGCTGGCGATGATGTCGTCGAGATGGCAAACGGGGAAGCCTTCGACATCAATATGCCGCCGCCACGCGTCCTCAAACCGCTCGATTCCGTCGGGAGCGAAGATCAGGTCGAGGTCGAACGGTCCGTTCTTCAATTGGAGAAAGTCCTCCCGCGTTCGATCTCCGCAGCCTGCTCACCGGTCAATTCAAACCCCAACTCACCGAGAGCCGTTACCAGCGCACGACCATTCTCCGGCGAGCGATCCGGGAAAACAATTGCATCCTGGGTGGTGTCTGCAAAGCCCAGGAGGATAGAGCCGGACTTTCCGATAAAGAGGTATCGAACGCCGTGGCGCAGAAAAGCGTCTCGTATTTCTTGCGCCTGTCGATATTCAAACGCGGCCATATCCTAACCAGGAGGGCAGATTCTCTTCGCACCAACGACGATACTCTTCCATTCTGTCGAAGGAGCGATATTTTGAGTCGTCCATCACAGGCTTGTAGGTGTGAATGAAGCTATAACGCATCCTGACTTCGAGCGGACGGCGAGCTGCAGCCTCGAACGCCTCGAGCCAATCCGGAGGGATGTCGGGATTCTCGTCGTTACGGCCGATCAAAGACGGATTCGTCGATTCCTGATCGTCGTCAGTTTGCCCGCTCATCGTTTCAGGCCTGAATTTAGCATGCCGAGGATCACTACAACAGGGCGAGCTGTGGCTCGGGCAGATAGAATCAGACAACACCGCACACGTAGGCGGGATCGACAACGTCCACTCCATTTGCAACGAATGCCGCCATAGA
>DATLWF010000462.1:0-9971 GCA_035576605.1 Blastocatellia bacterium | reverse complement strand
AACCCTGCCGCCGGCGGCTTCGACTTCCTCACGGCCGGCGATTTGATCCAGCGGCCAGTCCCCGCCTTTTACCAGGACGTCAGGCAACAGTTCGGCGACCAGCTCACGCGGGGTCTCTTCGTCGAAGACGATCACGTAGTCGACAGCTTCCAGCGCCGCGATGACTTCAGCACGCTCCTTTTCATTCAGTATCGGGCGGCCCTCTCCTTTTAGAACGCGAACCGACCGGTCGCTGTTTAGCGCAACGACGAGCGCGTCGCCCAACGCTCGCGCCTCGGCCAGATAGCGGACGTGACCGGGATGCAGCAGGTCAAAACAGCCGTTTGTAAACACCAACGACTTGCCTTCGCCCCGCAGCAGCTCGCGCTCGCGGATCAGTTCCTGCCGATCAAGTATCTTCGTCATTACGGCCAAGGTCCTTGCAGCGCCGGTCATACTGATTCCCGGACGCCCGCACAATGAAAACGGAGGGTGCGGGCGGATCGGCCGCCTCACCGCCCTCCGTGAGCGTCGATTGAATTGCAGACTCGATGCTAATACTTTTGCAGGATCAAGTCCGGGCCGATGAGCCCCGGTCCGTTCGGTCCTTCATCATGAACATGAGTTGGAGAGTCAAAGTGATCGTGCATCTTATGCCCCGCGTACCAGACTACGACATCCTGGTTGAGTATGGACTCGTTGTTCAGCATTGGGTCGATGTGCGCACAGGTTGAGCAACCTCCGGTGGGCTGCCCCGAGTCATCAATCTCGCTGGGGAAATGGCTTCGCAATAACCAAAGGTCGCCTCGGCCGTACTTGTCGAAATTCCCGTCAAGCGGACCGGGCTGGATAAGCACAGCTTCGCCGGTCACAGAGTTCGACACCACCCAGTACTGGTCGGCGGTAAGACGCGAGCGCATTGACTCGAACTCCATGGTCTTCAAATAACCCTGATTGAACTCGGCGACAGTGTTGTTAGCGGCGGTTGCGATATCAAAGTCGAACCGCCAATAGACGTGATGGATGTGACCCTGGCACACGCAGGAGTTAGTTACCATCGCGAACCCGAACCGCGGCGATATGATGCCCTCGTCGTTGAACGTCCACTTTGTGATGTAGCGATACCACCCGGCTTCCAGCTCGCTGACTAGAGTCACGTCCTCTCTATCGTAAATCGCGACGCCGCGGAAATTGCCGGCGTCAGTGCCGTTGTCTAGAACCGTTTGCGGTTCGGAGGTGCAGAGCATAATCCCGTTACCACTGCCTCCGACAACGTAGGTGCCGTTGGCGACAAACATCCCTTCCTGGTACGACCAGTCGCGGTAGGGACCGCACACATTCCGATAATATTGCACGTTGAGGACAGGCACATTAGCACGCGCCAGCACCATCTTGCCGCGAAACTTCACGTTTTGGAGTTCAATCCCAGAAGCGTTGCTTCCCGACGAGGCCGACGGTCTTATGACAAGGAACTCCCATATCAGCTCAGCACCACGCATTATGGTCACCTGGTACTGCCCGGCGACTCCGCGGCCGTTCGAACTCTGGCCTGCGCCTGGTACTCCGCAATTCAAGTCGATCGCCTTCGAGGTCGGTGGCGCGCCACCTTCGTACCGCAACACCGATTCGCGAATCATGTTGACGCCGACGACTTCATTGCCGGCCTTGCCATCTTTCGGCATGAGACCCACCGTAACGGTTCGTTCGACCTTGCCGGCCGGCAGATCGATGTCGACGAGCGGCGGCATCGACGCATAGGGCTCCAACGATCCGTCGCGAATGGCAGGACCGAGCACGGGGTCCTTTGACACAATACTGACAGCAGCCGCGATTTCCTCGGGGCTCGGAATTGGCTGCTCCAATGACAGCGAAACTTCGACGGCGGGGTCTTTAAACCGGCCCGTTGCGATGATCGCCTGGTTGCTGGTGTAGTTGAAAAACGTAGCTCGATAGCGGCTGGGCGGCTCCGGTTTCGCTTCCTTGACGCCGCTTTCGAGAAACTCGAACGCAAGCATTCGATAGTTCTTCCCGGTTAGGTAGCGTTGCAGAGTTTGGTTCTTAAGCAGTCCGCTCTTTGTGTCGTCGATGGTCGCCTGATCCGGACCCCACGGCGTGACCGTTATCGTGTGGGCCCCTTGAGTTTTCTCACGAGCGACGACCGGGGACTTTTCGCCTGCTAACGACACGAACGCGATGAATGAAGTTCCCGCTAACAGAGTTAGTCCCGCCGATACACGCAGCCATCGTCGCATAGATACATCTCCTGTTTGTTTAAAGACGCTGGGCTTTGATAAATCGGAGGGGCATTCGTATCACAGTGAGAGCGACTGGGTCAAGAAACCGATACTTGCCAGTAGGGTGATATTTCCCGCTTGCTAAATTCTGAATTCTAACTTAAGCGTTTCGCTTCGGTTCCGAAAGCATCTCCGAAACATTGTCTGCGAGTTCATCAAGACGTATCGGTTTCCTCATCGCCCGGTTTGCTCCTGTTCTGATTGCTTCATCCATCTCCTCACGTCCAAAAGCGGTCAAGACAATTATCGGAATGTTTGCGAGGTCGGGTTGCTGCCGTAGTTCCTTGATCATATCTATTCCGGTAAATCCGGGCATGGAAATATCGGTTATTATTAGATCCGGATGCTCGACGCCGGCCATGTAAAGGCCCTCTCGGGCGTCAGCCGCAATAATTACTATAAATCCCTCAGTCGTTAAATGCAGGTGGGTTAGTTCACGCGTATCAAGGTTATCGTCAACCACGAGAATCTTCTTCATCGTAACCGCCCTTCTGCTGGACTCTCACGAAGCGTATGGAGAAGAATAAGACCGCGGGAGTCATATGGGCAAGTACAGCGAAAGGGTGATGGTGCGAGGCCGCGAGTAGTTTCTTCAAAATGAAGCGCATCGTTCAAACCTTTTGGCGCAGCAATGGTTTCTTATGGCGCATTGCGCGCATAATGCTAATGGTCTGCATTGTGATGCTGGTCCTTATAATGGCCTTCGAAGATCGGCTGATCTACTTCCCCACCAGGTACCCCGACGGCTCGTGGACCGTCCGTGAGATCTGCGCTCGCGAAGGAGAGATCCTTCCCAGCGTTGAGGACTGTCTTTTTACTACGAGCGACGGAGTGTTGCTGCACGGGTGGTACTGCACGCCGCTTCGCTGTGAAGGCGGGACGCGCAAGCCGGTTAAGGCCGAGATGGTCGTGTTATGGTTCCACGGAAACGCGGGCAACATCAGTTACCGATACGATATGATGCGCGAGGTGATGGCACTGCCGGTCCAGGTGTTTATCATCGACTATCGCGGTTACGGCAGGAGCGACGGCAAGCCTACGGAGGAGGGGCTTTATCTGGACGCTCGCGCGTCTTGGGATTATCTCGTCAACGAGCGTCGAGTTGCGCCCGATCACATAATCATTTTCGGCAAATCGCTTGGCGGCGTTCCGGCAATCGATCTCGCGAGCCACGTCGAACCTGCCGGTCTGATCGTCCAGTCGAGCTTTACATCGGCGCGCGATATGGCCGCCACTGTTTTGCCTTTCTTCCCGCGGGTCTTCCTGCACACAAAAATGGATTCCGTCGGCAAGATCACTAGAGTTCATTGCCCGAAGCTGTTCATCCACAGTCGGGCGGATGAAGTTGTTCCGTACGAGCTGGGCCGCAGACTCTACGACGCCGCACCAGAGCCGAAGGAGTTCTACGAGGTGAAAGGCGCGCCTCATAACTCTACTTACATCGTCGGGGGCAAGCCTTATTTCGAGGCGCTACGCCGCTTCGTCGAGGCGTGCACACCGCGCGAGCCCCGGCGATAAGGCGAGTAAAGCCATCGCAAAAAATGCGAGTGATCACAATCCGCCACCTGGCGTAAGATAATTGGCAAATCCGGAGTAAATTGCTTGACAACTTCGGTCTCAAGGATTTAAATCTCCTGTAGTAGAACGAGGTGCATATTATGAGTGATGATCGGCAGGAGATGGTAACGCAGCCAATGCTCGAGGCGCTCTTGGAAAGATTACAGAGCTTAGAGACCAGACTCGAAGCAAAGTTGGCGCAAACGTCAGGCGCGACCGCGGCGCGATTCGAGCAGCTGATCGATGGTCTGCGCACCGAGATCGCAAGTCTGCGCACCGAGATGAACGGAAACTTCTCTCGCCTAAGAGATGAAATCGCAATCCCGAACGACGATACGCTGAAGACGCGCGCCGGCCGGCGTGACCTATTCCGCCGCTTAGAGGAACTGGAATCTAAGGCTTCTTGACGCGACCTGCTACCGGGAAGTACCTTCCGTTGACACTCGTCAAACTGCATTCCTATAATCGAGACTCATCTTGACCGACAAGCAGCACGCTGATGAACTGGAGACCTTGATGGAGGATGAGCAGCCCGAAAATGTCAACGATCAAATCGAAGAGCGCCGGCGAGCGCTGGAACAGATCATTGAACTGGGCTTCGATCCCTACCCGCACAGATTTGAACGCACCCATTCGATAAGCCAGATCGTGCGTCAGTTCGCAAACAAAACCGGCCAGGAGTTGGAAGCCGAACGCCCTAAGACACGCGTCGCCGGTCGCGTTCACGCCATAAACAAGATGGGCAAGGCAGCGTTCATTAGGTTTTCGGATGGCGCTGAGCTGCTTCAGATCTATGTCAAATCAAACGAAGTCGATGAGCGAACCTGGGCGCTGCTGAAGCTGCTGGACCTTGGCGACATGATAGGGACAGAGGGCACGTTGTTTCGCACTCGTACGGGTGAGCTTTCAATTCACGCGGAATCCCTCACCTTCCTGGCCAAGGCACTCGTTCCGCCGCCGGACAAGTACTACGGTCTGCATGAGATGGAGTTGCGCTATCGTCAGCGGTACGCGGATTTGATCGCCAACCGAGAAGTTCGCCGCGTGTTCGAGACTCGCTCCCGGATCATCCGTCTGATAAGAGGGTTCTTCGACGAGCGCGGCTACGTGGAAGTCGAGACCCCGATGCTGACGTCGCTGCCGACCGGCGCCGCGGCCCGGCCTTTTGCCACTCATCACAACGCGCTGGACATCGACTTGTACGCACGGATCGCACCTGAGCTTTACTTGAAGCGGCTGATAGTCGGCGGGTTTGAAAAGGTTTACGAAATAAATCGCAACTTCCGAAACGAGGGCATCGACCGCTCGCATAACCCCGAGTTCACGATGCTCGAATGGTACGAAGCGTACTCAGAATATGAAGACCTTCTAAAGCTGACTGAGGAATTGATCTCGTCCCTGGTCGAACAAGTATGCGGTACGCCGGTGGTCGAATTTGAAGAGAATAAGATCGACTTCGCACGTCCGTGGAAGCGGCTCACAATGCGCGAAGCCGTGATTCACTACTGGCCCGACAATCAAGAGCGGCCGACGCTTGAAGATCTATCGACAAGTGAGGGCATTCTGCAAAAGGCAGAGCAGCACCAGAATCTCAGATCTCAGATTCCACACTTCAAATCGCTGGACTACGGCCATTTGTTGGGCGAAGTGTTCGAACACATAGCCGAAGCTCAATTGATCAACCCGACTTTCATCGTCGAGTTTCCGACCGAACTCTCGCCGTTATCGAAGCAGAATCAGCGCGATCCCCGATTCGTAGACCGCTTCGAGCTGTTCATCTCAGGGATGGAGATCGCAAACGCTTTTTGCGAGATCAACGACCCGGTGGATCAGCGGCAGCGCTTCGAGGCGCAGATGAAACTGCGCGAGCGCGGAGACGACGAAGCGATGGTGATTGATGAAGACTACATACGCGCGTTGTCGTACGGGATGCCCCCTACCGCGGGCGAAGGAATCGGCATCGATCGCCTGGTTATGGTGCTGACCAATCAGCGGTCCATTCGCGACGTGATCCTGTTTCCACATATGCGCCCGGAGAAATTAGAAGGCGGTAAGCAGTAGTCAGCAGGCAGCCCCTTCTGTCTTCTGCCTTCTGCCTTCTGCTTACTGCCTTCTGCCCTTATGCCCTACGAACTCTTCATCGCCCTTCGGTATTTGCGCGCAAAGCGAAAGCAGGTGATGATCTCCGTCATCACCATCATAGCCATCGCCGCCGTGGCAATGGGCGTTGCTTCCCTGATAGTCGTGCTCGCGATGATGACCGGCTTCCGGCAGGAGTTCCAGGCGAAGATCCTTTCCGGCACCGCTCATCTGAACCTCAGCCTTAAGGATCGCCAGCCAATTGAGAATTACCGCGAGTTGGTAAAGCGTCTAAGCTCACTGCCTCACATTCGTTCGGCTTCAGCAACCTTATATCAGCGAGTCCTTGTCCAGGGGGAGAAAGATACCGAAGGCGCGGTCCTCAAAGGCGTCGACATGAGTGCTCCCCGCAACGCGAGCGAAGTCTTTCAATTCACCGTCGAGGGTGATCCGCAATCGCTCGCCGAACCTGACACCGATCCGGACAGCGGCGCGAAGATCGACCGAATGATACTCGGCCGCGAACTCGCTCGAATCGTAGGACTCAAGGTCGGCGGCATCGCAACCATCATTTCTCCTCAAGGTCATCTGACTCCCGTCGGGCTTGCGCCACGCTATCGCGATTTCAAAGTCGCGGGCATTTTCGCTTCGGGCCTTAGCGATTACGATGAGACCTGGGCATACATCTCGCTTGAAGCCGCCCAACGGCTATCCGGAACCGAGGACGTTGCCGAAGTCATCCAGATGAAAGTTGACGACGTCGATGCGGTCAAGCAAATCGGCGCCGAGGTGCTGGCCGCGGTCGGCGATGATTATGAAATACAGGACTGGCAGCAACTCAATGCACCGATCTACAGCGCGTTGAGCTATGAAAAGTATCTCACCGGCATTGCGCTTTTGATCGTGATCGGGATCGCGGCGTTAAACATCATCACCGTCCTGATAATGATCGTGATGGAAAAGCACAAGGATATAGCGATCCTGAAATCGATGGGAGCCACAAGCCGCAGCGTGATGTATTTGTTCATGGCTCAGGGAGTATCGATAGGAATCGTAGGCATCATTATCGGCGTTGCGCTGGGCACCGGCTTTTGCTATTTCGCGAATGGCCACCATTGGATCAAGCTGCCGGCCGGTGCTTACGCGCTCGATTATCTTCCTTTTCACGCGACGATGTTTGATGTTGTCATCGTCGTGGCGGTGACAATCGCAATCAGCTTCTTGTCAACGATCTTCCCATCGCTCAGCGCGGCTCGGCTCAATCCGGTTGAAGCGCTGAGGTTTGAGTGATAGAGGATAGAGGATAGAGGATAGAGGATCGAAGATGGAGGATAGAGAATTCGCCACTTCGGAAGCGCGTGCGCACCGCGTAGATCGTCGACCCTCGATCCTCGATCCTCGATCCGCATTCGTGCGCGCGGACGGTCTCACGAAGACCTACGAATCAGGCCGAAGCCGAGTCGTTGTGTTCACGGATCTGAGCCTCGAGATCTCCGAAGGCGAGATGGTCGCCGTCGTCGGACCCTCTGGCGCTGGAAAGTCCACCCTATTGCATCTCTTAGGTGGATTAGACCGTCCGACTTCCGGGACGGTAAAAGTGGGCGAGTTTGACATCTTCAAACTTGGTGAGGTAGACTTGGCGCGGTTTCGAAACGGGGAGATTGGTTTCATTTTCCAGTTTCATCACCTGCTGCCCGAGTTCACCGCCGTTGAAAATACGATGATGCCGCTGCTCATAGGGCGTAGTTCGCACCGAGCGGCAAGAGAGCAAGGTGAGTCGATGCTCAAGAGCGTCGGGCTCGCCGAGCGCGTGACGCACAGGCCTGGAGAGCTATCCGGCGGTGAGCAAGCAAGGGTCGCGCTGGCAAGAGCTCTTGTGACCCGGCCGCGCTTGCTTCTGGCAGACGAGCCAACGGGTGATCTCGATAGCAAGACAAGCGAAAGCATTCATGTCCTGCTCAAGGAGGTTCACAGATCGCAGAAGCTGACCTCGGTAATCGTCACTCATAACGAGCGTCTTGCTTCCGTCTGCGACCGCGTGTTCCACCTTGAAGATGGCCGGCTTCAATAAAGCGATGAGCGCTTGAACTGAGTTTGAAAAAGGGGAATTGAAAATTACAAATTGAAAATTGCAAAATGCAAATTGAATAGATTCCGACAGCCAGTTCGATTTTCAACTTTCAATTTTTGATTTTCAATTTTCCCTTCGGACCTCAACCTTAGCGGGAACCGGGTATGTTCGAACGTTACACCGAGAAGGCTCGCCGCGTCATTTTCTTCGCAAGATATGAAGCAAGTCAGTTTGGCGCCCAGGCCATTGAAGCAGAACACATCCTGCTCGGCTTGCTTCGCGAGGACAAACAATTAACTCAGAAGTTCTTTCGCAGCCCGCATTCAACCGTCGAGTCTATCCGCAGAGAAATCGAATCACGCACTCCCCTTCGCGACAAAGTATCCGCCTCCGTCGACCTGCCATTGTCGTCAAGCGCCAAGCGAGTTCTCAGCTACGCCGCCGATGAGAGCGAACGGCTCGGGCATCGACACATTGGCACGGAGCACCTGTTGCTGGGTATTCTTCGCGAAGACAAATCGGCCGCGGCCGAGATACTCTACGAGCGCGGCCTGCGGCTCAATCAGATTCGCGACGATCTCAACCGCGCGCAGCATAACGAGCGCGCGATGGCTCAGAAGAAAGACGCCCCGCACCTGACTGAGTTCAGCCGGGACCTCACCGAAGCAGCAACCAATGATCAACTTGATCCCTTGATCGGCCGCGAAGCCGAAACCGAACGCGTGATCCAGATTTTATGCCGTCGCACGAAGAACAACCCGGTGCTGATAGGAGAGCCTGGCGTGGGCAAGACTGCAATCGTCGAAGGTCTCGCCCAACGGATCGTGTCAGGCGATGTGCCGCCGTTCTTACGCGACAAACGAATCCTGGCGCTTGATCTTTCGCTGGTGGTTGCCGGGACCAAGTACCGCGGCCAGTTCGAAGAACGGCTCAAGACGATCATGCGCGAGTTGATTGAGAATCCGCACTACATCATTTTCATCGACGAGCTGCACACGCTGGTCGGCGCGGGCTCGGCTGAAGGCTCGCTCGACGCCGCGAACATCCTCAAACCTGCCCTGTCCCGCGGTGAAATCCAGTGCGTTGGTGCGACAACCCCGGCGGAGTTTCGCAAGACGATCGAGAAGGACCGTTCGCTTGAACGGCGATTCCAGTCAGTAAAGGTCCCACAGCCCACCGAGAGCGAAACAGTCAAGATACTTGAAGGCGTCAAAGACCGCTATGAGACCTTTCATCAAGTACGCTACACGCAAGACGCCATCGAGACCGCAGTCTACGGGTCGCAGCGGTATATCCCCGATCGATTCCTTCCCGACAAAGCCATAGACATCGTCGACGAAGCAGGCGCGCGCGTTAAGCTGCGCGAGGCTAATCTGCCAGCTGAGATACTTGACTGCCAGCGAAAGCTTCGTCGTCACACTGCCGCTTTCGAGCGGGCGACCGCTGAGCGCGACTTCGAGCGCGCGAAGATCTTCAAGCAGAAAGAGCAGGACGAGCTGGACCGGCTCGCGACGCTCCGCGAGTCTCACAACCTCGTTGCCGAACACTTCCCCATAGTGAATCGCGATGACATCGAAGAGGTGATTTCGCGCTGGACGGGGATACCTATCACATCGCTAAAGGAAGAAGAATCGACAAAGCTGCTTCGCATTGAGACCGAGTTGCACAAACGCATCGTCAGCCAGAGCCGCGCGATTTCAGCGCTCTCGCGTGCGATTCGCCGGAGCCGCGCGGGGCTCAAGAACCCAAATCGACCTGTTGGCTCATTCCTTTTCCTTGGCCCGACAGGCGTTGGCAAGACTGAAGTCGCCAGGTCGCTCGCGGAGTTTTTGTTTGGCGCCGAGCGCGCATTGCTTCGCTTCGATATGTCCGAGTATATGGAGAAGCACGCGGTGTCAAAACTGATCGGCAGCCCGCCGGGTTACGTCGGACACGAAGAAGGCGGGCAGTTGACCGAGAAGATCAAGCGCAATCCCTATTCAGTTCTACTG
>DATLWF010000461.1:0-2027 GCA_035576605.1 Blastocatellia bacterium | reverse complement strand
GAAGACGCCTATCGCCTCTTTGTAACTGCCGTGCTTGAGAAGATCGCGACCTCGCGCAAGCGAGACCTCCTGCGCGGCGCCCGAGTTGAAAGAGCACCCAAACAAGAAGACGATTGTGACAATTCCTAGCCGTCTCATAACATTCAACAAGCCTCCACAGATTACGCAGACCGGCTGACGGTCGACCGGAGACGGTCGACCGTCGCCCGTCGCCTGTCAGGCGATGTGTCTGTGGATCATCTCAGTGGATCATTTCTGCTTCGCTTTGATCTGCTGATTGACCTTCGCAAGATCGACCAGCAATCGTTCAAGCTCCGCCTCGTACTCCTCTTGTTTCATCTCGCTCTTGCGGACCTTTAGCTTCTCAACCTCTTCCTCGAGCCGCTGGCGTTCCTTGATCAGCCGCCCGAGTTCCGCGTCGCCGGCTGCTTCTTCGATGCTCTTCGAGTCAAGGTAGACGACTTTCGCGAGCGCGCCGTCGCCGCCAGCCGCCTCTTCGTGGCCGACGCCGTCAGCGTTGTCGTCGATCAACGCGTGCTCTGTCGCCAGCCGATTCTTCTGCTTATACCAGTCGGCCGTCAGCTTGGTTGCGTAATTGAAAGCCTCGAGCACCGATACGCGTCCGTTCTTATCGGCGTCCGCCGCGTCGTCCACAAGCCCCGCGATGAAATGATCCGCAAACACCGTAGCGTTCTGCTCGTTGCCGCTCCGAGTCGCGGTGATCACGATGCGCCCTTCCGCCGATAGCGGTTTGACGAACTCGCCCGATGCGCTTGAGCAGTCGACAAACACGACTCTCTTGTTTGGAAGCGAGCCAATCAACTGAGCGTAGTCTTTGGCGGTGAGGTCGGGTCCGATCAGGTTAAACTTGGCTTGTTGATTGTCGAACGAGCCGTGACCTATCAACACCACCAGCACGAGGCTCTCAGCATTCCCCGCCGACTTGATCGAAGCAAATGCCTTTCGCACCTCTTCGGCTGTCGCACGGCGAGCTGGAGCTTCAGATTCGCGGGCGCCATCTTCGGGCCCGCCTCCCGACGCAGCCTCAGTGAGCAGAGTGACGTTCTTCGCGGCAAAGCCGAGTTGCGTGGTCAACGCTTCGTAGAGTCGCATGGCTTGAGCAGTGAACTTCCGGGTGTAAGCTTCTTCACCGCCCACGCCGGCGACAACAAGCGCGAACTTGTTCGGATCAACGGCTGCGGCTGGCTTCCTGGTCGCCGCGGGTTTCGCTTCGCTTTGCCGAGCAGGCGTCGCGTTCTCCTGTTGAGGCTGAGTTCCACGCTCAGCGCTCAACGCGCACGAGCACAGCCCTATTATCGCGGAGAGGCAGAGCACGCCGAGAAGCCCTGGCAGCGCAGTCATCCCTGTGTGCCTTTTCTCGCGAAATACCAGGCAGACAGGCATGGCTGAGCTCCCAGGGCTTCTCTGCCTTCTCAGCGAATCTGCGGTGAATATTCTCGAGCTATCCATTTGTATCCAATCGAGTGAACGTTTCTAGGCGAGGCCTTTGCGTTTGCGGATGAACCACTCGCCCGCGGCAAGGCCCACTACCAGAAGAAAGTTTATCGGCATATCCCAGAGGTCATAGCTCACTTTTATTGAACCCGCGCCCTCTTTGTGAGTGATATCGTCCATGAGCTTGTCCACCTGAGCGGGTGAGTAGTACCCGCCGCCCGTTTCGGTCGCTATGCGTTTGAGCAGCTCGCGGTTCTGAGCCGCATTGCGCGCTTCACGGTTGAGCGGGCCAACGATGAAACTGGTTTGCGCGGGCGCGAGCAATGCGGTCTGCTTTGAGCCGGGACGCCTCGCGGTCACTTCGACGCGATACAGGCCGTCCTCCTCAGGATGAAAGGCACTTGCATAGCCTTCGAATCCACCTTCGACGGTTTGCTTCATCGGCACATCGACTGCCCGACCCGATGGAGCGGTGACGTGCGCCGAGACAATCGCATCATTTATCTTGATGAACTTCTCATCGGTAACTTCAGCGCGGATGCGCGCCTGCTCGCCTGTGCCGTAGAAGCTCC
>DATLWF010000460.1:0-4609 GCA_035576605.1 Blastocatellia bacterium | reverse complement strand
CTGACGTATTATTTATCCAACTGTTTAACGTTGGCGGATCGGGTATGCTAGTAATCACGCGATTGATGCGAGGATTGCCGAGTAGAACGTCCGGCGCTTGTCCCTTCACTGCGCTGCCGTTGGGCGCCCCCACCCCCTGGTTGCAATTTGTTACCGTGCGGCATACTTCCGTAGCCTTGAAGATCGCCCCGCCTGTAAACTGAATCAAGTCGACGAGTTGATAATAAAGGCTGCCGTCGTCATCAACCGAGATTCCCGCGATGTTCGAGAACTTGCTCCGCAGAACCTGCCTGATTCCGCCGAGTACGAACTCCGTGCCGCCTATTTCAAAGATGCCGAACGCAAGTATTCGCGTGCGAATTGGCTGATTGGCCGCGTTCGCCGCGCAACCTTCGGCATCGAATACAGACACGTAAATCACTTCACCTATCTGGCCGCAAAGCGCCGGGCTAAAATCACCCAGATCCGCGACGGGGTTTACTGCAATTCCCGTAACCGTCACCTGGTCGTCCACGCAGTCGCCCGCCGTTGGGTTGAGAATAAAAAACCCACCGCTACCACCAGGCGTGTTTATGATTGCAGGAATATTCGCCGTGAATAACACATCCACGAGCGGACTTCCGACAAGGTCGAATCCGAAATAGAGATTGCCGACCGTGTCGCCGTAGTAGTACGAATTAAACTGATGCCCGTTGGCGAAGGTGTGCTCAGAGATCGCCGCGCGCGTCAGCGAAAAGTCGATTTCCGGCTCGACGAACGAAAAATCATCAATCTTAGCGGCGCGATCTGCTGCGCAGTCTTCGCGGCCGTCCCAGTCCGCAATCAAGGCCACCTCCGAAAACTGATTGTCACGACCGCCAATCGTTGTGATGAGAGCTGCTGACAGGGCGCTCAGCTCGTTGAGCACGAGCGGCTCCCCAGCAAGCGGCGGCCCTTGAGCGCCCACGGACTTCGGTGGTCCAGGGACTGGAACCGGCGATGCTCCTCCGGGGCCTGTGCCCGGCGGCAGGCCGATTCGCACCTGGGCTTCCGCGTTGCCGTGGGTGATCTTCCTGGACAGCAGACTTGCCGCATCCTTGGGAGTGACTCCCTTAGGCAATCGTCGGACGCCCAGCGCCTTCAGCGTCTCAGCAGAAATCTTGCCATTGCCGGCGGACTGCGTTGCCGCAGTCGCCTCTTGCTGGGTTTCTTGCTGTTGCGCGTGTTGTGACGCCGCGCGTGAGACATCCGCCGCGTTTGCCTTCGCGGCCGCCGACGGCTTGATGTTAGCCGCAGAACCTGCAGCTCTGGCATTGAGTCCCACTAACGGCACAGCCAGCGCGGCGACAGCCACCGCCAGCACAGCGATCATCATTGCTCTCTTCATGTTCATCGTTAATCCCTCTCAAAGTTTGTTGGGAGACTATCTCACACGAAATGTTGATTGCGCCCTGGTCCCCGGTTTACGTCGCCGTCAGCACCAGGCCCTTCGAACCGCGAGTCAAAGCCAAACCACTGCAACGGAGAAGGCTCATCATAAGCCTAACCCCATCTTTAGTGCAACATAAGAACCGGGTATTTCAACGTAAAAACGAAGTGATGCTTAATTGACTACACTAGGGGAGCTCACGCACAACAGACTCCTGCCCCGATGACTTCTGCATTCACCGTGCCGAGCTTTGATCCTTGCGACGAAATTGATGGCTGAAACACGCAGATGCCAATTCTAAACGATGAATAGCCCTAAAAGCTCTACTCGAAGCGGAACCGAAGAAACGTGGAACCTCAGCCACGGCATAGAAAGTTTCCGCAATTCTGCGCACTTACTATCCATACGGTATTTATTATCCATCCCTGTCCCATCTTGCGACTTAGCCGAAAGCGCCACTTACCATGCGTTATCCTGCTCATTGACTTCCACGACCGGCTTTCCCCGACGTTGAGTGAGGCTTGGCGGTCGACACAAAAAAGCGGACCCTGTTACGGGTCCGCCTTTTCGTCGGGGGCTATGATCGAGGGCCGTGGTTCTAGCCGGTTCGATCCCTCAGAGACAGGGTCTAACGCTGTGTTGCTGATTTGGTCTGCGCGGTCGCGGTGCCACCGATGTTGCGAGTTAGCAATCGAATCTCAACGCGGCGATTCTCTGCGCGACCTTCGGGAGTCTTGTTGTCGGCCACGGGCCGGATCTTGCCGAATCCGAGGATGTGCATCCGGAATAGCGCGATGTTGTGCTGCTCGGCTATGTAGCGGCGAACAGCGTCCGCGCGCTTCTGGGTTAGCTGATTGTTGTACGCATCGCTGCCAATCCAATCGGCGAAACCCTGGATCTCGAGTATGAAGTTCTCGCGGTCTTTGATCTGCGATGCCAATCGATCAAGCGACTCCTTCGCTTCCGGCGTCAGCTCGTAGCTGTCGAATTTGAACCGCACCGAAGCGGTGTTTTGAAGCGTGTAGTTATCCAGGTTTGTTCGCAGGTCGCTCACCGATTGCTCAGCCCCGTTCACGCGAGTGTTTGCTGCATCTGCCCGGCTCAGCGCTGTGTCGGCTTGTGACTGAGCGCGATCTGCTCTGCCTCGCACATCGGTTATGTCCGTCGACAACCGTCCGATGTCCTGCGTGTTACGGCGCGATGTCTCCTCCAGCTCGCCGGTGCGGTGCTCGAGCGGAGTGACCCGCTCGCTGATTTGGTTGCGCGCGTATTTCTTCGTCGCGCATCCTGCGACACTCAATACCACAACCGTCGTCAAACCTATCAAGATCGTCAGTCTGCTTTTCATGTTATCTCTCCCACATATGTTGGAATGTAAAAAGGCGATGCAGAGAACGTCCGCATCGCCTATTGTGGTTACCGTCCTCACCACGATAACCGAATAAGAGACCGGAAGTGACTTATCATCACCCGTATCTCTGCCCCATCCGGGGATGTGCAATAGCTATGCCGCCAATAATCGGGAAATCCTAAGGTCAGAAGCGCCGTAAACATTGGCCATAACCGAGATCGAACTACCTTGGCGGTGAAAACAAGCGTAAAGATTACAGGAGCGCCGTGTAAGAATTTCCGCGGGAGTCCTGGAAGCGTTGATCAGGTCGCGAATCATCGGGAGAACTCGTCTCCGCTGGTTTACGCCCGGGCTGCATTCTCGCATCTCGCCTACTCGGCGGAATACTTCGACTGTGATCCGGCTTTGTTCGGACGAAGACCTCTCTGGTTCAACTTTTGTCACGCCGGCAGCTTGTCTTTTCCGCGAAGCGGTGACAACAATTCGTAAACCAGGATAGAAAGTGAGCTGAGAGAAATGGAGATTGCAACATTTGGAGCGGGCTGTTTCTGGGGAGTCGAGGCAGCGTTTCGTGAGGTTGAGGGGGTAGCATCGACGCGAGTCGGCTACACCGGCGGCTGGTTCGATAACCCGACCTATACGGATGTCTGCTCGGGCAGGACCGGACACGCTGAGAGCGTTGAAGTGACTTACGACCCTGCGAAGGTGTCGTATGATCAACTGCTCAATGTGTTCTGGGAGGTTCACGATCCGACGACGCTCAATCGACAAGGTCCCGACGTTGGATCGCAGTATAGATCGGTGATCTTCTTTCGCAACTCGGAAGAGGAGGAGGCTGCGCGAGCTTCTAAAGAGAAGCTTCAACGGTCTGGCAAACACTCGCGGGAGATAGTTACCGAGATCACGCCTGCCTCGCAATTCTGGGAGGCAGAGGATTATCACCAACAGTACTTCGAGAAACGCGGAGTGACACACTGCCGGGTATGAGCGCGCGCGGAGAAAATCGTCGCCGGCCCCGAGGCCGTGGACTTCCCAAGCGACACTGACGCCGTCGCTCCCCTAACGCTTCGGCTCGGACGCGAGCGCTCGGCCGAATTCAGAAACCGCTTTGACGAGCAGATCGAAATCCTCTCTCTTGCTCCGGTGATTAGTGATAGCGACTCGCAGTGCGAATTTGTCACCGATTATTGTGCTCGAAGGCACGGCCAACCCGCTTTCTTGTATACGCAAGAGAATCTCTTCGTTGACCCGATTGAGTTCGTCGCCGGGCGCGTCCTTTGGAGCGAACCGGAAACAGACGATGTTGAGCGGCACGGGGGCTGCGAGCTCGAGATCCGAATGAGCTCTTATGAGATCGGCGCAGTAGCGCGCCTGACGGACGTTTTGCTCGATGAGACGTGCGAACGCGTTGATCCCATGCGCTTTGAGCGACATCCACACTTTGAGCGCGCGAAAACTGCGAGTGAGTTCAAGCCCGCGCTCGGCGAAGGGCAGCCCGCCTGCTATCACTCCTCTTGAAGTCTCAGCGAGGTAACTCGGCGTGAGCGTGAACGCGTCGCGATGCGCCTTCGCGTCACGCACTAGCACGCAGGCCACTTCGAAGGGCAGGTACATCCACTTGTGAAGGTCAAAAGCGAGAGAATCGGCTTGCTCGATACCGGCTACCAAAGACGCGAGAGAGGGAACTAACCTCGCTAGCGCGCCGAACGCCCCGTCGACGTGAAACCAGAGGCCCTCTTCGCGGCAGAACTTTGCGAGCGCGGCAAGGTCATCGGTCGCCCCCGTATTCACAGTGCCCGCGTTTCCGATGACGCAGAAGGGTCTGTGCCCGGCGCGGCGGTCTTCATAAA
>DATLWF010000459.1:0-12949 GCA_035576605.1 Blastocatellia bacterium | reverse complement strand
AAGGAAGGCTTCGGCTCGCCTGGGCATCCCAATCGTCAGCGGGCGCCGCGCGGTGTTGACGCGCAATCACAACGGCTTTCCAAAGTGCCACTATTGCGGCAACTGCGGAAGGGGCTGCGACACCTCCAGCTTCTTCAATGCTGCAGATTACCTGATTGCGCCCGCGCTAAAGACCGGGCGTCTTGAATTGCGAAGTAATGCGGTCGCCGCGCGGATACTGGTAGACAAGAAGGGAAGGGCAAGCGGAGTACAGTATTTCGACCGCTACTCGAAGCAAGAGTACCAGGTGCGCGGGAGGGTGGTTGTGCTCGGAGCGTCATGCATAGATTCGACGCGCATACTCCTCAACTCAAAGTCTGACAAATACCCGAACGGCATCGGCAACGCGTCTGATGTGATTGGCAGATACCTCTGCGAGCAGGTTCGTATTGAAGCAAAGGCTTTCCTTCCCGAATTATTCGGAAGGGAAACCACCAACGATGACGGCATCGGAGGCGAGCATATTTACATGCCGCGCTTCAACCATCGCGGGAAGAAACGCGATTACCTCAGAGGCTTCGGCGTCCAGTTTTGGGGCATCGGGTGTCAGGCGGGTGCGGGCAACTATGCCTCGAGCGTGGCGGGCTTTGGCCCGTCTTTGAAGAGAGAGATCAAACGTCGTTATCCTGCGTGGGTTGAAGTTCATCCTTTTGGTGAAGTCCTGCCCCGTCGCGATAATCAAGTGACGGTCGAAGGCACGCCGGAAGATCAATATGGTGTGCCGCTTCCAAAGATAGCTTACTCAATAGGAGAGAACGAGCACCGCATGGCCAATGAGATGTATGATACGGTCGAGATGCTGTTGCATGAAGCGAAAGCCGAGATCTTCGAGCTTGAGCGCGGGAGAACTGGCCGCAACGGTTCGGCGATCCATGAGCATGGCACATGCAGAATGGGTGATGACCCGAAGAGGTCGGCTCTTAACAGGTTCAATCAGATGCACCGGGTCAATAACCTGTTCGTTGTTGATGGGAGCGCCTTCCCCACGGCGACGGAAAAGAATCCAACGCTGACGATACTGGCAATGGCGTGGCGGGCTACCGATTATCTTGCCGAGCAATTAAGGAAAGGCAATTTATGAAACCAGCTTTCCGGAACACACTTCTAGCCGCGGCAATCATCCTGGGCAGCGCTCTATCCGGGAGCGCGTCGGGCCCCGATCGCGTCAGGGTCTCGAACGGGGTGATCGAAGGCATTGGCGCGCAGAGATCCGGCGTTCGCATATTCAAGGGCATTCCCTTTGCACAACCACCGACCGGTGTCCTCAGGTGGAAAGAGCCCCAGCCAGTCAAGAACTGGGATGGTGTGCGGAAGGCCGTTCAGTTCGGCCCGCGTGCTATGCAAGCTCCAATCTTCGGCGACATGGGATTTCGCTCCAACGGTATGAGCGAAGACTGTCTCTACTTAAACGTCTGGACTCCGGCCCAGTCTGGTAAGGAGCGGCTGCCGGTGATGGTTTACTTTTACGGCGGCGGGTTCGTAGCTGGTGACGGCTCTGAGCCCCGTTACGACGGCGAAAGCACGGCGGCGAAAGGCATTGTAACCGTCACCACCAATTATCGGCTCGGGGTATTTGGATTCCTGGCTCATCCCGAACTGACCGGGGAATCCGCTCATCACGCTTCAGGCAATTATGGCCTCCTGGATCAGGCAGCGGCTTTGCGCTGGGTTCAGCAGAATATCGGTGCCTTTGGCGGTGACCCGAAGAGAGTGACCATTGCCGGCGAGTCTGCCGGGTCTGTCTCTGTCAGTGCGCTGATGGCCTCGCCTCGGTCTAAGAATCTGATCGCGGGCGCAATCGGTGAGAGCGGCGGGATTACAGGAACGCTGCCTGCCGTGTCTCTTTCGCAGGCAGAGCAGGCGGGGACGAAGTTTGCCGCTGAGTTAGGCGCTTCCTCACTTGCAGCCTTACGGGCGATGGACGCTCAGCGGATTCTCGAGCCGGCGACAAAAGGAGGATTCGCCAGCGTCGGGCGCTTCCCGATCACCATCGACGGCTACTTTTTTCCGGAAGATCCCACAGCGATCTACGCCACGGGCCGCCAGGCGCATATTCCGCTGCTGATCGGGTGGAACTCCGAGGAAATGACCTGGCGCTTCCTCCTCAGGGGGCAGGAGCCGACGCGGGAGAATTACGAGAAGGCGGTTCGGGAGCTATTTGGTGCGCGCGCTGACGAGGCATTGAAGCTTTACCCTGCTGCTACTCGCGAGGAGCTCATCGACTCCGCAACCGACCTGGCTGGCGACAGGTTCATTGGGTACAGCACGTGGAAGTGGGCGGAGCTGCATAGCAAGACCGGCGGCAAGCCTGTCTACCGCTACTACTACGCGCGCCCGCGCCCCCCGATGAGGCCGGAACTGGGTAACGCTACGCCAGGCCTGGCCGGAGGTGTGGTCAGTGGACAGAAAGCTGCGGCGGCCCCTGCGATGCCGCCGGCGACGGGCGCTGTGCATTCGGCCGAGATCGAGTACGCTCTGGGTAATCTGTCATCAAATAATGTCTATGCCTGGTCACCCGATGACTACAAGGTTTCCAGAGTCATGCAGGAATATTTTGCGAACTTCATCAAGAAAGGTGACCCAAACGGTGACGGATTGCCGGCATGGGCAGCAGCCAACAATAGTGGCGGGAGTGCCGACGCTGCTACGGTCATGCGACTGGATGTAGAGCCACGCGCCGAGCCGGATAAACATCGGGCGCGCTACCTGTTCCTGGATAAGTACTCGCAAAAACCATAAGAACAGATGGGAACTGTAGTTCACTCAATCAGGTTCGCCAGGTCAATAATCTATTCGTTGTTTATGGCAGCGCCTTCCCGGCGACGGAAAAGAACCCCAACGCTGGCGATACTGGCAATGCGTGGCGCGCAACCGATTATCTTACCGATCAATTAAGGAAGCGTACTTTGGTAGGATTGGGCCATGATTGACTTAATCAGTCGACGTTCCTTTCTTGGACAATCAGTCATAGCCATCCTTGGAGTGAGTTCGATGAGTAAGCCAGGTGAAAGTATTCGTGGAGACGAGCGGGAGCCGCTATTCCGAATCTCTCTTGCGGAGTGGTCGCTGCACCGCGCTCTCTTTGCCGGCAAGGTTGACCACCTTGACTTTGCCCGAACTGCCAATAACGATTTCGGCGTCAAGGCGGTTGAGTACGTCAATCAGTTCTTCAAGGACAAGGCTGGAGACCAAAAATACCTCGGCGAAATGAAGAAGCGAACGAGCGATCTGGGAGTGAGAAATGTGCTGATTATGATTGATGACGAAGGGGCATTGGGAGATCCCGATGAGGCTCGACGGAAAAAAGCAGTAGAGAATCACTATAAATGGGTTGAGGCCGCCAGGTTTCTGGGCTGTCACTCGATTCGCGTCAATGCACAGAGCGAGGGCAGTTATGAAGATCAACTCGAGCGCGCCGCCGACGGGCTGCGCCGGTTGACCGAATTCGGGGCGGAACACCAGATCAACGTCATTGTTGAGAATCACGGCGGCCTGTCTTCCAACGGAGCCTGGCTGGCGACGGTTATGAAAAAAGTCGGCCATCCGCGTTGCGGCACCTTGCCTGATTTCGGGAACTTCAATCTGGGTAATGGTCAGCAGTACGATCGCTATAAAGGTGTCCAGGAGTTGATGCCATTTGCAAAGGGAGTCAGCGCCAAGTCAAATGATTTCGATGAACGAGGCAATGAAATAAGAACCGACTATCCGCGCATGATGAAGATCGTCGTCGACGCAGGGTACAAAGGTTATGTTGGCATTGAGTATAGCGGGGATCGGCTGAGCGAGCCCGATGGGATCCGAGCGACTAAGAACCTGTTAGAGCGTGTCCGCGCAGATTTATCCGGACCCGCGAGATGAAATAAAAAGTTCCGAGAGCGGAGTGGCGCGGAGCAAGGTCGCAATATCCTGGAGGAGCGAAATATGTCAACTTCCCAAAAGAGCATTGGTGGAGCAGAAGGAGTAATTTCACGGCGTAGTTTCGTGCGCGGAGCTGCATCCATGACTGCGGCATTCACGATTGTGCCCCGTCATGTGCTGGGCGGGCCCGGGTATATTGCACCGAGTGAAAAAATCACTGTTGGCTGCGTGGGTGTGGGCGCACAAGGTACGCGCGTGATGATGGACTTTCTCAAGCAACCCGAGGTGCAAATCGTTGCGGTTTGTGATGTCAACAAAGAGAGCAGTGACTATGTAGAATGGTCGCCGAACGAACTGCGCGACAAGCAGCGAGCGCTTCTTGGGAGCCGCTACTCAGATTGGGGATCCGACTGGAAGGGCCCGACAGCAGGACGCGAGCCTGCGCGGCGACTGATCGAAGCCTATTATGCTACGCAAGCACCCTCAGGTAAGTACAAAGGTTGCTCCGTATTCGTAGATTATCGCGAGCTCCTGGAGCAACAGAAAGACCTGGATGCGGTGATGGTTGGTACTCCTGACCACGCTCATGCTGTGGTTTCGATAGCGGCGATGAAGAAGCGCAAACATGTCCTCTGCCAGAAACCGCTGACCCATTCGATCTACGAAGCCCGCCGCATCGCTGAGGTCGCACGCGAGGCAAAGATCGCGACGCAGGTGACCATCAACAATCAAGCTTCCGAGGATACACGATTATTGTGCGAATGGATCTGGGCCGGCGCGATTGGACCGGTGCGCGAAGTCCATAACTGGTCAAGCCGGCCCTTCTGGCCTCAAGGACTGGACCGGCCCGCAACTGGAGAGGCAGTGCCGTCCACACTGGACTGGGATTTGTGGCTCGGCCCGGCGCCATCTCGACCGTACAGTCGCGTGTATCTGCCTTTCGTCTGGCGCGGCTGGTACGATTTCGGATCCGGCTCATTGGGTGACATGGGCTGCTACAGCTTTGACACCATCTTTCGTGTTTTGAAGCTGGGCCCACCGGAGAGTGTTGAAGGTAGCTCTACCAAAACTTTTAAGGAAACATTTCCGACCGCCTCCGTGATTCATTTTCAATTCCCTGCGCGAGGTGATATGCCGCCGGTCAGGGTGACCTGGTACGATGGCGGGCTAAGGCCGCCTCGTCCGCTTGAACTGGAAGAAGGGCGAGAGATGGGTCGAGAAAACGAAGGTTTGCTGTTTATTGGTGACAGCGGAACTATAATATGCGGATTTCATGGAGAGAATCCGCGCATGATACCCGAGACGAAAGCGAAGGAATTCAAGCAGCCTCCCAAGACGCTTCCCAGGTCCGCAGGCAACAACCAGGAGTGGATCGAAGCATGCAAAGGAGGATCGGCTGGAGGCGCAAATTTCGAATTTGAAGGACCGATAACGGAGACAATTCTGTTGGGTAATGTGGCTCTGCGCGCGGGGAAGAAATTGTATTGGGATGGGCCCGGTATGAAGATCATCAACGCTGCCGAAGCGCAACAATATGTGCGTGACCAGTACCGGCAAGGATGGACGTTGTAGATCAAAGAAACGGCTGATCATACTTCTACTGCTTCGAGTCATACATCCACCGACGATCTCATGATGTCAAAGCTTTGCTGATTGAGCGCGGGAGACTGGCGGCTATGCGACGCAAGAATTGGCGAATTGTCGTTGTGGGTGTAGTTCTTATTGTGATGGCACTGGCGTTTTACTTCTACATGTTTTCCATCGCGTCGAAGTCAAACGATCCTGTGGCATTGATGCAAACGGTTGGACAAGTTGCGGGAGTCGTCGGCGGCATCAGCATCGCCATGATTATCATCGGGCTGATCGGCAAAAAGGTTTAGCTCAGAAGTTATATCGCTGTGTTCTTCCCGACAGCCGATCTGCGAGCCTGGCTATTTCCGAACGCAGCGCCAGTCGTTCCAACCAACCGGACGGGATCCCCGACACGCCATAGTACGCCCCGGCAACCTGTCCACACACTGCGGCGGTCGTGTCGGCGTCGTCGCCGAGGTTGGCAGCCATCAGAATTGCGTCTTTGAAACTGTCGGTGTGAATGAAACACCACATAGCTGCCTCAAGGCTTTCCACGACGTATCCAGAACCGCGAACGCCTGCCACGGATTTTTCCCGGTAGCCTCCCTGCGCAATAGCCACTATCTTCTCGGCTCCCGCAAACGACTCGCTGTCACCGTACGCAACTTCGTTCTTGGGCTTGCCCATGAGCGCGCGACAGATGATCCTACCGAAGAGCCGACACGCATCCACGCACTCCGTCGCGGCGTGAGTTGTTTTGGAGCTCTCTCCCGCAAATCTCTCCACCTCGTCCAGATCAGGGAAGAAGAACATCGGAATCGGAGCGAGTCGCATGATGCAGCCGTTTCCAGCCGAGCCTGGATCACTCGACCCGGAGTACGGATCCCCGGTTTGCTGGAAGCGCTGGAGCGCCGAGTGGACAGTCCGGCCGATATCAAAACAGGCTCCGTTGCTGCTCAGATAGCCTTCATCTGCCCACCGGCTGTAACGCTCCATCTGATCGTGTGCATCGAACGCATTCCGCTCGAGCAGGCTGGTCGCCAGACAAAGAGCCATCGAAGCATCGTCGGTCCATTGACCTGCCAGTAGATTGAAAGGGCCGCCGCCGGTCATGTCGGTCAACCGCTCGAAGGTTCCCCGCGGACGAAACTCCACTGTTGTGCCGACTGCGTCCCCGGCAGCAAGGCCGAGGAGGCAGCCTCTAAATCTGTCGCATTGGTCCATTCGTCTTGTCTCTAGGGCAATTGCCGTTACTCATTGAGAAGTCACATCTTATCGGGGATAGTCGTCGCCCGCCTATGTCGCGCGTCTATGAGGACGGACAACTCTCTGGACGGCCCCGGAACTTGAAGCCCATTACGCCTTTCTTCTAGGGCAGAGGTCACCATGATGGTCATTGTCGCAGTCACAATCTCCGCGCTGGCCGTAGGGTATGTCCTGTCCAGGCGAGGCGCAGACAGCCAACGGCAGCTAACCGAACGCCGCGGCGAGATTCTAACAGTTGGGGTGCAGATCGTCTGCGGCGACTGCTCCGGCGACGGCAATCCTCCCCTCAAGACCTACCTCGACCGGTTCGGTAGCTGCCATCGGTGCGGCGGCCGCAGCTACGTTCTAGCGAGCGTATGTGCACAACATATGTTGAGGGGTCATCTGCCGGAGTATGAGAAAACAACTTCCGATGTCTGCCGTCAACCAGTTGGGTCCGCGGTGAGCCTGCATGCCGTGCGAATCCGCTGCGTAAGCAACTGAATCCTGGCGCGTAAAGCCAGCCGATCCGGGCATCCTGGCGGCTGCCCCCTGTATCTTTGCCCACAGAGGGAGCTCGACGTTAAGCTCGCTTCATGGCATTGAACACCTCTCGTTACCTTCAACTCAGGACCGGTCGTGTAAATTCTTCCTTTGGGTACGAAGCTATTACAGAGCTTTGAGTCGTCGCTTCCCTCACAAGATTCATCGTTGCGTTTTTCCTGCAGTTCAGTCCCTGTAGTCGCCTGGTACGGTTGTTGCCGCTCCATAAAAGTTTAACCAAACAAGAGAGAAGGGAAAATGAACAGCAAGAAGCAGGCGCTTTTTGCGGCCATCGTTGCTAAATGTTCTTTATGGGATGACTTTCTTCTAGGTTCGTCTGCAACAGGTCAGACCTACCATGAAAACTAACATTCTCAGCCAACAAGGAGGTTACCAAATGTTTACACGTCATGTCACTCTTAAACTGAAGACAAACTCTGCTCCAGAGTTTGCGCGCGTTATGGAAAGCGAAATCATTCCACTGCTACGCAAGCAAAAGGGTTTCCGCGATGAAATCATCCTGGTTGCCGGTGACCGCCGGGAAGCCGTAGCGATCAGCTTCTGGGAGACGCAAGAAAACGCGGAAGCGTACAGCCGCGCGGCTTATCCTGAGATATTGAAGACCCTGGCGAAGGTGGTGGACGGAAGTCCGCAGGTGGAGACGTTTGAGCTTTCCAATTCGACTTTCCACAAGCTCGCTGCTAAAGGAGCCTAAAGCAGAAAGATCCTCTGATTTCCGAGGGGGCAGGCAATGGCTGCCCTCTCGTCTCCCTCGTGGTCACGACAACGCCTATGTTGCGTTTCGCCGGAGAGCAAAGGACACAGCCGTTGAGTTCATCATCCGCGCAGTAGTTGTGGTCGTAGCCGCTCAAGTATGGCCGCGATCCTTTCGGCTGCGTGCCCATCGCCGAACGGGTTCCTGGCAGTGCTCATCGACTCATACACTCGCGCATCCGTTAGCAGCCGAGCAACTTCTTCGGTTATGCGCCCGGCGTTCGTGCCCACGAGCTTTCCCGCGCCCGCCTCGACGACTTCGGGGCGTTCTGTTGTCTCGCGGAGTATGAGCACGGGCTTGTGAAAAGACGGGGCCTCTTCCTGAATGCCGCCGGAATCAGTCAATATCAAGAAACAACGACTCATTAGCCGGAGTGCGTCGGTGTAGGAGACAGGCTCTGTAAGATGAATCCGAGCCGTACCGCTGAGCTCCTCGTGTACTACTCGACTCACGTTTGGGTTTCTATGCACGGGATAGACTATCTCGACGTCATTGAAACTGGTGACGAGCGTTCTGAGAGCGGAACAAATAGAACGCAGGGGCAAGCCGTGATTCTCGCGTCGATGGGCCGTGACCAGCAATATCCGCTTGTGATCAAAATCGATTCGGCTGAGCCGTTTGTCGTCAAAACTACCCGCGAGCGGAATTGATTGCAGCGCGTCAACAATCGTGTTGCCGGTGACAAAGATATGCTCTTCAGCCACTCCCTCACTCAAGAGGTTAAGTCGGGCGCGCTCGGTTGGGGCGAAATGAATATCGGCCAGGCAACCGGCTATTCGGCGATTGATCTCTTCCGGGAATGGATTTCCTCGATCAAATGATCTGAGTCCCGCTTCTACGTGCCCAACGCTTATGCCCTGGTAGAACGCAGCGAGCGCTGCGGTCATGACGGTCGTAGTGTCGCCTTGAATCAACACTACATCGGGCTTCCGCTCGGCTAATAGTTCGGATATAGAGGAAAGTGCACGCGACGCGAATCCGGCGAGACTCTGATCATACTGCATCAGTCCCAGGTCTATTTCTGGTTCTATACCAAACACGAAGAGGACCTGATCGAGCAGGTCACGGTGCTGCGCGGTTGAGACGACAACGTGCTCAAACGCCGCACTGCGATCCAACTCCCTGATCACAGGCGCCATCTTGATCGCTTCCGGGCGGGTCCCCAGGATTGTGACGATTTTGAGGCGTCTCATTGTTGGGGATGGTTCTCTTCGCTCAAAATTAGTCATCGCTTTAATGCGAAGCCGAACCCCGCTGAGAAGAAACGCGTGAAGCCTCCGGAATCGGTTTGCGACGGGAAGCTGCGTCCAAAAGCCGCGGTCAGTCCCAGACGGCCGGACACGTTGTAGTACGCGGTTGCATATGCTACGGAGCTCGTCGGGCGCGGCGTGATTGCGAAGTTCGATTTTTCAAATAACCCGCCATGGCGATACGAGTAGTTGGCCGAAACAATGAGTCGTTCTCCAATCGCGCGCCGCACGCCGGCGCCTTCGAATGGCTGGCTGCGCGTCGTGTAACCCGCCTGCCCATAAAACGCGAAACCCAACATTGTCTTCTCTGCGATCAGTGCCAGCTGAAGCTCGTAGGGCGAAATGCCGGTGCCCCTGAGAAACGTCTGGCGCTGAACGGTAGCCGCAACGGCGAACGCCGGATTCTTCGACGATTCATTTGCAATGCGGTAACGCAGATGCACGACTGCGTCGTCGAGCTTGGTTGCTGCGCCGCTGGAAACCGAAGTCGAGCCTGCAACCGCCAGCAGAAATCGATTCGTCAGCCCGAATTCAAACCCCATGTATAGCGAGCTGTTGCGCAGCCGATCGCCGGTGAGGCTGTGACCTCCAACAAGGCTCATCACTATTCGACCGCGGTTGAGCGTCTCCGCATCATTCACGTAAGGTGGCCAGCGAGTCAGGCTGCCTGTATCGATCCCCGCCGGCGCCTGGGCGTGCGCCACGCACGCAAGGCCGCACAATAGCAGCGGCGCGATGACGGCGGGTATCGTAAGAGTCCGCATACCATTGAGAAGTCGACCGCGTTCACGATTTGTAATCATCGCGTCACCTCAAATCTCTCTGTCTTTGCCCACACCCGCTCCTTGCGCCGCACGAAATCGTCATAGAATCCCTTGCACACAACCGGGATCCATAACTGGCAATAGGTGAAATACGACAACGCGGTGAGCAGAATGTTCACTAGCGAGTCTTCGCCTTCTTCTCGCGACAGTGCGAGAGTCACCTCAGCCACGAACAGCGCGAAGGCCAACAACCATACCTCGTTGTAAGGACCCGGTAGATCGATTCTTACCAGGCCCACAAGGCCAACGAGAAAGAGAATGTCCGATAGCACGATGGCGGCGAAGAAGATGTAATACAGCGCCATAGTGTAGAGCAGCTCGACGCCAAGCCTTCTCGGCTTTATGCTCAGCAGCCGCCGCGCGTGCTTGATAAGCACGTAGTTGTTGCCGCGGACCCAGCGGCTGCGCTGCCGGAACCAACTGCGGAGCCGCTCTGGTTCCTGTTCCCAGGTCACCGCGTACGGCACGTACTTGATCTTGTAGCCCGCTTCGTAGATCTGAATCGAAAGCTCGGCGTCTTCGGTCAGAGCCTCTTCGTCCCATCCGCCGAGCTTCTCGAGTATGGAGCGCCTTATCACCAAATTCGTGCCTGGCAGCGTGCAGACGCCCAGAAGCATCCACCTGCCCGCCTGCACGATCCACTGATAACTGATTCCCTCAATGCTTATCATTCTGGTCAGCAGGTTCTTACCCCGGTTGATCGTTCGAAACGTCCCAATCACCGCGCCGACATCGGCGTTCGCACCGAGTTGTACTCCCAAATGCAAGAGCGCACGCGGCTCAGGTGTGTTGTCTGCGTCGTAGACGGCGATGTTCTCGTACCGAGCAAGCCTCAACCCGCGGTTGAGAGCGGCTGATTTTCCGCCTGTGCGCTCAGCAGCCGTCAGGTTGACCACACGAATGTGCGGATGCAGCGCGGCCCAGCGAGCGGCGATCTCGCCGGTGTTGTCTGTGCTCGCATCGTTGATCAGGATTATTTCGAACCTATCGGTGGGATAGTCCAGCTCCGACATGGCCTCCAGTGTGCGATCCAGCACCATCCCTTCATTGTGAGCCGGAATCAGCAGCGAGATGGAAGGAAGATCTATTACATCGGTCTCCAATTCGCGCCGCTCCCTCCTGGTCAAATGGCTGTAGACGAAACCGAGCAAGCTCAGCACAAACTGGTACACAAGCATGAACCAAATCAGCACCACGCTCACGACGAACGCCGCATCAATCAGGGTACTAGTCACTCACGCGCCTCGCTGCCAGCGGGCTGGAGCGGGCCTGTCGATCGACCGACCGCGGCCAGCTTCGAATGCGCGGCTTGCAGTCCGGCGTGCGCAGGAGATTGCTGTTCTATTTCTCCTCTCATGATCCGGCCGACGCGGCGGAAACCGCGACGCATACGAACGGCGATATACAAACCGCCGATGAGCAGGAAGAATCTGCTGCCCAGCCAGACTATTAATCGCGAGGAGAAGACGCTGGCGACGTCGACCGCGATCGACGCAGAGGTTGCATCTTGAATTTCGACCACGTGATGACCACCTGGAATCTCGAGCAGCCAGTCGCGGCCGCTGCGAATGAGCGCAAGCTCGACTGGGCTGCCGTCAATTTGCACGGCACGAGGTTGGCGAGAGACGGTGACCCACGAGCGCGTCGGCGACGAATAATCGATCGCGACGCCCAAACTTGTTCGCTCGACTTGCGCGACTTCGGCGGTGATGTCCTTGACGACAACCTTAAAGGCGAGCGGATCGGTAAAGCTCCCTTGTCGCGCGACACCGCCAACGCTGTGCTCGCCAGCCGGAACTATCACCTCGCCATTGCTGCCGCATTGCCAGACTGCGCCGTCCAATACGAGGGCAACATCGCTCCGCCCATTCGGTTCCTTCGACCACTCGGCGCTCGGGAGGCCGTATCGAACGGTTCTGTTCGTTGCGAGCCTGTGTGTTTCTCGCTGTTCGGACGCAAGAGTATTCACTCGCGCCGCGCTGCCGAGCACCATAGACACCAACGCGCGGTCTTCCGGTCGCAGGCTGGCTTCGCTGTAGATGCCGACGCGGCCATTGCCCGCCCTCGCGGCGGAAGCCGTTGCCAGAGCCAGTTCCGTTCCTGACATCAAGTCGGTGGGGCCTATTCCTCGCAATCGGTCCCGCACGACGTTGATGTCGAACATCAGCCTCGACGGGCTCACGAGCTTCTTGTACGTCTCGCCAAACTCGCGGTAACGCGTCGGCGTGTTGCCCCATCGATCCGCAGGGTCCTCAATCTGCAGCGTGAAGTCGTAGCGTTCCATTAGCGCGATCACATCCTTCGTGTCAGTGCCGGTCTTTTCAGTCACATGTGGGTTGTGTAAGCTGTCGAGCACCGTGCAGATGACATCAAGCTGCTTGTGGGTCCTAATGTCCGAGACGCGGTCCAGTGCGGCGACCAGCCAGTTGCGCACAAGGTCGGAGCGGAACTTGCTCCATCTCGCGAGCGCACTCGAGTTTGCTTGCCAGTGATAAGCCGAGGTCTGGTTGAAGAGTTGGCGAGGATCGAAGCCAGCCTCCGCTCGGAATTGAGCCCTCACGTCGTCGTTCATTGGAACGTACGCATTTGGATCCTCGAGGCCATTGCTGTCGAAGCCCATCTCGGCGATGTTCACACCGTCCCAGTCGTGTGACTCGATGACACCAGCGACGAAGTTCAGCGCCTCCTTGCGGCAGGCATCGTTGGCGAGGTTCATCATCTTGCGCCAGCCTCCGCCCGCATCGGTTCCTGTTGCCGTCTTCTCGCGCCACTCAGGATGTTCCTCCCAGAACTTCTGGGACACCTGCGGGAGCTCAAACCATGCATACACCGCGATGCCGCGC
>DATLWF010000458.1:0-2363 GCA_035576605.1 Blastocatellia bacterium | reverse complement strand
AAAGGCGTCGAGCGAGTTACCTCGGTTGAAGGCTTCACCGAATATCGCCTCGCTAACGGCCTGCGCGTTCTCCTCTTCCCCGACCAATCCAAGGAGACCATCACCGTTAACGCCACTTATTTGGTTGGCTCGCGACATGAGAACTACGGAGAGACCGGTATGGCTCACCTGCTCGAGCACTTGATGTACAAGGGCTCGAAGAATCACCCCAACATCCCTCAGGAACTGACCGAGCACGGCACGCGTCCCAACGGTTCGACTCTATTCGATCGCACGAATTATTTCGAGACCTTCTCGTCGACTGACGCGAATCTCGATTGGGCGATCAAGATGGAAGCCGATCGCATGGTCAACTCGTTCATCGCGAAGAAGGACTTAGACACCGAGATGACCGTCGTTCGCAATGAGTTTGAAGCGGGCGAGAACCAGCCTGCTCAGGTAATCTTCAAGCGGGTGTTCGCGGCGGCGTACGACTGGCATAACTATTCGCATTTGCCAATCGGTGCGCGCAGCGACATCGAGAACGTACCCATTGAACGGCTGCAAGCTTTCTACCACAGGTTTTATCAGCCTGATAATGCAGTGCTGCTGGTCGCAGGCAAATTCGATCCGGCCAGGACTCTGCAGCTCATTGCAGACAACTTTGGATCGATCCCGCGGCCGACCCGCACTCTCGAGCCAATCTACACCGCGGAGCCGACTCAAGACGGCGAGCGCATCGTCACCGTCAAGCGCATCGGAGACACTCAATTCGTCGGAGTGGGCTACCACGTCCCCGCCGGCTCACATCCTGATTTCGCCGCGGTTGATATTCTCAATCAGATACTCGCAGACACGCCGTCAGGCCGACTGTACAAAGCGCTCGTCGAAACAAAGAAAGCAGCATCCGTCGAGAGCCTCAACATTCCCTTACACGATCCCGGATTGATGATCTTGTTCGCCGAAGTCCGCAAAGACCAATCGCTCGACGCGGCACGCGACGCTTTGATTCAAGCCGTTGAGGAAGTCGCTACAAAGGCGCCTTCCCAGGAAGAAGTCGACCGCGAGCGCACCGGGTTGCTGAAGAACATCGATCTCACGCTCAACTCGGCGGAGCAAGTCGGGCTCGAACTGAGCGAGTGGATGGCTCAAGGCGATTGGCGGCTCTTCTTTCTTCATCGCGACCGCCTGAAGAAAGTCACAGCCGCCGATGTGCAGAGAGTCGCAGCCGCCTACCTTAAACCAACCAATCGCACCGTTGGTCTGTTCATACCGACCGAAAAACCCGATCGCGCCGACATTCCACCGGTGCCGGACGTGGCTGCGCTGGTGAAGGACTATAAGGGCAGCGCCGTTGTCGCCGAAGGCGAATCATTTGATCCATCGCCTTCGAACATCGAATCCCGCACTGTCAGGTCCGATGTGCCGGTTGGATTGAAACTCGCCCTGCTGCCAAAGAAGACTCGCGGCAACACGGTGGTAGCAACGATGACCTTTCGGTTTGGCGATGAGAAGAGCCTGATGAATCGTGCAACTGCGGCGCAGTTCGCGGGCGACATGCTCATGCGTGGCACCACCAAACATACGCGGCAGCAGATTCAAGATGAGTTCGATAAACTTAAGGCGCGAGTGTCGGTCTCCCCCGGCCCGAACAGCATCGCTGCATCAATCGAAACGACCCGTGAGAATCTGCCGGCTGTCCTGCGGCTGACCGCAGAAGTTTTGCGGGAACCTTCTTTCCCTCAAAAAGAGTTCGAGGAGCTCAAACAAGAAACCCTGGCGAGCATCGAAGAACAGCAGCGCGAGCCGCAGGCTGTTGCGGGCACCGAGTTCTCCCGCCACTTGAACCCCTATCCGAAGGGCGACGCGCGGTACATCTCGACCCCGGAGGAGGACATCGCTGAGGTGAACGCCGCGAAACTTGAGGACCTGAAGAAGTTCTATGCCGACTTCTACGGCGGGTCGAACAGCGAGATGGCTGTTGTGGGCGATTTCGATGCAAAGGAAATCGAGAAGCTCGCGGGTGAACTATTCGGCTCGTGGAAGAGCCCGCGGCCTTTCTCCCGTCTTGTAACGGTCTACCAGGACATTCCACCGATCAATCGATCGCTTGAGACTCCGGACAAAGCGAACGCAGTCTTTCTAGCCGGAATGCGTTTGAATCTTCGCGACGACGATCCCGACTACCCGGCTCTGGTGCTCGGAAACTACATGCTAGGAGGAGGGTTTTTGAACTCACGGCTGGCAACTCGAGTGCGCCAGAAGGAAGGGCTGAGCTACGGCATCGGCTCGGGGTTCACCGCGAACCCGCTCGACAAGAACGCGCAGTTCTTCGTCCAGGCGATCTACGCGCCGCAAAACGTGACAAAGGTCGAAACGGCGAT
>DATLWF010000457.1:0-4362 GCA_035576605.1 Blastocatellia bacterium | reverse complement strand
ACACAGCTCGGGTTGTTGCCGGTCGAACGACCTGATTTGACGTTGCGTGGTTCCCATGCGCGCGAGCCGGACCTCGCGGCGCAAGCGCGCGAGTATCTGTTTTTTCCGAGCCGCGAGTACGGCAGTGGTGGTACGCAGTCGCTCAGCGAACTGACTTCGATATGGCTTGATGCAGTGTTCGGCGAGAGCGTGGCAACCTATCCACGCGTGAACTTGAAAAGCCATGACCTCGAAGCCGCGCGCAATCTCTTGAACCGGATGAGGCGCGGCTCACACCCGATCGTTGCAATCAACTTCGGCGTTGGAGAGAACCAACTTAAACGCGTAGGCGACGATTTTGAATCGTCGCTTGTTGCGCGCTTGATCCAGGAAGGCGCTGCCATAGTTCTCGACAAAGGCGCGGGCGAAGACGAGATTAGGCGTGCCGATGCCGTCATTGCGGAAGCGACGCGCATCGAACGCGAAGGGCGACGCGTGCGCGCCGTCGAGATCAACGAGCAGAGTTTAGCGAGCGCTGTGAGCTCCGAACAGATCGAGGCGGACGTTTTGGTATGGAACGGCCGAATCGGAATGCTCGCCGGGTTGATAGGGGAGAGCGATCTGTACATCGGATACGACTCGGCTGGCCAGCACATTGCGGCGGCGCTTGGGGTGAAATGCATTGACGTGTTTGCGGGCTACAGCTCGCCGCGCATGCTTGAACGCTGGCGGCCGACGGGACGGGCGGAAACGCGCATCGCCGCGGTCGATACGCTTAGCGGTGCTGGCGACGCGAACGAAGTGCTTGAAAAGGTGTTACATCACGTGCACGAAATGTCTGAACGATAGCGCTAAGATCGAGTGGAGGTTCAATTCGAATCAAGCAACTTCCTGTCGCTGAAGTACAGGTCACGCTCGCGGTCGGGAAGGGCGGCTTGCCCCCGCTCCTTGTCGTGCGGATCAAGTGTGGCCGCAGGTGGGCGGGGGCAAGCCACCCTTCCCGACCACGAGCTTATTAATACCAAGGGTGCAATCTGCGCTCTCGAATCTAATCTGCGCTCTCGAATCTAATACTGGACTCTCGTATCTCACCCAAAGAAGATCGCGTTAGTTCTTTTCGCCGCCTCCGTGTTTCATACCACACAGCTTGCACGCCGTCGCTGACTCGGTGTTGTCCAGCGTGTGCTTTACAGGCTTGAGCGTTCGGATGTAAGCGTAGATCGCCTTCAGGTCTTCATCGGTCATGTTCCGATAGAAGTACCACGGCATGACCGGACTAAGCGAACGGGCCGTCACCTTGCCGGTGCGAATTGCCTGTATGAACAAGTCCTCGTAACTGCTTCTTTATCATCAATGATGTCAGGTGTCTGGTGGCGCCGCGCAGATTGAATCCATGCTACTCATGGCTGCCGGCGGATCAGAACTTTATCGTAGTTGCCCAAGTCAAGCTTATCGTAATGCTCATCGACCCAGCGTTCAAAGTCCGCCCGGTGGTTTACCTTTCTGAGACGCGATATCGACACGATCTTCGGCGCCTGCGCTTCCATCTCATCGACTATGGCTGCAAAACTCGTTGACTTTCGCGCGGCCGCAAAGTCGTCGGCTCCCCAATCGAGAAAGACGTATGGGTTGAGGTTCGGTTTGTTCAGCAGAACAAGTATTTCGAGCGATCCGTGAACGTAAATCTGATCCTGCGGTCCCAGGAGCTCTGAGAGGGGCTTGATCGCACTGTCTTGGTCCTGCAGCGTCAAGTTATCGGCGGGGTAGGTTACGGCCCGAACGAGCACAAGCACGAATATCGCGGCCGCAGCGATCGAACTCAGCAGCACGTCAACGCGAAGCTTAGGCATCGCTCGCTGACCAGCCTTGCTTGATGCGATCAGACGATCTAACTCAACGAGGGCCCAGCCTGCAAATATACCGATGAACGGAAAGAATGGAATAGTATCGGGCCCGCCCTGAAAGTTGATCAGAGAGAAAACCAGATACACGAGCGGCGGAAACAGAACGGCGTCTCTGAACAGGTCAGGGGATCTCAGCGCAGGGCCGCGTTTGACCTTTGCGCTTACGCGTTCGATGCAAAACATCAGCAGCCCGATCGACGCGAGCACCACGAGAATCGTGTCTCGCTCAAACGTGCGGCGAATCACTATCCACAAGTGATCGAAAGCCAGGCCCGTGCCTGTCTCCGCCTCAGGTCCGAACACTGTGTAGTTATATGTAATCGTCCACGCCCAAAGATCGCCGAGCGCTCCGCGGGCATAAAAGTATGACAAGACGCAAGCCAATGGGATCGCAGCACCCAAAAGAACCCTGAACGCGCGCCAGTCCCGCCAACTCGTCAGGTATCTCGAGAACATAAGGAACGACACACCGGTGAACATCAATCCCGGCTGCCAGCACAGGCATGAGAGCATCGAGCAGAGGCCTGCCCAGAACGGCCTGTCGTGAGCGATCATAAGCAACACAAGCATGCCAAAGATGATCATTGGCAGCTTTGGCTGAGTTCCCTCGATCATGAACTCGGCAAATTGATGACGCATGAGCGGAACCATAAACGCGATTAACCCGGCGGCCCTGCTACGCAAGTAAATCTGTGCTACCAGGAATGTCAGCGACGACAACAGTCCAATCAAAACAACGTTAAGCACCCTCACCGCGATCACATCCCGCATTCCCAGGAGCTTGCCTGTAAGCATTGCCACGGCACTCAAGTAAGGCGCCCCCGGCCCTTTGATATCAATGACATCCCGGTAGGGAAGCTGGCCGCGGAGGATCGATTGTGCGATGTAATCGTAGATCGCCGGGTCTCCAGCTTCCGGGTGGCTAAATGGCCGGTGCATCAGGACAACGGCCGCCCCGATGACAAAGGCCACCAACGTCAGGTTGCCCACACTGGCCCAACGATCCAAGTCTGACAAAACCGTGTTCAAACCTCTCTTATACGGCGCGGCAGTGCGGTTGCTCATAGCGGATTGCTCGCGGAAACGGGGCGAATACTAGCAGTGTCGCTTCCGGAATGTCGAGCTTGACACATTTTGAACGCGAGCATCACAATGAGCCGCGATGAAACCGAGTCGTTCAGTCGAGACCACAATGGGTGCTCAGCTTCGATGAGTCGGAGATCCAGTTTGAATGAAACCGAACTCGCAGAAGTCGAACGGACACGGATGCCGGATGCTGATCGAGGACCCTTAATTTCGGGCGCAGCGATACTGATCCTTGCGTCTGTAATTATGCTTCCAATTTTCGTCAGGGGCTTTCCGGCTGGTTTTGACGCGGTCAGGCATTATCGGTGGACCTCGCACTTCATCGACGCGCTGCGAAACGGCGCAATCTATCCACGCTGGCTGCCGGCAGCGAATGATGGGCAAGGAAGCCCTGTGCCCCTCTACTACCCGCCGCTGCCGTTCTATGTTGCCGCCGCTTTTTCGCTTGTAACCGCAAACACGCTGCAGGCTATGGCGCTCAGTTGCTGGCTCGCTCTGGCGTTATCAGGCCTGACAATGTACGCCTTCAGCAGATCGGTGCTTTCGGGCGGGATGAGTTTCGCAGCCGCCGCGCTTTACATGATTGCGCCGTACCATCTGCTCGATCTTTACCAGGGATCAACCGTATCTGAGTTCTGGGCTTTTGCTTGGGTGCCGCTTCTGCTGGCCGCCGTCCGCCGCGTCAGCGTCGGACGCAGCTTGCAGGGAGTAGGGTGGCTGGCTTTCGGCTATGCGATGTTGGTGTTGACTCATGTGCCGGTGACGTTCCTTACCACGCTGACCCTCCCGATTTACGCTCTCTTACTCACCCGAAATCCGCGCGCGCTCCTTCGTATGACAGCAGGTGCGGCGCTGGGCGCAGGACTCGGCGCTATTTTTCTGATCCCGGTCTTCTTCGAAATCGGCTACGTGAAATTGTTTTTCAAATTTGACTACAGGGATTATTTTCTATTCGAGCGGGTTCGAGCCGCGCTTACGTCAACTCGCTTTCCAGCCGAGTCTTCCCTCTTCAGTTATTCGCTGGATCTCGACCTGGTGGGTGTTGCGCTGCTGGCCCTGTTTCTCGTCAGTTCTTTGCTGATATGGATGGAGTGGCGAGATCGCAAGTCAGATTCTGACTGGATCCGCTCGTGGTTTGCGATCTGGATTGTGACCGTCTTCAGTTTTTTGATGACGACGCGGCTGACCGCTCCGATTTGGCGAATAACTCCCGGGCTTACATATCTGTTCTTTCCATACCGATGGCTGATTGTCGCTTCGGCAGGCACCTGTTTTCTGGGGTCTCTGTCGGTTTGGATGCTGATGCGCGACGGCAAATGGCGTAGTCTGAGAGCCGCTGCGCTCGTCATTGTGGTTGTCTTGAACCTTGCAATCGGCGCGCTCGCGATCTGGC
>DATLWF010000456.1:0-4984 GCA_035576605.1 Blastocatellia bacterium | reverse complement strand
CGCTCGGCAAGATCATCAGCAACCACGCGAGTACGAAGTTCGTCCCCGGCCACGGCGACGTCGCAACGGCAGCAGAGATTCGCGACTTCAGAGACTATCTTGATGACCTGAGGAGCCGAGTCAGGAAGGCCATCGCCGACGGCTTGACGATCGACCAGGCGAAGGAGCAGTTGAAGCTTCCGGACAAGTACAAGGGCCTGGCGTTTCAGAATTTCGCTCAGCCAAATGTTGAGGATATGTACAAGGAATTGAAAGGCACGAAGCAAACGAAATAGCCGCCGGGACCGAACGTAAGCCCGTTCATCCGCATAGGTCTCATCGGGCAAAAAGGACGCGGCGCTTCCTTCAACGAATGCGATCAAACAACTCGTCCGCGACGGATCGTGTTGCAATCGTAGGATCCGGGATTGCCGGATCCGCGGCGGCATACTTCGCCCGTGTAGCGTTCGGCTCTGATTTGTCGGCCGTCGTGTTCGAGCAGAGCGCCCAGATCGGCGGGCGCATCCAGCATCGACCCTTTGCGGGCGCGATGGTTGAAACAGGCGCCACTCTGATGCATTCATCAAATGCGTATCTGAGCGAGTTCATCGATGAACTCGAGCTGAAACAAGCTCTGCCCCATAACCGCACCGCAGAATCGCCAGCTACAGTTGGCATCTGGAACGGCGAAGCTTTCGCCTTCAAGAGTCATCGCTCTGAACTGCGCACAGCCGCAAAGATGTTTGGCCGCTACGGTCGGACGCCCGTTCGGATTCGCAGAATTGTCAAATCGGCAGTCAAGAAGTGGGTCCGCATCTACGACCTGCAACGAACGGGGCGCGTTTACTCGACTCCCGAAGAGATGTTCACCGAGCTTGGCTTGTATCAACTGTGCAAAGAACCGAGCCGGGCGTTCTTCGCGCGCGAGGGCATCGCCGACAGCTTTGTACGCGAGTTCATCGACGGGATATCGCGGAACAACTACGGTCAAGACAGCGGCATTCACGCGTTAGTGAATCTGTTCTCGCTTGCCGGGGCCGGGTTCGCCGGAGGGCATTTGTTCTCGGTCATGGGAGGCAATTCACAGGTTTGCGAGCGCTTGTTGAAGAGGGCGAATGCGGATGTTCGAGCAGGAAATCGAGTTATCAAGATCGCGGTCGACAGCAGCAACCCGAAGCAGTACTCAATCACAACAACCAGCGGAAGCGAGCCTGGCTTTGACGCGGTAATCATCGCGACGCCGCTGGAACTCGCGTCGATTGAGTTCGAAGGCGCGGTCGCGGAAGACTTGTCTTACTCGGGGCGGTCATATCAGGTCACCCACGCAACCCTCGTCGCCGGCGATTTAAACGCCGAGTTCTTTGAAGCGCAATCGACGAGCGATCTGCCCGACACGATTCTCACGACCGAGAATCCGCGCTTGTGGTTCTCTTCTGTCGGAAGGATAGGCACATCGTCCGCCACGCGTCATCCAATCTACAAAGTCTTCTCGCGCGAGACGCTGACCGACGAGCAGATTAGCGAGTTGTTCGCAAAACCATCAGAGGTCGAGCGCTTTGTCTGGCGAGCCTATCCCGTGCTGAAGCCGTCTCAACAGTGGCCGCCGTTCCGCCTGGGACGGCGGATTTACTACGCGAATGCGATGGAGTCGGCCGTCTCGACGATGGAGACCGAAGCGGTCGCGGGACGGAACGTCGTTGGCCTTTTGAGACAGGACTTCTCGTAGGCTTGCAAAGTTTTCTGCACGTGTTTGCATTGATGAATCACGAAGCTGCCCCACCCGCCACCAAAGGCAATCGTCTGCGTGACTCTCTTGGCCTCGAGCGCAACGTCGCGGCTGCTTCAGCCGCGGTGTTTCTCCTCGGGTTCGGAGAGGAGCTGTGGAAAAGGTTCTTGCCCAAGTATCTGGAATCGCTGGGAGCAGGAACCGCAGTCATCGGGTTGTTCGGAACGGTCAAAGACTTCTTCGATGCGATCTATCAATACCCGGGCGGCTGGCTTGCGGACCGCGTCGGCCGCCGACGCGCCTTTCTTGTCTTCATAGCGCTCGCCTCAACGGGTTACTTGATCTACCTGTTCAGCCCGTCGTGGCCGTTCGTGTTCCTGGGGCTTGCGTTCGCGATGGGATGGGAAAGCATGGCCTCGCCGGCAATCTTCTCAGTCATCGGCGACTCGCTCCCAAAAGACAGGCGGGCGATGGGTTTCACTTTCCAATCGCTGATCAAGCGCGTGCCGATGGCCGTAGCCCCTCTGATCGGAGGCACGATGATCGCGACCCTCGGCATAAAGAGCGGCATAAGAGCCGGCCTGATCATTACGCTCGCGCTTGCGGCCATCACTGTGCTCATCGTTCTGCTGATCAACATACCGATTGCGCCCGGAGAACCGGCGAACATTCGAGGCGTATGGCACAGCTTTCACGCGGCGCTCAAACGGTTGCTGATCTCCGACATCATCATCCGGATGTGCGAAGGCTTGCCCGATGTGCTCATCATTCTCTATGTAACGAACATCATCGGCATTGGCGTCGCGCGATACGGTGTGCTGGTCGCGATACAACTGGTGACCTCGATTCTGGTTTACATTCCGGCCGCGAAGCTTGCCGACCGCATCGGGCGCAAGCCGTTCGTTATTGCGACCTTCGTCTGCTTCGCGCTCTTCCCGGTCGCTATCGTCCTTTCTTCCGGCTTCGCCTCGCTGGTTGTCGCGTTCGTCATCGGCGGCTTGCGTGAGATCGGCGAGCCTTCACGCAAGGCAATGATCGTCGACTTTGCCGTGCCCCACCTGCGAGCACGGACGGTCGGGCTCTACTATCTGATTCGAAGTCTCTCGATTTCACCCGCGGCGGCGATCGGCGGACTGCTCTGGAGGATCACGCCTGAAGTACCTTTCATCGCCGCCGGAATAGTCGGGATGATCGGAGCGTTCGTATTCGCCGCCACCGTCGAGGAGCGCTATGCAAGCTAGCCGGGAATGCTTGCTCTGGCGGCATCGCTCGGGCGCCGTGCATAATCATGCCGAAGCAGTAAAGAGAGTTCGCTTATGAATGAGACCATCACGCGTCCACCGAGTTCGCCCGGGAAGCCATTCGTAGGCCATTTGCTCGATTTCCGCCGCGATCCGCCGAGTTTCCTCAGCAGCCTGGCTCGCAAGTACGGCGACGTCGTTCACTTCAAGATGGGGCCGCAGGACCTCTATCTGCTCAATCATCCCGATTTCATCAGAGACGTGCTGGTCACGCACAATCGCAACTTCGTCAAGAGTCGCGGGCTCGAGATGGCCAAAAAGTTTCTGGGTGAAAGCCTGCTCACCAGCGAAGGTGAGTTTCATCGCCGCCAGCGGAGGCTCGCGCAGCCGGCCTTTCATCGTCAGCGCATCAATGCTTACGCGGAAGCAATGACGAATCACGCGACGCGGACTCGCGAGCGCTGGCGGGACGGCGAAACACTCGATATCTGGCAAGAGATGATGAGGCTTACTCTCGCTATCGTCGGCAAGACCTTGTTCGACGCCGACGTTGAAGCTGAGGCTCCTGAGATCGGCAAAGCGCTCACCGACGTGATGCAGCTCTTCGAGCGAATAACGAATCCACTAAGCGGAGTGCTCGACAAACTGCCACTGCCCGCCAATATCCGCTGGCTCAAAGCCAAACAGCGACTCGACTCGACGATCTATCGGATCATCGCCGAGCGGCGCGCCCTGGGCGAGGATCGCGGTGATCTGCTGTCGATGCTCTTGCTCGCGCAGGATGAAGAAGGCGACGGCGGCAGCATGACCGACGAGCAACTGCGCGACGAAGCGATGACGCTGTTTGTCGCCGGCCACGAAACAACCGCCAATGCGCTCACCTGGACGTGGTATTTGCTCTCTCAGCATCCCGAAGTTGAAGCGAAGCTGCACGAGGAAATCGACACGGTGCTGGCCGGGAAGCTTCCAACAGCCGCTGACGTCGGGGAGTTGCGCTACACCGAAATGGTTTTCGCCGAGGCGATGAGACTGTATCCGCCGGCGTGGACTCTGGGCCGCCGGGTGCTGACCGACTATCAAATCGGCCGGTACGTCGTACTTGCCGGGTCAATCGTGCTCATGAGCCCATGGGTGATGCATCGCGATCCGAGATTCTTTCCTGATCCCCTCAAGTTCGACCCTGAGCGCTGGACTGCGGAGGCACGAGAAGCGCGGCCCAAGTTCTCTTACTTCCCATTCGGAGGCGGCCCTCGCGTGTGCATAGGCGAGCAGTTCGCGTGGATGGAAGGCGCGCTGTTGATCGCCACCATCGCGCAGCATTGGCGGATGCGTCTGGCTCCGGGTCAGCGCGTCGAGCCGAAGGCAATGATCACACTGCGGCCAAAGTACGGAATGCGAATGATCGTTGAAGAGCGGGCTCATGCCCGAACTGGTGAATATCCTAGGGTTGAAACGATCAGCATACCGGCTTGATTGGTAAACACAATTCTTCACTTGTAATCCGCCAACCAGACTGAGAAGGCGTCAGTCTTCGAGTGAGAATACCTATGACTCGATACCTCAAGGCCCTTCTATTCGTCTTCGCCGCTGTTTGGGTGTGGGCAGCAATCAATCCGTCTGATCGTCACGATTGGTTGCTTGAGAATTACCTGGTCTTCATCTTCGTTCCGATAATCGTCTTGACCGGCAGATACTTCAGATTGTCGGATGCTTCGTACACGTTGATCACGCTGTTCATGGTCATGCACGTGATTGGCTCGCACTATACCTATGCTGAAGTCCCATTCGGGTACACCTTGCAGAACTGGCTGGGCGCGAGCCGCAATATGTACGACCGCCTTGTGCATTTTTCGTTTGGGTTCCTGCTGGCGTATCCGATTCGCGAAGTCTTTCTTCGGGTGACGCGGGTGAAAGGCTTCTGGGGATACTACCTTCCGTTCGACGTAACGCTGGCGTTTTCGGCGGCATACGAGATCATCGAGTGGCTGGCCGCGTCGAATGTGGATCCAGCAGCAGGCCTTGCATTCCTGGGATCCCA
>DATLWF010000455.1:0-2679 GCA_035576605.1 Blastocatellia bacterium | reverse complement strand
AGTGTTGGAAAAACTCAGTCGAAGGGTGTTCCGGTCACAATCTGAGGCCGTCTGATGACGGACGGTCTCCCTCCTCCCTGAACCGTGATGGGTCTATCCAACGTCGATCCTCGCATTGAAGCGGTGCGAACGCTTCGTCCGTTTCCGTCACTTGGGTTCCAAGACTGGGTTCCAAAACCCGCCGAAACCGGCTATGCCAAGCACAGTCTCGATCAACGTCAACAACTCTTTAGCGACTGCTTCAACAACTCATAACCCAAAGGTCGCGGGTTCAAATCCCGCCCCCGCAACCACTTACGAAAGCGTGGGGCAGAAAAGGGGAAGAACATGCCTTCTCATCTGTCCCACTTTTCATTGAATAAACTCACTCGCCTTTTCATTGGATAAACTCACTCGCCAGCAACTCCGTAGCAGCTCCAGCCTTCGCTTCGTCTAACAAATGCGTGTAGATGTCAGCGGTCGTGGCAATGGTAGCATAACCTAGAAGCCCGACGGCCGATGTTTTTAAGAAGTCGCGTCGAGAGAGAAGCGTTTCACAGTTAAAACTCCATTATTGCTCGACAGAGATTACGGTCACCGACTTGGGTTCCAGCTTCAATGACAGCTTGCCGCCTTGAACCTTTGCTGAGATGGGCTTCGGCACGACCGCGTTTTTCGCCTCGAAGCTGTTCACGCTATCAACTTTGGGCGCGGTCAGCGTTTCGCCGGCTGCCGATTTAGGCGTGATGCCGGTCAGGTTGACCTCGATATCGATCGGTTCATTGGGATCAACGTTGGTGAGCGCCAGCCACAGCTTGCCGGCTTTGTCTTTAGCAGCGATGGCGTCCGCGCGTGGCAACGTGATGTCGCCGTGAGTGTAGGCGCCCGCGTTGAAACTGACCGGCACGGACGTGGCATCCTGAAACGGCACGTACATTTTGTAAACATAGTAGGTCGGCGTCAGCACCATCTTTTCTTTGTCGGTGAGAATCATCGCTTGCAGGACGTTGATCATCTGCGCGATGTTCGCCATCCTCACGCGGTCGGCGTGACGGGCGAAGATGTTGAGGTTAAGCGCGGCCAGAATAGCGTCACGCTGGCTGTTCTGCTGGACCAGAAAACCCGGATTACTGCCGGGCAGCTGCGCGTACCAGGCGCCCCACTCATCGATGACGAGAGCGACCTTCTTTTGCGGGTCATACTTATCCATGATGGCCGAGTGCTTATTAATCAGACCCTCCATATCTAATGTGGATTTGAGGATCTGACTGTATTCGGTCTCGCCGAATCCCACGGACGCAAACGCCGGCGGCCACCGCACCACCGTGTAGTTGTGCATCGAGAGGCCGTTGAAGTCCAAACTCCACTGGCGACTCTGCCAGGCCTTCATGACGGCTTCAGTCCATTCGGTGAAGCGCGGCTCGCCGCCACCCGGACCGACGGCAATCTTGAGCATCTGCTGCTTGTCCTGCTGCGCCGGATTGAAGTTCCTGACGAAGCGGCTGTAGATCTTGAGCTGGCTCAGATAGTAGTCGGCCGTCATGTTGCCGCCGCAGTCCCAGCTTTCATTGCCGATGCCGAGGAAGGCGATTTTGTAGGGGGCGGGATGGCCGTTGGCGGCGCGTTCCTTCGCAAGCGCAGTCGGTTGTGCGGTGGTCAAATACTCCAGCCATTCGGCAGCTTCTTGCGGCGTGCCGGAGCCGACATTGACCGAGAGGTATGCCTCTGCGCCGATCTGGTCGAGGAAGTCCATGAACTCGTACGTCCCGAATGTGTTCGGCTCGATGACGCCGCCCCAGTTGGGATTGAGCGTCTCCAGCCTCGCGGGGCCAACGCCTTTGCGCCAGTGGTATTCGTCGGCGAAGCAGCCACCCGGCCAGCGAACGTTTGGCACCTTGATAGACTTCAGCGCGGCGACAACATCCTTGCGGATGCCGCGAGTATTCGGAATCGAGGACCCCGGGCCGACCCATATACCCTCATAAGCGCCGTGGCCAAGATGCTCGGCGAACTGGCCGAAGATGTTTCGGTCGATCTTCGCTCCGGCCTTGGACGCGTCAACCGACAATTCAACCTTTTGGGCGGCTGCGAAGGGCGCAGTGAGAGTCACAGCGATCAGCGCGAAACAGACAAGCATTGGACGCATGACAAGCCTTTCCTTTCAGTTTCAGTCTTCCGGCGCAATGCCGCGGTTCTTTTTTGAGAGGTCGACTGGAAGAGTCTTGGAGCGAAGTCTTTGAGATCGCGCCGCCAGGTCTGCCACTCATGATCTGTACCCGGCGATTCGTAAAAGACGTGTTGAATCCTGGCCTCCATCAGCGAGGTATGCAGTCTCTGAATTCCCGCGCGCATTCGCTCAGGCTCCACCGTTCCGACGCCCAGCCAGAGCAAGTGCACTCTTTTGGCGAACGCCGCCGGGTCGGCAAATGCTCCGTTGTAATCCGTCCTGGGATCAAGTTTCCGATCCCCAAGCACGAGCATCCCGCCCGCTCCACTGAATCCGCCGATGTAGGAAAAGAGATCGAGATGATTCAGTGTGATCTGGAACGTCTGCATGCCTCCCATTGACAGGCCCGCCATCGCTCGATGATCGCGATCAGGAATCGTTCGGTAGGTCTTATCCACGAAAGGAATCAGCGCCTGTGTAACATCATCTTCAAACACTAACATCATTTCCTGCATCGCCTTCAACATCTCGGG
>DATLWF010000454.1:0-5359 GCA_035576605.1 Blastocatellia bacterium | reverse complement strand
GTCTGAAAACGTGGCCGCCGTTCATAAGCGCGCAATATGCGGTGAGCAACTGAATCGGCGTGACCAGCAGGTTGTCGCCTTCACCGAGCAAGTCGCGCACTCGAAAATCAGTGTCGCGAAGGCTGCCCGCCGACTCGCCGCCGGCGTTGACGCCGGTCTTCGCGCCCAGCCCCGCTCCCGCGAGCGTCGATTTGAACGCGTTAAAGCTGAGCCTTCCGCTGAGCGTGGCGAAAAAGTAGTTGCAGGAATACCCGAGCGCCTGAGCGAGATTGAAGGGCGCCTTGCTTCTGGGATGAGAGCAGACGACATCGATGCCGTCACCGGTGAATCGGCCGCGGCACAACGTCCGCGACTCGCGATCTATCAGACCGGAGCGCATCGCGGCGAGAGCGGTGAAAGACTTTATTGTTGAACCGGGCGGGAACGCTTGTTCGAAGGCTAGTCGAGGATTGACGACTGCGCGCAGGCGGCCGATGTGAGGATCCATCACGAGCACGGCGCCTTCGCGATCCCCGAGCGCTTCCCTGGCGGCTTCCTCCAGGGCGCGGTCCACGTCCGCCGCGTTTTCGGCGGGTTTCTCTTTCTTCTCGGCAACCTCTGCGACCTCTGCGAGTGGTTCCGGCCGCGCGCAGGAGCAAACGAGCGCCGCCAACAAACACAGCACGATTGCGGCCACTGAAGGCGCGGGTCGGTTATGCTTCAGCCGGGACATGACCGGCCCCTTCGCTCGGCTGAGCGACGCTAACTGTTCCGCTCGCTTCGCCTCGTTCTCCGAGCGCGCCCACTGTCACAACCCAGCCGATTAGCGAGAACAAAACCGCCAGCAGCAATCTGGCGACTAGCAAGCCGGCGTCGAGCCACCACGCGCTACTCACCGGTGTCCTCGGCACGATCAAGAAGTAAGGAACGACAGCAAAGAAGACGAAGCCGATCGCGTAGATCACAACCGATTGCGGGGCGAACGCTCGCGCAAGAATGCGCGGCGATCGTTTGAATGCTTGCTTGAGTCCGTCTCGCGCAGCCCCGATCCACAAATGAATCGCGGCTAGCGGAAGCACCAAAAAGAAGAGAAGGTACTCGATCGTAGTGATCGCGACTGATTGCCAGTGAACAGGCTGCGGCTTTGGAGTCGCGGCCCGGGGAGGAGCAGGTACCGCGCGGGCAGCTTCGCGAACCACGGTTGCCGGAGCGGTAGTTCCGACCTTGCCGAAGAGATAAATCGCCAGCACAGCGATTACAAGAAGAGGCAGCGAAATCACAAGCAACTTCCAGAAGTCACGGACCGATCCTCCAAGCAACCCCCACGCGCGCCGGCTTCCTCGATTGTATCTCGCGGCCATCGTCTGAATGACCAGGAACAACACCGGGGCCGCGAGCGCAAACAGCACCGACAAAAACAGCTGCCCCACGGTTGCCTCGCGCGTGGCGATGAACTCATAGATCGCGCCGAGCATTGCAAGGTAGAGCGCCAGCAGAATGATCAGCGCGCCCCAGCGGCGAAACAGTTCGCGCGAGGCTGAAGTGAATGAGTGAAAGAGTTTTTTGATCATAGGAGTGTCGCTCGCGCTAATAGATGTTAGCGGACTTCAAAGAATGCCCATTCCTCTTTAAGACTTACGGCACTGACCCAGATGCCCCCTACACCAAGCTCAGCGACCATGGCTCCACAGGGTTCTATGTTGACGCCACCATGTTCCGGGAAAATGTCCTCACAAAGCACTTTGTGATCTGATGATCGGACAAACTGAAATCTAACTCTCGCTTGGGCGTTAATAGCGCCTGCTTCGGCGCAACGATCCGGGGAAATCAGTTCCAAGACTTTAATCTGAATCTTGCCGTTATCCGTCGTCTCTCCCTTTCGAACAACAAAGCGTCCACGGATAACCGCCCCTCCGCTGTTGCTCCCAAAATCTTTCCAACCTAACTCTACATTTGGATAAGCGGCCTCCGTGTGGGCGGAACCATTGAAACAGCACCCAAGAGCGCAACCAGCAGTCAATACAAAGGCGACGAAGTAGGTCCTCATTTTCTTGCCTTGCTGGACGTACTACGAACTTTCACTTCTTATCCAGAAAACTCACCCTTGCGCCCGCAGTGTTAGCTTGCACCGTAGGCTGATACATCAGCTCCGCGCGTGCCGGCGCTACTCGAAACTCGCCGGGCACTTGCACTCGCAACGCAACCTGGAACGTCGCGTCCCCGTCGAAGTAGTCCACGAACAACGCCGTCTTCTGGTCCCGGAACTCGCGCGAGCTGTACCAATCAGACCAGCGCCGCGAACCCGCGCCCTCAATATAAGACAGATCGAGCCCGCTGATTCGCTCAACCTGTTCGCATCCCGCGGGGATCGGGTCTTCGATCATCATGTACTGTGCCCTCGATCCCTTTACGTGAAGCCGCGAAACGATCAGATCACCAGATCGAAGCTCGCCCGTGAGCGGCTGGATTTCCCAGCGCGCCTGCTCCCCGTTTTCGATCACTCGCAGCCGCAGGTACTCGCGAGTCAGCGTCAGATTCGGGGAAGCCTGCGCCTGAATCTCTTCATCGCGTGTGAAGTAGCTGAGCGCAGTCGAAAGATACAGCGCGCCTTTGCCGGTCTTGACCACTCGCACTTGATTTGCGCTCGCGAGCTGCGGGCCCTTGCGCTCGATGACGAAGGCTTGCGCCGAAGTGGCGTCCGCAGCCGTCACCTGCTTCGAGATTATCTGCTCGCCGTTCAGATACACCTGAACCGAGTAATCCGGCGAGAGTTCCTTGCTGACCTTCACGTAATCAATCAGCCCGAAGATCGCGAACGCAGTCTGGCGAGTCGACTCCCAGTAGTACCCGTTGCGCCGGTTTCCAACCAGCCACCTTGCGGCCTTCGGCAGCAGCGCGCTCTGAGGGTTGATGCGAGTCAACGCTTTTAGCGACAGCGCCGTAGCCTCAGTATCATTTTCGACCTGGTAGCCGTGAGAAGTATGCTTCGATTCCCAGTGCGCGTCGTAGTCGCTTGTGCGAGCCGACTGCTCGATCTCACCCGCAACCTGCCGCGCCCGGTTGTCGTCACGATGCTGCTTCAACGCGAGAGCGAGCAAAGCTCTGCCGTAGGCTTGCAGCTCGCCTCGTTTCGCAAACAAATCGTTCATCACCGAAACGTCCACGTTGCCGCTCTCCGTGAGCGCGTAGACCATGTAAGCGCGAGTGTCCGGGTCGATCGGTTGCCCGTCATCGCTCTTGCCGGTCCCGATCATTTGCATGAGCTTGTTACGGCCGTTGGTGACACGAGTCTTGTCCACGGCGTAGCCCGCGCGAGAAGCCAGCGTCAGCCCGTCGATAACATACGCGGTCATAAACGGATCGGTCTTATCATCCTTCCACCAGCCCCATCCGCCGTCGCCGTGCTGGAATCCGTAGAGCCGGTCCATCCCGCGCTGCACCTTTGTTCCAAGGTCGTTCGTCCCACGAATCGTGGTGGTCTTAATGTCCTTGAGCGCCTGGGCGACGATCACGTTCGGCAAGAAGCTCGACATCGTCTGCTCGGTGCAACCGTATGGATAAGCGGTCAGATAGTCGAGCGCACCAAACAATGTTCCCGCCACCGACGGCGAAGCTTCGATGCGAAGCGCTCTTGCTTGCGCGTGCGCATCCGCGGGGAGGTTGAGCGCAATCGTCTTCTCGTCATTGTCGCCCGAGAGCGTCACCGCGCCGCCAACGTTTTGCTTCAATCCGTGTGGCACTACTTCGAGAGGTATCTCGACCCCATCTGATTCCTGATCGGTCAGGGCTTTCGCAACAAGCGTCATATTGCCAACCTGGTTTGCGGCAACGCGCCAATCGATCCGGTGCTCGCCTTGTTTCGGGATGGTGACCGTCTGCGATGCGGTGTCCAACAGTCGCGCGCCGGTCACCTCGATTGAGATCTGGACCGCCTTTGCCGCGTCGAGATAGTTGTGAACGATCGCCGACAGCGTAACCGTGTCACCTTCGGTCAGGAAGCGCGGGGTCTCGAGTCGAAGGATCAGATTCTTGCGCGCGACGAACTTCAGAATTGCCGAGCCCACGCGAGTATCCGTCGTCACGCCTCGCACCGTAGCTCGCCACGTCGTCAGGTTGTCGGGAAGCTTTACTTCAACGGTTGCTTTGCCGTCCGCGCCGGTCACGATGTCAGGCTGCCAGAACGTTGTGTCCTTGAAATCCTTTCGAATGGTCGGCTCGGCATACTGGCCTTCGTTCTTGAAGTCGGCCAGTTGATAAGTGCGCTTGTTGGCGGCAATGTTCAGCGGCTTCTCGCCCGAGTGGCCCTTGAAGTAGTAGGAGATCGTGAAGGTCGTTTGCACCTGATTGTAACGCCGCCCGTAAAACGCCTTGCGAATGTCGCGCGTCTGATCGGGCTTAACGCTGTAGATGGCTTCGTCGACGACGCCGAGGCTCAGCTCCGCTCCGGCAGCCGCCGAACCGTCTGAGTTGCGCGCGAGCAGGGTATAGTGAGCGGTCTCGCGCGGTTTGTACTCCTTCTTATCGGCGAGCACTTCGATGTCGAGGAACTTGCTTTTCGCCGGCACGCTCAACAAGCGGTCGTGCGTGTACATCTCGCCGTCTTTAACGTATGCGACGTTCAAGTAAACGTTCGGCGCATATCGCGGTTCGATCGGCACGTCGATCATAACCGCTCGCGACGGCGCATCGACGATGCGAGCGGTCATCACTCCGGTCAGCTCGGTCGTCACCAGCAGGTGAGCTTTGTCGGTCGGTAACATCGCCAACACGTGCGCGGTCTCTCCAGGTTGATAAGACTTCTTGTCGGCGACCAGCTTTATTGCCTGGTCGTCGCCGGAGGACCAGTCTGACCACTCGCCTTTGCGATCGGCAACCCAGAGATAGTCTTCGTTCGACGGGTATTGCCTCTTGCCGTCTCTGACTATCGTCTTGATGTTTACGCTGCCTGGTCCGGTTACCGCGTAGTCATAGCTGGCCTCGCCCTGCTGATTGGTGGTGACATCGGCGGACGCCAGTTCGCGCTCACGCAGAGTGTACTCGTAACGGGTCTTACCCGACTCGTCTTGTTTTGGAGTGGCGTCCCAGTGGCGCTCGACAAACTTGAGCGTGACACCGGCTGCGAGCGGTTTCCCCTCGTAGTCGCTTGTATTTACTTTGATCTTCGCCGTGTCTCCTTCGTAGTAGACGTAGCGATCAGTGCGGGTATTGGCGACGACGCTGCCCCGCGTGCCGACAAAGCTGGCTTTCGCCTCGATCGTTCGGCGTGACTCGTCGGTGACCTGCGCTTCCAGCCGGTAAGTGTAGTCCGAAGAATCCTTCTCGTTCGCAGCGGGAACCTCAAATTCGATGTCCAGCTTACCGCTGGCGTTCAGCACTCCCT
>DATLWF010000453.1:0-9674 GCA_035576605.1 Blastocatellia bacterium | reverse complement strand
TATCACCAACTCTGACTGATTGAGGCTTTCCATACCAAAGTGCCCGCGTCTTTCAATAGCCTTTATTTGAAGCGAGACCCGCCCGCCCTCGGTGAACTTAAATGCATTCGACAGCAAGTTCTTGAGGATCTGTTGCAGACGCTTTTGGTCGGTAAAGATCGAGGGCGGCAGACCCGGCTCGATATCGATCGTGAACTCCAGTCCCTTGTCTTGAGCCAGCTGACGGAAGCTGCGATTCATCTGCTCGGTCACATCGTAAAACGGCACTTCGTTGGTCTCTATCGCCATCATCCCTGACTCGATCTTTGTGAGATCCAGAATGTCATTGATCAGCGAAAGCAGGTCGTTGCCGGACGAGTGAATCGTCTCAGCGAATTGAACCTGCCTCGGGCTAAGCGCGCCCTCGGCATTCTCGGCGAGCTGTCGCGAGAGTATCAACATGCTGTTGAGCGGAGTTCGTAGTTCGTGCGACATGTTAGCGAGGAACTCGGATTTGTACTTCGACGTAACCGCAAGTTGTTCGGCCTTCTCTTCCATCGCCCAGCGCGCCTCTTCAACCTCCTGATTCTTCGCTTCGACCTCCGCCTTCTGCTGCGCAAGCAGCGTTGCTTTTTCACTCAACTCGTCGTTGGTGTTTCGAAGCTCTTCCTGCTGATTGCGCAGCCGCTCCTCGGACTCGCGAAGAGTCAGAGCCTGTTGCTCGAGTCGCTCGTTTGTCTTCTTGAGCTCGTCCTGCTGACTCTGCAGCTCGGAAGCCAGCGACTGAGACTGGATCAACAGACGCTCCGTGCGCGTGTTTGCCTCGATCGTATTGAGCACGATGCCGATACTCTCGGTCAACGTGTTCAGGAAGGTCATATGAATCTCGCTGAAGCGGTTGAAGGAAGCAAGCTCGATCACTGCTTTGACTTCCTCCTCGAATAACACAGGCAACACGATGATGTTGAGAGGCGGAGCTTCTCCAAGACCGGAGTTGATGTAGATGTAATTGTTCGGAACGTTGGTCAGCAGAATCCGCTTCTTTTCCAGGACGCATTGTCCCACCAGTCCTTCGCCTTGTCTGAATTCATTCGAGAGATTCTTACGGTTCGAATAGGCGTAACCCCCAAGCAGTTTCATCAGCGGCTGCTCGTCCTCCTGCGGCTGATTGACGTAGAAGACGCCCTGTTGCGCATCGACCAGCGGCGCAAGGTCCGAAAGAATCAAGTTGGCTACGGTTGTCATATCGCGCTGGCCCTGCAGCATTCCGGTGAAGCGGGCCAGGTTCGTCTTGAGCCAGTCTTGCTCGGTGTTCTTCTGGGTAGTGTCCTTGAGATTGCGGATCATCTCGTTGATGTTGTCTTTGAGCGCCGCGACCTCCCCTTGCGCCTCGACTGTAATTGACCGCGTAAGATCCCCCTGTGTAACCGCCGTGGAGACCTCGGCAATAGCGCGCACTTGAGTCGTCAGATTCGCCGCCAACTGATTCACATTGTCGGTCAAATCCCTCCAGGTGCCGTAAGCGCCCGGAACGTTCGCCTGTCCGCCCAGCTTGCCTTCGACGCCTACTTCGCGTGCTACCGTGGTCACCTGGTCGGCAAAGGTCGCCAGCGTATCGGTCATCGCATTTATGGTGTCGGCCAGCTCGGCAATCTCGCCTTTTGACTCGATCGTCAGCTTCCGGTTCAATTCGCCGTTGGCCACTGCTGTCACAACCTGAGCGATGCCGCGCACCTGACCGGTCAGGTTCCCGGCCATAAAGTTCACGTTGTCGGTTAAGTCTTTCCAGGTGCCGGCCACACCCTTTACATCCGCCTGTCCTCCCAGCTTGCCTTCGGTGCCGACCTCGCGAGCGACACGCGTCACTTCAGACGCAAATGAATTGAGCTGGTCGACCATGACGTTGATAGTGTTCTTGAGTTCGAGGATCTCTCCTTTTACGTCGACGGTGATTTTCTTCGAGAGGTCGCCGTTGGCCACAGCTGTGGTCACGTCCGCGATGTTACGAACTTGAGCGGTAAGGTTGCTGGCCATGAAGTTCACGTTGTCGGTCAGGTCCTTCCAGGTCCCTGCGACGCCTCTAACCTCGGCCTGGCCTCCCAGGTTGCCTTCAGTGCCCACCTCGCGCGCCACACGCGTCACTTCCGAAGCGAAGGCGTTGAGCTGATCCACCATCACATTGATCACTTCTTTGATCTGAAGAATCTCGCCTCGGACATCCACTGTGATCTTCTGCGTCAGGTCGCCGTTGGCGATAGCAGTTGCAACCTTGGACATATCGCGAAGCTGCACAGTGAGGTTGCCTGCCATAAAGTTCACGTTGTCAGTCAAGTCCTTCCAGGTGCCGGCGACGTCCGCGACTTGCGCCTGGCCGCCGAGCTTGCCTTCCGTTCCTACTTCTCTCGCGACGCGAGTGACTTCCGAAGCGAATGCGTTGAGCTGATCCACCATCCGGTTGATGGTGTTCTTCAGCTCGAGAATCTCTCCCTTTACATCGACGGTGATCTTCTTTGAGAGGTCGCCGTTAGCGACCGCGGTTGTGACTTCGGCGATGTTGCGTACTTGAGCAGTAAGGTTGCCGGTCATGAAGTTCACGTTGTCGGTCAGGTCCTTCCAGGTGCCCGCGACCCCGGGCACTTGCGCCTGACCGCCGAGCTTGCCTTCCGTTCCTACTTCTCTTGCCACGCGGGTGACTTCGGACGCGAATGAATTGAGCTGGTCCACCATCCGGTTGATGGTGTTCTTGAGTTCCAGAATCTCGCCCTTCACGTCGACGGTGATCTTCTTCGAAAGATCGCCGTTGGCCACGGCGGTTGTGACTTCGGCGATGTTGCGCACCTGACCGGTCAAATTGCCGGCCATCGAGTTGACGCTGTCGGTCAAGTCTTTCCACGTTCCACCGACGCCGCGCACATCCGCCTGACCGCCAAGCTTGCCGTCCGTGCCCACCTCTCTCGCCACGCGTGTCACTTCCGAAGCAAACGAGTTGAGCTGATCCACCATTCGGTTGATGGTGTTCTTGAGTTCCAGAATCTCACCCTTTACGTCGACGGTGATCTTCTTTGAGAGGTCGCCGTTGGCCACGGCGGTGGTCACGTCGGCAATGTTTCGCACCTGGCCGGTCAGGTTGCCGGCCATCGAGTTCACATTGTCAGTGAGATCCTTCCAGGTGCCGGCCACGTCAGGCACTACCGCTTGTCCGCCCAGATTACCTTCGGTTCCCACTTCCCTGGCCACGCGAGTCACTTCAGATGCGAACGCGTTGAGCTGGTCCACCATGACGTTGATCGTGTTCTTCAGTTCGAGAATCTCGCCCTTCACATCGACGGTGATCTTTTTGGAAAGATCGCCCTTGGCGACGGCCGTAGTCACCTCGGCGATATTACGGACCTGACCGGTAAGGTTTCCAGCCATCGAATTGACGCTGTCGGTGAGATCCTTCCACGTACCTCCGACCCCACGAACATCGGCCTGTCCGCCGAGCTTACCCTCGGTGCCCACCTCGCGCGCGACCCGCGTAACCTCGGATGCGAACGAGTTGAGCTGGTCCACCATCACGTTGATCGTGTTCTTGAGCTCCAGGATCTCGCCTCTCACATCTACGGTGATCTTCTTGGAGAGGTCGCCCTTGGCCACCGCAGTGCTGACCTCCGCAATGTTCCGAACCTGAGCCGTCAAATTACCGGCCATGAAGTTCACGTTGTCGGTTAGATCCTTCCAGGTACCGGCGACGCCCGGCACTTCGGCTTGACCGCCGAGCTTGCCTTCCGTTCCGACCTCTCTGGCCACCCGGGTCACCTCGGACGCGAACGAATTCAGCTGATCCACCATTCGATTGATGGTGTTCTTGAGCTCGAGGATCTCGCCTTTCACGTCCACCGTGATCTTCTTCGAGAGGTCTCCGTTCGCCACCGCGGTGGTGACCTCGGCGATGTTCCGCACCTGACCAGTCAGATTGCCGGCCATCGAGTTGACGTTGTCGGTGAGGTCCTTCCACGTGCCCGCGACGCCGCGAACCTGCGCTTGACCTCCGAGCTTTCCTTCGGTTCCCACTTCCCTTGCGACGCGTGTTACTTCCGAAGCGAACGAGTTGAGCTGGTCAACCATGCGGTTGATCGTGTTCTTGAGTTCGAGAATTTCGCCCTTCACGTCTACAGTGATCTTCTTCGAGAGATCGCCGTTTGCCACGGCGGTCGTCACCTCGGCGATGTTGCGGACCTGCCCGGTCAGGTTTCCGGCCATAGAGTTCACATTGTCGGTAAGGTCCTTCCATGTGCCGGCGACGTCGGGCACCTGCGCCTGTCCGCCGAGTTTGCCTTCGGTGCCGACCTCCCTCGCAACGCGTGTAACTTCCGACGCGAATGCATTGAGCTGATCCACCATCGTATTGATTGTGTTCTTGAGTTCGAGGATTTCTCCTCGGACGTCAACAGTGATCTTCTTGGAGAGGTCGCCTTTGGCAACCGCCGTAGTCACTTCGGCGATGTTGCGGACCTGAGCGGTAAGATTCCCGGCCATTGAGTTGACGCTGTCGGTGAGGTCCTTCCACGTGCCGGCGACGCCTTTTACCTTCGCCTCTCCGCCGAGCTTACCCTCCGTTCCAACCTCCCTTGCCACACGCGTCACCTCGGACGCGAAGGAGCCGAGCTGGCCCACCATCGCGTTGACCAGTTTCACCGATCGCAAGAACTCACCTTTCAGAGGCCGGCCGTCGACTTCCAACGCCATCGTCTGTGAAAGATCGCCGTTTGCCACCGCACCGATTACTCGAGCCATTTCGGTAGTTGGCCGGGCCATGTCGTCTATGAGAGTGTTAACCGACTCAATCAGGCTGCTCCAGGAGCCTTCAGCCATCGGCAAAGCGGCACGCTGAACAATCTTGCCTTCTTTCCCGACAACCCGGCTCACGCGCTCGAGCTCCCTGGTGAGCCTGTCATTTCGCGCAATCGCCTCGTTAAGAGTGTCGGCGATTTTCCCCGGAACGCCGACCCAATCTTCCGGTAAACGCACCGAAAAGTCTCCCCCCTTCAAAGCGACTACGGTCTTCAGAAGGTCTTTTTCGATAGGTGACGCAACGGCTCCCCCATTGTGAGATTCCTTAGGACGCGGTCGCGCCATGATATCGACAATGGTGTTCACTGACTTGAAGGATTTCGCCCAGGCGCCTGTCGCCGGTGGCAGCTTCTTTGTTCGCGCGATCTTTCGATCCGCCTTCGACGCGTCGCCGACGCGCTCCAGCTCGTCAGCCAGGCTCTTGTTAAGCTCCGCGACCTCGTTAAAGGCCTTAGCGATTTCACGGGCGACACCTGACGAGCCTTCAGGCAGGCGCGCGGAGAAGTCTCCCTTCTTTAAAGCCTTTAATGCCTGCAATATCGGACCCGCGTCGAAAGAAGTCGTGCTCACTTTCTGATTTAGCATAGTTCCTCTTTGAATTGTGCGTCTATCGTTCCACGTCGCAAAGGTGACTCATAGATGAATGGGGCAGGCACAGGCACAGACACACTCGTAGCTTGCGTGAGGTGAGTTTGTTGAAGTCTGTACCCGATGAATTATCAACTCTCTGTGCGAGAGCTGAGTCGCACGGAAGAACTGCCCAATGCGATCAAGCCTCCGAGACTCGTTGTGCAATCCAAGCGTCCGGCGAACATACTAAGAAACAACACGGCGCTTGTCAACATTTATGACAAGAAAGCTAAGAAGCCAGGCGAACTGAATCGTGCAAGGTTACAGGCTCATCGCACAACGAAACCCGTAGTCACTGTATTTGAATTCCGGCGGGATGCTGCTTCGCGCGGCCACGCGAGTGATCTTGATCTGGTGCCGCCAGGACCCGCCTCGCGAGGCTCGCCGCGTTCCAGTCGGTGGACCTTGAGGATTGCGCGCGGGCGAGTCCGGATAGTAACGCTCGTCGTACCAGTCCGAGCACCACTCGTGAACGTTCTCCGCAATGTCGTAAAGCCCAAATCCATTCGGTTGCCGCAGACCAACTCGCTCGGGTCCGTTCAACCAGAGCTCAAAGTAGTCCGCTTGAAGCTGCGGAGCTTCATCGCCCCACGTGTACAGCTTGCCTTCGAGTCCTCCCCGCGCGGCTCTTTCCCACTCAGCTTCTGTCGGAAGGCGATAGAGCCTGCCGGTTTTCTCTGAGAGCCAGTCACAGTATGCTGTAGCGTCGAACCAACTGACGCTGATGAGCGGCTGATCGGGATGGTTGAAACGCGGATCGTTCCAGCCAGGTGGAGCTTGATGTCCGGTTGCTTCGACGAAGGATTGATAGAGTCGATTCGTAACAGCGAAGCGTCCGATAGCGAACTGGTCAACGAACACCGGATGAACGGGGCGTTCGTTCTCCGCGCCGGTGTCACACCCCATCAGGAACTCTCCAGGAGGGATGAGGACCATTTCGGGTTCGATGATCATCGCGCTATGAGTAACGCCGGTCAGTCGTTCCCGTTCGGTCTCCCGGCGACGAGTGGATAGACAACACCGGCGATTGCGGCGCCAAGAATCGGAGCTACCCAAAACAACCAGAGCTGTGACAGCGCCGATCCGCCGGCGAAAACAGCAGGACCGGTGCTGCGCGCCGGATTTACCGAAGTGTTCGTCACCGGGATGCTGATCAGATGAATCAATGTCAGCCCAAGTCCGATCGCGATGGGCGCGAATCCGGCGGGCGCGCGGGAATCGGTCGACCCGAGAATGATCATCAGAAAAAAGAAAGTGAGCACGGCTTCGGCCACAAAACAAGCGACCAGCGTGTAGCCGCCCGGCGAGTGCTCGGCATATCCATTCGAGGCAAACCCGCCCGCAAGACTGAATCCTGCCTTGCCGCTGGCGATCACGTACAACACCCCCGCTCCTGCGATGGCGCCCAGGACTTGAGCAACGATGTATGGCAGCAACTCCGAGGCGGGAAAACGTCGGCCCGCGAGCAGACCGACCGAGACCGCCGGGTTCAGATGGCATCCCGAGATGTGCCCGATCGCGTAGGCCATCGTCAATACGGTCAAGCCGAACGCCAGCGCCACACCGGCGAACCCGATGCCCAGGCTCGGAAAAGCGGCTGCGAGCACCGCGCTGCCGCAGCCGCCAAACACCAGCCAAAACGTCCCGATGAACTCCGCAGCAGATCTCTTAGAAAGTGATGCTTGAGCCATCTCAGCCCCCTCAACAGATGGACGAGGTGAATCGTCCAGGTGTTCGTCAGTTGTTTGTCGCCCTCCCAATAGCCTTTTCAGCGCCCGCTCTCGGGAGCACTCAACTCGTGGATGGTCACGCTTGATTAACGCTCGCGAACGGGTCGCAAAAGTATCAGTGATCAGACGGGTCGTCAATGTAGAAAGCTGATCATGATCGCCGGCGGGTTCGAGCGGTTGGCGTGGCTCTCCCGTATCGAAGAGAGACGTTCACCATCACTGGCTGTCCGGACTTCGCTTCCGGTTTGTAGAACAGAGTCTGAGGCGCCGGCTCGTCCTGGGTCAACGATCGAGTCGCACTTGCACCGGCTTCTTTCTCCTGTCGGGTCCAGGTCTTACCGGCGCCGTTCTGCATCTCGAGTCTTCCAACCGTTCCGCCCCAGGATTTCTCCCACGTCGCCACTTGCTGGACCGAGAGCTTTTGCGCGGTGGCTCCGATCTCCAGACTTTCGAGAGGCGTCGGACTCACCACCACGCTGATCACCTCGCTCACCTGGTCGGGACGGCTCGGCTTGAGCGTGAAGAAAGGCGGTCGGTCGTCCTGTGTCGGGATCTCGACGATGCGGCCGGCTTTCACCTCGTTGTTGCCGCCGTTGGTGCGCTTGGTCGGGAAGATCAGATAGGGTTCGCCAAGCGAGCCGTCTGCGAATTGCTCGCGGTCTATGACGTACAAATAGCCTGCTCGCGCAGCTTCGACGCTCAGCCGCACTCGCGTGCCGGCGGTGAGCTTGGTGTCGGCTTCGACGCGTTCGGGAATCCAATCGACTGACTCGGATCCCTCCTGCACCAGTATTCTCTCGCCGGTGTCAGAAATCTTTGAGGGTCGCAAGCGCCACAGCGTTACTCCGACGACGGTGTCCCCGTCCACTCGATCCGGAGGAATGTTGGGTGTTGCGATTCGGTAACGTCGCTTTGCGGATGAGGCTCCCCCTGGACGCTTTGGCTGGTCGATGAACGCGGTGTCCCAGAGTTTTCGCGTGGTTTCGCTCTGCTGCGCGGGCACAACTGAACAGAGAAGAGCAAAATAGACAAAAAAGCAAAAGCAATTCCTCACAGCGTTTCCTCCTGATTGAGGCGCGAGTACGCGATCGAACTTTGTCCTGTTTTGATCGCTCGCAAACGTCGCCGCCATCCCTTAAAGCGAAATCCGACTCTGAATCCCCTCACGGAATGGCTACGGAACCGAACGCTGGGTGGTTTGATTGCCGTTCGTCCTTCTTCCACATTTCACCCTGCGTCGGCGGGCAGCTCATCTCCACTCGCCCTGCAGTGTGAACGCCGCCCAGTAATAAGGAGACTGCCATTGCTTCTGTTTCCACATCTCGACCTGCGCGGCCCGTAAAGCGGCTGCCGGGCGTTGCCCTTGCTTGAGCATTTTTTGATAGAACCCGGTCATCAGGTCGGCAGTCGCTTTGTCGTTGACGTTCCACAGGCTGACGACCACTCTTGCGGCGCCCGCATACATAAAACCTCGGGTCAGCCCAACCAGCCCTTCGCCTTTGATCTCTCGGCCAAGGCCTGTCTGGCAAGCGCTCAGCACCACTAGCTCGGCGGGCAGCTTGAGGTTGTAGATGTCGTTGGCTCGCAGAAAGCCGTCCTGCGCCTTGCCCTGCTCGTCCACCATCGACAGAACCAGCGCCGAAAGTCCTGGCCGCTCGCTGTCCAGGTATCCGTGCGTGGCAAAATGTAAGTAGCGGTACTCTTTCAATTCCCCGCTTATCACGGTCGCGCGGTTTGCCTTGAGGTCTAACGCTTCGAGATTCAATTTACCTGGCGCAACCGAGATGATTTGATCGGCTTCCCGCCTGGTGAATGGCAGGCGCGGAATGCGCAAATTACCGGAACCCCCGGTCACGGAACTTTCGGTCAGGTGCTCAATTATTCGAGCGCTGTCGACGCCTGCTGCTTGCGCTTGAGCCATCAACTCGCTCGTTTGAGCAGTATTTACCTTCAGTCGCTCGTCCGTCGGAGAAAACACGGGATCGGCTATCACAGCGATCATCCTCGGTGCAGGCTTGCGGTCGGCGAACTCTTTGCGCTGCACCACGACCGTAGAGGCCGATGGCAGGCTGATGATCTCGTGAGCGACGATCAACGGCACAGGTGATTGCGGGTTGCCGGCTCGCTCGCTCGACGGTTCCGGCAGCATAGCAAAGGGAATGTACTGTAAAGCGCCGTCAGCGACGACGACCAGCCGCCTGTTTCCGAGCTGCGCAGCGACAGGATCGAGCACCACCGAGCTAAGCACACGGGCCGCTTGCGGCCGTTGTGCTTCAGCCTGACGGACGCGTTGCTGCTTCTGCTGAGCGGTTTCTCCTTTTTCAAAGCGGCTGCGGGCGGTCATCAGGTTGTAGAGATTGGTCGCGGCCTCGTTGATCTGCTTCTCTTTGGGAAGCTCGAAGCTGGTGATCGAGTCGCGAGTGACGGCCCAAAGATAGCTTCGCTCGGAGCCGAGCGAGTACTCCAGCAGCAGTGTGTCAGGGTCGAGTTGTTGCTGAATCT
>DATLWF010000452.1:0-15609 GCA_035576605.1 Blastocatellia bacterium | reverse complement strand
CCCGCGCACCACATCGGATATGTGTCGGAAGGGTGAGGCCTTGGTCTCTTCGAGTTGCCCGGAGACTGTGTCTTGCTGCTCCGTCTGGACGTTGGAACGCGAAGCCTCTTCTCGCGCGGCGGCCTCGGCATTCTCGTCCACCACGCGCTGGAATCCCGAGGCGCTTTCTGCCGCGGAGCGAAAACTGCCCACTCGCCACTCAGGCTCGGGCTCGGGTTGAAAATTTCCAGTATGAAATTCCGCAGTGTGGACCTGCTCGATGATCTTCTCCTGGACCATCGCGTCCTTGAGGAACTCGCCGGCATCCTGCCGGACATCTTCATCGGTGACGCGTTGAAACTGAAGCGCGCTCTCGCTGTCGGTTGGTTCTTCGTCCTCGCCCCGGCGGCGAGATCGCTTTGCGGGGGTCTTCGGCGCCGCTTTTCGGGCCGAGCCCTTTCCCTGCTTTTCTTCCGGCCTGGTTAGTTTCTTTCTAGGCTCAACCGGTTTCCTGCCGCGGCCACGCTTTGGCTCCGCTGTCTCAAGCTCGGCGGGCTGTTCCGTTGTCTCAGAGGTAGCCTCGCCCTGAGCAAGCTCATCGTCGGTAACACGTTCGATGGGAAACGCCTCGACAGAAACCGCACTCAACGCGTCTGGTTGAAGCTCGGAAAGCTCATCTTCGGTCGGCGGCGGCGGGATCATGCTTTCATCGGCAATCTCGGCCAATTGCTCTACGGCGTCTTCGATGCGCACCGGCCTCTCCACGGGCCCTTCCTCCTGGGGCGCAGGTTCGCGGACAGGCGCGGGTCTGCCCGCCGCCGACACAGGTTCGGGTCTGGGCCGGTCGCCTCGTCGCGAACGGTCGTCGATGCGAGGGGGCACACGCGCCTCCTCGCTTACTTCGCGAAAGTCTATCTCTTCCTCCTCCTCCATGAACTCGGTAAAATCCGACACATAAAGGAAGGCGTCGCGTTCAAGCCCGATATCCACGAAGGCCGACTGCATTCCCGGTAGCACCTTCATCACGCGACCTTTGTAGAGGTTGCCGACAACACCCTGATTCTCGTCTCTGCGTTCTACGTAGAACTCCGTAACCACCCCATCTTCCAGCATTGCAACTTTCTTCTCGTGCACGTTTGCACTAATGATCAGCTCTTTTGTCATGAATTCTCCTGATGTTGGATGTGCCGCAAGGGTGGTGAGTTAGAACGCCGCCGTGGGATGGTGACCGGACGCCCGGTCCTCAGATCGCAGAATAGCTTCGAGCAGATGAACTGAGTTTAAAGTCTTTGAGCCTGCTGAGAAGCCTTGCGGCTTCGGGCTCAAAGTCGTTTAGCGAATGTCGCTGACAAGCGTTAGCGCTCGCGTCACAATTCTATTACTCTGCGCCAGAATTCTTGCTGATCCGCTCTCAAACGGCCAGCCGCCTCACTCATCCAGATCGACGATTGTCGAGCCGCACGCGAGTAGGCGAATGTCAAAACTCACCCGTGCTGCTTAACGGCACAAACCTATTAAGATCTATGAGTGACTGCTGGTCACTCGCAACTTTTCTCCTTGCTCGCTCATCCGAGCGGCGCCGACCCCATGAATCCAGCTCGCAGGGTCGCTTGTTTGATTTTCCGAATACAACCGCAGTCGCCGCACACGGGAACTGAGCGCAGTCGTCTCAGTCGCGGTCAAGCCGTAAACAGCGGCCATGACCTCGATGGGCTTTACGCCACCGTTAGGCGACACTTCAGTCACAATGCTAAGACTGCGCCGATCCGCAACCAGGCTCAAACCTTTCGTGTAGCGGCGCACATCAACTTGCTGACGCTTGTCCTTGCGCACGCGCTCGATTACGCACGACTCACGCGCAGTGAAAGCCTCAAACAACCTGTCATGAATCCCGCAGGCGTCCATCGCCGCCAGATCGGCGCGTTCGGCTCGGACTCTCTGAATCGCCGCTTCTATCTCCGGCGCATCGAGCATCACCGAATACTCCGCGCGGTTGACCTCTTTAATCAACGACTGCGCGCCGGCCGGCAAACTCCGCAGCGACTTGAATCGCAAACCCGGCGGTAAGACCGCATTAATCCGATCAAGGAACTCGCGTTCTTCAAGCCCTTCGGCAGAATCGAAGTCGATCAACTCGTTATGGCCCACCGTACCAACGCCGAGCGCCGGCCCATACTGAATCAACGGCATCGGGTGGTACCCCTGGCTGTAGCCAAGCCTGATCTTCGCACGTCTGAACGCGCGAGGCAACGCTCGAGTCAGGTCCAGGTGGGAGAGATACTTTACTTCCTCGCCTTTTTCGAAGGTCGCGCGATATCGAAAGAGTGGGGGAAGCTGTGCAGAGGCGTCGAGGTGCAGAGGCGCCGAGGTGATCTCCTCCGTCCCTCCGCTCCTCTGCTCCTCTGCGCCTTCACCCCGCGTGCGCTGCAACTGAATAAGAGGCTGCTCAATCTCGGCCCTCACTGTTGCTATGCGCTCTTCGTAGGTTCGAACCTCTTCGTGCAGCGCATATGCCTTCGCAAGGTGGTCACGAGACCGAGTCAGATCGCACTCGAGTCCGCACGCGTAACACAGTAACGGCTGTGACGCTACGCGCTCGAACTCCGCGTGCGATGGGGCGATTGCCGTAGGCCGTCCGTCGATGATCTTCACCGGCAGTTCGCACGGCGGGGAAATTTTCGCCTTGATGCCCTTCGTGTACTCTTTCGCATTGAACTCGCGCTTCACAAGGGTGTCGATGTGATCCCAGGGAAGCTGAACGAGCGGCGCGCCGGGCTTGTCAAACTCGCGAACCGGGAACTCCTGCAGGTAAGGCTGGATGTCTATACCCTCGAGTCCGAACGCCTCCATCCACTTCTGGAAGTCGAAATGATCGGTCCAGCCGTCGAACCGGCAACCCATTCGCCACGCTCGTTCGATCACCTTGCAGAGCGCCCGATCTCCGCGCGAGACGATTCCTTCTAGCACCGATGTCTCCGCGTGATGCACCTTCACGTCGATGCGGTAGCGGCGGCCCAGATCTTTCAACATTCGCTGCTTGCGCTTGATAGAATCGATGTCCTCCTGCTTGCACCACTGGAACGGCGTGTGCGGCTTGGGCACAAAGTAGGAAGCCGAACAGGTCGCCTTAACGTTCTTGTGGAATTTGTTCTTGCCAAGCTCGCGCACCTTTTTGCCAAGCTCGGCGATGCCGGTCACGTCGTCGTCGGTTTCGGTCGGTAGCCCGATCATGAAATACATCTTCATCGCCGACCAGCCTTCCTCAAACGCAACGGAGCAGGAGTTCATCACGTCCTGCTCGGTAATGTTCTTGTTGATGACGTCGCGCATTCGCTGAGTGCCCGCCTCGGGCGCGATCGTGAATCCTGTCTTGCGCACTCGAGCGATCTCGCGCGCGAGCGACTCGGTGACACCCGATGCGCGCAGTGATGAAACCGAGAAGCTGACATTGCGGCGCTCGAGCTCGGTCCCGAGCATCTTGACCAGCGGCTCGAGGCACGTGTAGTCGGCAGTCGAAAGCGAAGTCAGGCTGGTTTCGTCGTAGCCGCCTTTTTCGATGCCGTCGATGATCGTATCCACGATCTGCTTGGGGTCGCGCTCGCGAACCGGGCGATAGATCGTGCCCGCCTGGCAGAACCGGCAACCGTCGACGCAGCCTCGAGCGATCTCGATCGCCACGCGGTCGTGTACGGCTTCGATCGCGGGCACCGGCGAGTCCGAAGGGAACGGATACTGATTGATATCTTTGACTACGCGGCGGCGAATCGGAAACGGCAAATCCGCATCGTCGGGCCTGTCGACAATCAGCAGGCCGTGATGCGGACTGACTGAAGTCGGGTAGAGCGACGGCACGTACATTCCTTCGATGCGAGCGACCTCTTTCAGCACCTGCTCGCGCGTCAGGTCCATGTCGGAGTCTCGCAGCTCGATGTAGTGCGAGACCAACTCAGGGAAAGCCTCTTCGCCGTCGCCGATCACGAAAACATCGATGAAGTCAGCTACGGGCTCGCACGAATAGACGGTCGGGCCTCCTGCAATCACCAACGGGTCGCGGAGCGTGCGCTCACGGGTGTGCAGCGGGATCCCGCCGACGTCGAGCATCGTCAGCACGTTCGTGTAGGTCATCTCGTACTGGAGCGAGAAGCCGACGACGTCGAAATCGCGAAGCGGCGTATAGCTCTCAAGCGAAAGCAACGGAATGCCTCGCTCGCGAAGCCTGGCTTCCATATCGGGCCACGGCGCGTAAACTCGCTCGGCCGCCCATCCTTCGTGCTTGTTGAGAAGGCTGTAGAGTATCTTGAGGCCAAGATGGCTCATCCCAATCTCGTAGGTGTCCGGGAAGCACAGCGCGATGCGGGTCTCAACCTCGGCCGCCGATTTGAGGACGGCGTTCCATTCACCGCCAACATATCGCGCGGGCTTCTCGACAAGCGGGAGAATCGCATCCAACTCCACTTTGTATCTAGCGTAGTTATCCATATCGCTTATCTGCCGTCGTGGTCCGTAGCTCGTCGCCCGAGCTACGGACTACTGACGACCGACTAATTCACAAACCTTCTCATCCTCACGCTCAACGCCAGACCTACACCTATGAACATCGCCATCACAGCCGTTCCTCCGTAGCTCATAAGCGGGAGCGGAATTCCCATGATCGGCATCATCGCCACGACCATGCCAAGATTGCACAGAATGTGAAAAGCTATCAATCCCACGAAGCCCATCACCAATAGCGAACCCGCGCGTTCGCGCGACGCTTTAGCCACCGCGATTAACCGCCAGATGAGTAACAGGTACAACACCATCATTAGCAACACTCCGGCAAGGCCGGTTTCCTCCGCTATCACCGCGCCGATAAAGTCAGTCCATGCGAACGGCAGAAATCCCAGTCTGCCCTGCGTGCCATGTCCGATTCCCTTACCCAGCACACCGCCTGATCCGACAGCGATCACCGATTGAATCGTCTGATAGCCATACCCCTTCGGGTCGGCTTCCTCAGGATGGATGATGACATTGATTCGTTCCCTCTGGTAGACCTTCAAGTGCGGATAAACGGCAACCAGCCCGACGACTACGGCTACCGCGCCGACCGCTAGCAGTATTTTGCGCATGCCCCCCAGGAAGTAGAACGTCGCCAATATCGCTCCGAAGGTGAGCGTCGTTCCGGTGTCGTGCTCCGCATAAACCAGTATGACTGGCGCGAGCACTATCGCGCCCATGATGATGATGTCCTTTATCGACAGTGAGGTCTGACGCACATGAGCGAGGTGACGCGCGAGCATTAGTATCGTCGCGGCCTTGGCGAATTCACTCGGTTGCAAGCTGAACCCGGCCACGCGCAGCCAGGCCTTGTTTCCGTTGATCTGAGTTCCAGCGACCAGCACCACAACCAGCAACACCAACACGGCGGCGTAGAAGAACGGAGCGACGTTGAAGACGATCTTGCGGTAATCGGTGAACATGATGGCGATCGCGATCGCCAGGCCAATACCGAGCGAGATAATTTGCTTCTTGACAAAGCTGCCATCGGGGGCGCTGCTGCTAATCGCGACGCAGCCGAACGCCGTCAGAGCGATGGGCGCCACAAGGAGCAACCAGTCTACGTCTTTCAGTTTTCTTTGATTGATATCTACCATTCAGGCTTATCGTGCCGAGCATCCGAATGAAGGCCCGCGCCGAGTTATTCGAATCACTTGCATCACCACTCGAGGCGAAACACTCACTGCGTAATGGGCTTGCGCTTGCGATCCGCAATGGCCACCGGATGCGGGCCATTGGCGGAACCAGTTACCGCGGGGCTGGGCGGCGAATTCAGCGCGACCAACTCAGGAAGAATCGGGCGGCCGAGTTTCTTGGAAAAGTAGGCAGCTTCGATCATTTTCACCTTTGGCGCGGATGCCGAAGCGCCCCACCCTCCGTTTTCAGTTATGCAAACAACGCCGATCTCCGGCTTCTGATCGGTGTGCATCGGAGCGAAGCTTATGAACCACGAATGGTCCTTGTGTTCTTTACCGCGGACCTTTTCCTTGGCGATCACCTGCGCCGTTCCCGTCTTGCCGCCGGCGTTAATCTCGCGGGGGAAGCCTACCCCGCCTGCCGTGCCGCCTTCGTTGACCACTCCCCACATGCCGTAGTCGATTGTATCGATAGTAAGCTGTGTCAGTTTGAGTTCAGTCGCTCTGTCATCGTAGTATTCAACCTCCTTCATTTGCGTCGCCTTCGCCTCTTTGAACAGATGCGGGATGTGGAACTGACCGCCCATCACAATCCCCGATTCGGCGCGAAGCAACTGAATTGGGGGGACCGCAACAGAACCCTGACCGATCGACGCCAGCACTGTATCAAAATCCTTCCAGACCGGATCGTGAGGATTGACTCGTTTCTTCCACTCGCGGCTCGGTATTGTTCCCTTCAACTCACCGGGTAGATCGACGCCGGTACGCTGGCCCATTCCGAAACGCGACACCCAATCGTGGATCATGTCTACACCCATCTTGAGTCCGAGCCGATAGAAGTAGCCGTCGCAAGAGTGAACGATGGCCAGGTGGATATCGGGCTGGCCGTGGTTCTTGCCGCAGTGAACGAAGCGGTTGCCTACCTGAATCCCGCCGCCGCAAACAATTCGGGAATTCTTGAGCGTGATGACCCCTTCTTCGAGCGCGGCAGTCGCCATCATGATCTTCCACGTCGAGCCCGTGGGGTAGGTGCCTTGAATCGCCTTGTTGTACATCGGATGCGACGGGTCATTCACGATCGAGGCTACTTCCTTGCGGTTCTCGGTGGAAACGACGTTGCGCGCAAACACATTTGGATCGAAGCTCGGCACCGAAACCATCGCGAGTATCTCGCCGTTCTGTGGATTGAGCGCGACGCACGCGCCGGTCTCGTTCTTGGAGTAAAACTGTTGTTCGGCAATCTTCTGTATGTCGAGATCCAGGGTAATGATCAAGTCCTGGCCCTTGATCGGATCGATCCTTTCAAGCTCGGCCTTTGGGATGCCTCGGCTATCGACGATCACGCGGCGCATTCCGTCCTTGCCGCGGAGAACGCGGTCATACACCGCTTCAATCCCACCCTGCCCGATAATATCGCCGGACTTGTATCCGGCGTCTTTGAACGCCGGGAGCTCGAGTTGCTTCGGGTTGACCTGGCCGATATAGCCGAGAAGGTGCGCAGCCAGCTTGCCATACTTGTAGATTCGCTGCGGCTGCTCCTCGATGGATATCTCGGGATGCTCGAGTTCGTGAGCCGCGATCCATTGCCGGTCCGCGGCCGAGGCGTTTTGCTTAATGAGTATAGGCTGCGATTTGGGTCTCAGCGGATCATTCAACGCAGCCAGCAGCTCGCCTCGATCAACATTCACATTCTGGACGAGCGCGTTGATCGTCTCATCCTTGCTGGAAATATCCTCAGGAATGACGACGACGTTAAAGGCGGACGAGTTATCGACAAGCACGTTCTCATAGCGGTCGAGTATCGCGCCCCGCGGAGCAGGAATCGGTATATCGCGGATTCGATTGTTCTCGGCGCGGGCTTGATAGTCTTCGTGCCGCGCGACTTGAAGGACGTAGAATCGAATGCCGAGGGCAATAAACACTGCCAGCACCAGGTACTGGATCAGGTACATCCGCAGCTCTAAATTAAAACCTTCGTCTTTTGGGTTCGTGCTACTCATAGAACCTCTTCTTTATGGCCATTCGCCGCGCGGTCGCTTGTTCGGAGAAGAGCCGGTCGAGCGCGACAAACAAAACGATCGACGCCACGGTATCGCCCAGCACCTTCCACCCGATTGTCGCGCCAAACTCGCCCCAGGTCGATACAAAGGGAAGAGTCTGTTCGAGCATCTGATGCAGTCCGACAAACAGTACTGTGTTTCCGGCCGAAGCAACCGCAACGACTGATAACCGCGCCAGCGGATTCTCAAGCGAAAGTCTCACGCTCGCAATCCCTACCAGATAGCCTATCAGTGTCTTGGAAAATCCTCCAACTCCGAGAATGCCTCCCCCGACCGCATCTCCGCCGAGGCCTGCAATCATTCCCGTAACCATTCCAAGCACCGGAGCGCGCTGCAAACCGAAGTACACCGTCACCAGCAGCGGCAGATCGATGTACTGAAAAAACCCCAACTGATTGGAAAGGAGCATTTGTAGCAAGAGCGCAACTACGATGGTCAGGGCGATTTTGAAGGTCTGCACTCTTCAGGCTACCTCGAAGCGTGATGCGTGAAACGTGAGTCGTGAAACGTGAGTTGTGAAACGTGATTTGTGGTGTGTAATCAAGAACGCTGGCTTGCGTTTCACGCATCACGCAACACGCATCACTGTTTCACTTCAATTCCGTCGATCTTCAAATCCTTGGGCTCCACCAAGAGCACCAGCACGTGCTCTATGCGATCCACAGGCGCTGCCGGCTTGACGACGATCTTATGCCAGGGCGCATTTGGGTCAGCTTCAATACTCTCCACGGCGCCTACCAGCAAGCCCTTTGGGTAAATCCTATCCAGGCCGGTCGTTACTACCGACTCGCCGACCTCCACCTTCTCGCTGGTTGAGATGTTTTTCAGTTCACAACGATCGTTGTCGAGCCCCCGAATCTCTCCCATTGCGCGCGAGGCCTGAAGCATCGCCCCGACTCCCGCGTGTTTGTCAGTAATCACCTGCACCATCGCGAAATTGGGTCCTACCGCGATGACTCGACCGACGATACCGCCGGCCGTAGCCACAGGCATGTCACGCTTGACGCCGTCGAGCGTTCCGCGATCGATGGTTAAGCGTCGAAACCAGAGGCTTGCGTTCCGCGAGATCACGTTAGCGGCAAGCTCGCGGTATTGAGGGCGCGGCGGAAGCGCGAGTTGGGTGCGCAGCCGATCGAGCTCAGCGGCCCGCTCGAGCGCATTGTTCCGCTCGGCTGTCAACTGGTCGACTTTCTCTCGGAGTTGCAGGTTCTCCTCGCGGGCGTTCCTGACATCGACGTAGCTGGCCCCGGTGCCCTTGACCGAGGAGAAAATAGCGTCCGTCACTCGTACAACCGGCGCAAAGCCGGTGACCAGCCAAATGCGCAGGACGGATTGCTCGCTGTCGGGGTGCCGAGCGTTTGTTGACATGAGCACTACCTGCGAGAGCAACAGTGCGGCTAATATCCAGGGTGCTTTCTGCTGTGCAGTATTTGCACTCATCGGAATGGAGGTTGGGGATCACAGGGTTGTGGAGGTCGGGATAACCCCCAAACCCAACTCCTATGGCTGATTTCTATAGTCCGTGATGGAGCATAGTATTTTCCCAGCTTACGCGGCTGAGCAGGTCGAAGTCGGCGAGCATCTTCCCTGTCCCGAGCGCGACCGAGGATAGGGGGTTCTCGGCCAGCGATACGGGCACTCCTGTCTCGTGCATTAATCGCTTGTCTATTCCTTTGAGCAGCGCGCCGCCGCCGGTGAGCACGATGCCACGTTCGGCGATGTCCGCCGACAGCTCGGGAGGAGTTCGCTCGAGAGCCACGCGCACCGCGTTCACGATAGTCGAAATCGGGTCTGCCAACGCTTCGCGTACTTCTTCGTCGGTGATCGTCAACGTTCGAGGGACGCCCTCGATCAAGTTGCGTCCTTTAATCTCCATCTGAATCGGCTCTTCACAAGGCCAGGCCGAGCCAAGCTCGATCTTAATGGATTCGGCCGTACGCTCGCCGATCAGGAGATTGTACTTTCGTTTTATGTACTGGATGATAGCTTCGTCGAGCTCGTTACCAGCTACGCGCACCGCTCGAGAGTACACAATGCCTGACAGCGAGATGACTGCGATATCGGTCGTACCGCCGCCGATATCGACTATCATGTTGCCGTAAGGCTCTGTGATAGGGAGCCCGGCGCCGATCGCCGCCGCCATCGCTTCGGCAACCAGATAGACTTTCGATGCTTTTGCGCGATAGGCCGCGTCCTCGACCGCGCGGCGCTCTACCTGGGTTATCTCGCCCGGCACGCCTATGACGACGCGCGGCGAAACCCACGAGCGGCCGTTGTGCGCTTTGCGGATGAAGTGCTGCAACATCTTCTCGGTCACCTCGAAATCGGCAATCACTCCGTCCTTCATAGGCCGAATGGCGATGATGTTGCCGGGCGTGCGTCCGAGCATCTCTTTGGCTTCTTTGCCGACGGCTTCTACTTTATTGGTTACCTTGTTAATAGCTACGATTGAAGGTTCGCTGACGACGATGCCGCGTCCTTTGGCAAACACGAGAGTGTTCGCGGTTCCCAGATCTATCGCGAGGTCGCTAGAAAAAGGATTGAATAGGTTTCTCAGCCTCATTGTTTATCTTCGCTCTTTTAATCCGAATATCCACGGACCGTCGCCCGCCAATACCTGTGATCCCTGACAATACATTTAGGACGCAGCGAGCTTTACGTTGTTCTTATCGCGCTGCTTGGCTTCGTACATGGCCGCATCGGCCAGCTCGATGAGCTTCTCTGCCTGAGTAGCGTGTTCGGGGAAACTTGCAACCCCAAAACTCGCCGTCAAATAGATGTCTGCTCCAACGCCGCCTTTGAACCGGTTATTCGCGATTCGCCGGCGTACTCTTTCGGCCATCTGAAGCGCGCGTTTGGCCGGGGTCTCGGGCAGCATCAACACGAACTCGTCGCCGCCGTACCGGGCTACAAAGTCTGAATCTCGAACCGACCTGGTTATGACCTGGGCGACTTCAGTCAGAGTTGCGCTCCCGGCACGGTGGCCATAAGCGTCGTTGACCAGCTTGAATCCATCGAGATCCATAAACACTACTGAAACCGCTGAGCCGTAGCGACGCGCCCGGCGGATCTCGCCCTCCAGCGTCTGGTACAGATAACGGACGTTGTACAGACGAGTCAGATCGTCAATCAGCGTCTGCCGCGTCGCATCGTGGTAGTCGATTGCGTTCGCGAGCGCGGTAGCCAGCGAAGCGCACACCAGCTCGACTACTCGAGCTTCTTCTTGTCTGAAGGCATCGCCCCCACCGCTCTTGCGAGTCGCCTGCACCGCGCCAACCAGACGTCCGCTGGCAATCAGCGGAACGCACAACGCCGCAAGTTCACCTTCAACCAGGGACGAATCGGCCGCCGCATGCCCGCCGGTGCTCCCCGCAATGATCGTCCGCTGCTCGTTAACGGCTCGAGCTATCGGTAGAGGCGCCTGCTCGATTTCGACAAACGGGCCAACCGGCAGCTCCGGCGCATTGATCGCTCTGACCAGCTCCAACCGGTTGGTTTGCTCAGTCTTGATGAAAACCGCCCACGACTGCGCCTCAACCAAGCCGGGAAGGAACTCCAGCGCACGGGCCACGATTTCACTCGCGTCCAGCGACTCGTGAAGCTTCATGGCAGCTTCGAAGATCGATAGTCCTACTGCTTCGTCTTGCATCTGCAGCTATGGTCTCCTCACCTGCCGTCCAATGAGCACACACGCTCATTGAAAACCCTCGTTCACAGTTCCCGCTGGCCCATCTAAGGGCGGTACCGACAGAGGCAAGAAACTTTTTATGCAAAGGGAGAAACACGCACTTTGGCGTAAAGCCGATGCGGTGTATGATTTAACAACGCTCGGTAAGACTTATCGAATGACGGCAGTCGCTCCTTACCAACTCCCAAACCCAGCTCCCGGTCAAATTCTGCTGCTCGCTAAGCGCCCGTTTAGTTAGCTCCCGTTCTAGTAAATCTTTTGAACACTTAATCTAACACGGTGGCATGCCCCACGCAAGAATCTTTTTAAGAAAGCACCCATAAAATGGAGAAAAACTGACCGACACTCGCTGCAATCGCCGGGCCGCTCGCCTTTACACCGGGTTCAAGCCGCGTCCCAACCCTCCGGATGATTGATGCCTACCCCCGGCCGTGTTAAGATTTCAGCACTCGAAAAGGGAGGTGACCCAGGTGAGATACACAACCATATGCGCCCCCTGCACGATCCGTAGAAACCTTTTCGCGGACTGACCAGCCCTCCATTGACCAAGCACGATGACCAGGCACCGCGCCTGCGATGAATGTCTCACTTTGTTCAAACGTTCGTGGAGGCTTTATGCAAACGATCACCAAGACAACTCTGCCTGAGATAAAAACCACTCTCCCGGGACCAAAGGCCAAAGACATACTGAACCGTGATGCTAAGTACATTTCGCCGAGTTACACGCGCAGCTACCCGCTGGTGGTGCAGCGCGGCTACGGAGCGATCCTGGAAGACGTCGACGGAAATACGTTTCTTGACTTCAACGCAGGGGTTGCAGTCGCCGCGCTCGGGCACGCTCATCCTGAAATAGTTGAAGTGATCTCGCGGCAGGCGCGTGACTTCGTTCACATATCCGGCACAGATTACTACTACCCTCATCAGACGGCGCTAGCCGAGAAACTCGTGCAGGTGACTCCCGGCAGCTTTGCCAAGAAAGTCCATTACTGTAACTCCGGAGCCGAAGCGATGGAGGCTGCGTTGAAGGCAGCCATCTATTCAACCGGCCGCAATAAGTTCATCGCATTCCGCGGCGCCTTTCACGGGCGCACCTTTGGCACCTTGTCATTGACCGCATCGCGAGCTGCCCAACGGAGGGGGTTCGGCCCACAGACTCTTGACGTAACGCACGTTCCTTTCGCAAACCCGATTCGATTTCCGCTTGAGCGGCGTTCGGGCGAAAGCGTCGGCCAACGCGTTGCGCGCTACATCGAACAAACGATTTTCAAGACAACCGTCGCGCCCGAAGACTGCGCGGCCATCGTCGTCGAGCCGGTGCAGGGTGAAGGCGGTTACGTTGTTCCGTCACCCGACTTCCTGCCCGAGCTTCGCCGAATCTGCGACGAGCAAGGCATTGTGCTCATAGTGGACGAAGTGCAGTCCGGGATGGGCCGCACAGGAAAGCTCTGGGCGATCGAGCACTTCGGCGTCGTGCCCGACATTATGTGCATGGCGAAGGCGATTGGAGGCGGACTGCCGTTGGGAGTCACGCTTGCCAAAGAGGACTTGATGCGATGGCACGTCGGTGCGCACGCTTCGACGTTCGGCGGGAATCCGGTCGCAATCGCAGCCGGGCTTAAGACCTTTGAGGTACTAGAACGGGGCGTGATGAAGAACGCCGCCGAGATGGGCGATTACATGATGGATCGATTACGCGAGCTTGAAGAGAAGCACGCAGCGATCGCGGAGGTTCGGGGCCTTGGATTGATGATCGGAGTCGAGATCTCCCGTGACCGCGAAGCGACAGAACCGTGGCCGGAGTTGAGAGACAAGATCGTCGTCGAATGCTTCAATCGCGGTCTTGTGATCCAGGGCGCGGGAGAGTCGGCAGTCCGCTTCTCGCCGCCGTTAATAGTGGACCGCGAGCAAGTGGACTGGGCGGTGAATACGCTCGACAGTGTAATCGCGAGTTCGACGACGTAGTCTCACTTACAAGCACTACCTCAATCGGCACGACTTACCTGAATCGGCGGCACGAGTATTTGTCAGAATAGAAGATGTCAGCTTCGCGGCCGGATCTGGTTACCGGTCTGGCAGCATACCGTTCTTCCCTCGTTGAACTTCTGGCTCCGCATCAACCGCTGCCGCTCAACCTATTCTTTGACCTGGAGCCTGAGAATGCTGACAGCCTTTCCGCTGCGCTCGTCAATCTCGACGACCACACCGTGCAACTGTGGATTCTCGCTTGCCGTCTGGTATCGAATCGGCAAGCCTCGCAAGAATCGCGTGATCACCAACTGCGACTCTACTCCAATAACGCTGTCGTAAGGTCCGGTCATTCCGAGGTCGGATATGTAGCCCGTGCCACCCGCCAGTATTTGCTCGTCCGCGGTCTGAACGTGTGTGTGTGTGCCCACGACCACTGACACTCTTCCGTCAAGATAGCGTCCCATCGCCAGTTTTTCAGAAGTCGCTTCGGCGTGATGATCGACGATGATCACCGAAGCACGATTTCCGATCTCAGCCAACAAGCGGTCCGCGGTTCTGAACGGACAATCGGTCGGCGGCATGAATACTCGGCCTTGAATGTTGATTACAGCTATCTGAGTGCCTGATGCGGTCGAGCCAAGCCATAACCCGCGCCCTGGAGCATCCGGCGCATAGTTTGCCGGACGAAGCAGACGCGGTTGATTCTCAATGTACTGGATGACCTCTTTCTTGTCGAAGATGTGATTGCCCGAGGTCATCACATCGACTCCAGAGTTCAGGATTTCATCTCCCACCTTCGGAATTACACCGGCGCCCTCAGCGGCATTCTCGACATTGGCCACCACAAACTCGGCTTCGTGTTGCTCTTTTAATCGCTGCAGTGTAGCAACGAGAATTTTGCGGCCGGGTTTGCCGACAACGTCGCCGATTATGATGACCTTCATCCGCCCTCCGTTCGTGAATCTCTTATTAAAGCACGAAAACGCAAGGTAAGACTAACGCGAGGAATGTGTGGTGCGCCTTGTTGTTGCCAGTTTGAATATTAGTGATATAATCCTGCACTCGGCTCGCCCCGGCCTTGCAGAGCAACAGGAATTCTCCCGAGGTTGTTTCAACGAAAGGACTGCTTCAATGCGGCGAAGTTGGGTTTGCATTTTGACGCTGGCCTTGTTGCTGACCCTGGTAAGCGCCGACGTAGCCTCGGCTAAGAAATCCCGGTCCAGCCGCGCGGCTTCCCGGGGCCAGGTCAAGCGAGACGCGCGTGGCAGTCGCTCGAACCGCGCACTCTCGCGACGCGAGAAACGCGGGCGCGAGACATACGCCGTTCACGGGAGACGCGGACGACGCCTGGCTCGCTCGCGAGGGCGTGGCCGCACGAGATACGAATCCCAGCCAATAGTTGCTTCCGGCGCACCGCGGCCCGCGCCCGGCATTCCGGCCGAACGCGTGACTCAGATACAAAACGCTCTGATCAAAGCCGGTTACATGGACGGCCCTGCTTCCGGGCTATACGACGATGTCACCATCGACGCGATGAAGCAGTTTCAAGCGAAGAACGGTATGTCACAAACCGGCTTACCATCGGCGCCGCTGCTTAAGAAGTTGGGAGTTCCAAAGGGCAGCAACGACGGTTACGCAGTGCCGGTCAACAGAGTGAGCGAGACGGAAAAGAAGCGGTCGAGCAATTAGAACTCGAGTTTTTGATAACGCTGTTTGATGTTTGCACGAGAGAAACCGTTAGGTATAATAACGACTGAAGAAAGTCGCCCCGACGCAGTGGAAGTTAGAAGTTGGAACTGGTTGGCCTCCCCCTCAGTTCAAACCAAATCGACTGATCAGGTTGTATTGGTATGCCCGAAGAGTACTTCATCGAGCGACTGCGAGCGCAAGAAGACGACATCAAGTCTCTACGCGCGACGTTCGAAGCTGCCCGTCAGCGAGGCAACAAGAAACTGATGGGCATCTCGCGCAAGCGGTTGGAACTGGCCCTCCACCTGCGCGAGATGTATCAACGAATGCTCAAGCGCGAAGGCGCTCGAAGTCAAACAGCCTAGTTATCCCTAAGCAAAGAACCTTGCGCGAGACTTCTCCCCGAGGCTGCTGAGCTTAGAGGTAAGTTGTGTCCAGTCACTTCCGCCCTCCCACTCTAACTCGCACACCCGCGCTGAAGTTCAAACGGTATGCAGGAAAGCCGAGCACTTCCTGGTAGTCCTGATTCAGCAGGTTCTCAACGCGGGCGAAG
>DATLWF010000451.1:0-2101 GCA_035576605.1 Blastocatellia bacterium | reverse complement strand
GTTTTGGAATCGGGTGACAGGCTGCTTGTGCTCGCCGACAAGGATAATCTTGGCAAGACTCGAAAGGCATTGGATTGTGAATAGTGGATTGTGAATAGTCAGCTTTCAGAATCAACCAGTTCGCTTCCGATGCGCTTCTCGCGAGTCCTCCCATGCGAGCGCTTGAATCGGAGCCGGAAGCGGTCGAGGTAAAGGTAGATCACCGGCGTTGTGAACAGCGTCATCATCTGGCTCACGATCAACCCCCCCACTATCGCGATTCCCAGCGGCCGTCTCATCTCCGAACCCGTGCCGCCCCCGATCGCCAGCGGCAAGCCCCCCAACAGCGCCGCCATCGTCGTCATCATGATCGGACGAAACCTGAGCAAGCACGCTTCGTAGATCGCATCCCTCGGACTCTTACCTTCAGCTCTCTCCGCTTCAACCGCAAAGTCGATCATCATTATCGCGTTCTTCTTGACTATGCCGATCAACAGCAGAATGCCGATCAGCGCAATCACGGTGAGGTCCGTGCGACACAAAAGCAACGCCAGGATTGCGCCGACTCCAGCCGAGGGCAGAGTCGACAGAATTGTCAAAGGATGAACGAAGCTTTCATACAGAATTCCGAGGACGATGTAAACAGTCACCAGCGCGGCGAGGATGAGGATCGGCTCATTGGCAAGCGAAGCCTGGAAAGCCTGGGCTGTTCCCTGAAATCCCGCTTGAACGGTCGCCGGCAGCCCAACTTCGCGTTCGGCCCTTTCGACTGCCTGGACCGCGTCGCCAAGCGCAGCGCCGGGAGCGAGATTGAACGAGATGGTCATAGCCGGGAACTGTCCCTGGTGATTCACCGCAAGCGTCGCGGTCGAGCGCTCAAAGTGAGTGAGCGCGCTGAGCGGGACCTCCGCGCCGGTCGACGATCGCACGTAAATGTCCTTCAACGTGTCCGGGCTCTGCCAGTATTCAGGCGCAACCTCCATCACAACGTGATACTGGTTCAATTGCTTGTACATTGTGGAAACAGGCCGCTGGCCGAATGCGTCGTAAAGCGCTTCGTCGATCATCTGAGCGGTGATGCCAAGCCGAGACGCCGTATCCCGGTCGATCGTGATCGCCGCGTCGAGCCCGCGATCCTGCTGATCGATGTTGACATCGGTGAGTTGCGGCAATGTGCGAAGCCGCTCGAGCATTTTCGGCGCCCACTTTGTCAGATCGTCGAGGTTGTCTCCCTGCAGAGTGAACTGAAAGGTAGCGTTGCCTGTTCGGCCGCCGATGTTGATGTCCTGCACGCCTCGCAGAAATGTGCTCGCGCCGACTTCGCCGGCAAGTTTTCCGCGCAAACGACCGATAACCTGGTCAGCGCTGACCTTGCGATCCGAGAGCGGCTTCAGGGCGATGAACATCCGCGCGGTGTTTGTCGTCGAACCGCCGCCGCCGGTGAACGCGCCCACGGTATCAACCGCGGGATCGGCCATGACTATATCGACCACCTGAGTGAGCTTCTGTCGCATCGCCTGAAACGAGATGTCTTGAGAAGCCTGAACCGAACCGTTCAAACGCCCGGTGTCCTGATCGGGGAAGAAGCCTTTCGGTATGACGGTATAAAGATAGACGTTTATGCAAATCGTAAGAATGGTCAGTCCAAGCATCAACGCCGGATGCTCCAACACCCACGACAAACCGGTCTCGTATCGGCGATGAATCCAGTTGAACACCGACTCGCTCGCGCGATAAAAGCGGCCGTGAACGCGTTCAGCTTCGGACTTGAGAAACTTCGCGCACATCATCGGAGTCGTGGTCAGGGACACGACGAGCGAGATCCCAATGGCTATCGACAAGGTCACCGCGAACTCGCGGAACAATCGCCCGACGATGCCGCCCATCAACATGATCGGGATAAACACCGCTACCAGCGAGGTGCTCATCGCAAGCACGGTGAAGCCGATCTGCTTCGCGCCGTTCAGCGCGGCTTCGAGCGGTCGCATGCCCTGCTCGAGGTATCGCGTAATATTCTCGATAACAACGATGGCGTCGTCGACTACGAAGCCCGTTGAAATTGTCAGCGCCATCAACGACAGATTGTCGATGCTGTAGCCGAGCAAATACATCGCGCCGAAAG
>DATLWF010000450.1:0-5744 GCA_035576605.1 Blastocatellia bacterium | reverse complement strand
GCCGTTGGCAACGATGGCGGCGCTCGAAGGATGAAGTCCATGCAGTTCGGGCATGATGATTCCGCGATGGCTGAATCGTTGCGTCAAAAGAATCGAAGCGGAGGTGGTGGAGCATCTTTTGTACCGTTCGAGTACAATTATTTCCCATACGCGACTCAACTCATCTCATCCGGCGTCTTTAAACGCTACGCCCTTGATAGAATCGCGCCGACAATTGCTGCCGGTGCTTACACCAAAGTTGGCACGGGCATTGCTGTATTCCTGTCGAGTCGCCAGGAGAATCTTTGGCGCGCGTTTCTTCGTACTAAGCTTAGCGAGCAGAGACGCTTTAAGAATGGTTCTTGAACGAGGCAGTTTTGGAGACATCATCGAGGAGAAACTTATGCTGACAATCACCGTGGCAACAGTAATCGCTCTGAGTTTGGCCGGCATGGTACTCATGAAGAGTCGAAGCACGGATTCTGCGCAGTTAGAACAGCCGCGCCCGGCGTTGCTGACGATGGGGGTGCAAATAATCTGCGGGAATTGTTCCGGAGAAGGCGAGCATCCAGTTAAGACTTACATGAACCGGTATGGCACCTGCAGCCAGTGCGGTGGTGCCAGTTACTTGCTCGCCTCGGCCGTCGCCGCAAACAGCTTAATGGCGAGAGCCGTTCGCGTGAGAGAAGCACAGATTGCATCCAGCCACGGCCGAGTTATCCCATTCGAGGTGCCAGGTTCTCGCGCATTGCGTTCAGAGGAAAAAATAGCAGTATAGCGGGCGTCAAATGTCCTGCAGAAAAAAAGGAGGTCTTATTCACCGGGGCCTCCTTTTCTCTTTGGCAACCGTGTACTCGATGGGTAGTAAGTGATGAGCAGTGTGTAGCCAGCGCCCGCTTGACTTCGCCCGTCATTGTTTCAATATCCGCTCGTAGTCTTCCGGCAAGTCACAGTCTTCCAGCACCGCGCGACTGGATACTTCGACGCGCGCGAGTTGGTCCGGATGCGCGCGTACTACCTGGCGCAATCCTTGTTCGCAATCCATGGTCAAAATCTCTTCTTTGAGACTGAGGTCGAGAAGTATCGGGTGGCCGTTCTTACCCTCGTAGGTTGGAATCACGATTATCGTCGGCGCCGCTTCATAGGTTTCGATGACACGGTTGATCAAATCCGCGCCGATTTGAGGCTGATCAACTAGCGCCAGGACGCATGCCCGAGTGCCTTCGACGACGGCCTGAATCCCGCACTTGATCGACGACGTCATACCGGATTGATAAGCGGCGTTGTGCGCGAACCTGACGGGGCGATCACCGATCGAGCGCCGCACCTCCGATTCGCGATGGCCGGTCACTACGATGACCTCGTCCACGTGAGAGGCGAGGAGGTTATCTACACAGTGTTCGACGAAACTCTTATCGCCGAGCCGGAGTAGCTGTTTGAATTCACCCATCCTGCGCGACTCGCCCGCTGCCAGGAGGATTGCTGAAATCATGTGAAGTTCCCAGGAGCAGTGTCGGAGCTCTTGCCGTTCGCCCCGTATCAGACCCAGATTATAAGGTGACGCCCGACGGCCATCCAGCCAGGGTCCCTCCGCGAAGCGAGTTGCAGCACAGGCGTTTTGCTGTTGCCTCGTGGAAGTGCACTTGAGACCGACGAAGCAACGCGTCCAGTTTGCCGGTGCTTCGTCCTAACTGCTAGACTTCAAAGTCAAATAAATCATAGCTTGACGCGCACTCAAATGATTTGAAACGCCGTTCCCTTGCACTGCATCAAACAATCGCAAGGATTAGCGCTAGACCAGGAGAAAGCAATGTTGAGCAGGTTAAGAGCCATCACAGCCAGCTTCGCAATCATGTCGTGCATCGCTGTCACCGCGAGCGCACAAGACGTCAGTTTTGCGACGCCGAGTGGCGAGACGGTAACTCTATCGAGCTTGCGCGGGAACGTCGTCGTCCTGCTTTTTAGCGGCGTCCAGGACCCGCAGCGCCGCGAAGGGCTTAAAGCGCTCGCGTCGTTGGCAGAGCGGTACCAGGGCAAGAACGTCACAGTCTATTGGGTAAGCGTCAACCCGGCAAACGAAGTCACGAACGATCAACTCAAGAACCTCTCCGGCAGCGCACCGTCAGTCTCCTTGTTACGTGATGCCAATCAAGCCGCGTTTAAGCGCTTCAGCGGCAAGCGCGCGCAGCTTCCTACGATTGTCGTGCTCGACCGCGAGGGTAATCCCTTTGGTCAGCCTCGCTGCGGTTTCAACCCGAATTCTGACTTCATCAACGACCTCGGTTCGATAATCGACCGCCTGCTTCAGCGCCAATAGACCGCCGAGAATACGGATCAGACGAATGGAAAACGGATCTGATCCTTGAACCTCGCGTCCGCTATGTTGCTGTCCCCATCGCTGGCGCAGGGGTTCTCCCTCTGTTAGAAATTGATCTGATGAAAATCGATGATTTTGGCTCAGGGTTTTTGTCCTACTTCGAAGGCCGGCGCGCGGAGATGCTCCAGTACACCCGCGAGCTCGTGGAACAAGAGTCAATGTCTCGAGAGGCTGACGCGACCCGGCAGATAGCAGAGAACCTGGGCGAGAGTCTGGTTTCGACGGGCGCCGCGGTCGAGTTGCTCAACGACCCGCATTACGGCTCCACGCTCCGTGCGCGCTTCAATCACGTGAACGACGAATCGAAACACGACGGGCAGCTACTGGTGGTCGGTCATCTCGACACCGTTTGGCCCATCGGCACGCTGGCCGGGCGGCCCTTCAGAGTTGAAGGCGACCGCGCGTTTGGACCGGGCATCTTCGATATGAAGGCCGGAGTGATGCTTGCAACATTCGCGATGCGCGCGATTAAAGAACTTGGCCGAGCGACTAAACGACGCACGACTCTGTTGATGACGTGCGACGAAGAAACCGGCAGCCACTTCTCGCGCGACATTATTGAAGAAGAAGGCGGCCGCGCTCACGCTGCGCTTGTGCTGGAACCACCGATACCAGGGGGCACAATAAAAACAGGACGAAAAGGAGTCGGCGAGTTCGAGCTGATCATTCGCGGGCGAGCGGCTCACGCTGGCAACGATCCCAGGGCGGGCATCAGCGCGATAACCGAGATGGCGCATCAGATTCTTGCAATCAACAAGCTGAACGACTACGAACGTGGCACGACGGTCAACGTTGGCGTTGCTCGCGGAGGCGTGCTTTCAAACGTGATTGCGGCCGAGGCTCACGCGTTTGTTGATATGCGATTTCGAACCGTTGATGAGGGCGAGCGCATTACGGATGCGATGTCACATCTGCAGCCGGTGATTGACGGCGCTCGCATCGAGATGCGCGGCGGAATAAACCGCCCGCCTCTGGTTCGCACGGCGAAAACCGGCGCCCTGTTCGAGCACGCAAAGCAACTTGCTTCCGAGATTGGGTTTGATCTTAAGGAAGGGTCGGTGGGCGGCGGATCGGACGGAAACTTCATCGCGGCGCTTGGCGTGCCGGTTCTGGATGGGTTGGGAGTCGATGGCGCAGGCGCTCACGCCGAGCACGAGCACATTATCATAAGCGACATCCCCCGCCGCGCGGCGCTGCTTGCGAGATTGATTGAGACTATATGAGTGAGATTAGGAATCATTGTGAGACTCCCATCCCGCGCAGCAGGTTTGCGAAGCGGGGATCTGAACGAAGGCCGTCCCACGCCGGCTCGCCTTTGAGGTAAGCCAAAAAGTTTGATCGCTCCTCTAGAGCCTTTTCCAGCTGAATGAACGCTTGATCCTTGTCCCCCAAACCTGCATAGATCAAGGCTAAATCGTAAGGCGCGACGTAGCGCCGCGTTGACAACTCCCTGAGAACTACGAGCAGTTTCTGGGTCTCGCCGTTCCTGCCGGACGTGGCATAGGCGTATCCAAGATTGGCGATGAAACCGGTATGTGATGGATCGAGCTTGACCGCTTCCTGCAAGGCGTTGATGCCTTCGTCGTATGCTCCCTTTTTCAAGTATGCCAAGCCCAAATACCTGAACGTATTACCGAAGCTTCGATCCATGTCCAACGTCTGCCGCAATGCTTCTATTGCTTGATCATATTGGCGAGCCCTGTAGAGCGCCCATCCAATCCCGAAGTTAATAAGGATCGAGGACGGCTCCAACTCCTGTGCTCGCCTCTTCTCGGCAACCGCTTCAGCCTGGCGTCCCACTATTGACAAGTAGCTCCCATACAGATAATGGCCCATCGATGAATTAGGATTAAGAGCAATGGCTCGTTTGTATTCCGGTTCAGCTCCTGCAAAGTCCCAATCGTAAAAACACATGAGAGCGGCCATTTCCGTGTGCCCTTCGGCCAATTGATCATCGATCGCGAGCGCCTTCTTCGCCGCATCTTTAGCTCGGCCGCCGCCCTCCTTAGGAGCGAGGAAGCCGCCATCACTGAGACCGCCATAGCTCTCTGAAAGCCCTGAGTAGGCTAGCGCGTAATTGGGGTCTCTCTCTATCGCTTGATTGAAATATCCGATTGCTCTTTTATAGCCGTCTTCAGTCCTTCTGCCCACCCAGAAGCGCCCTCTGAGATAAAGTTGATAAGCCTCATTGTTTTCGGTGTACTGCTTGGTGATCAACTTCTGTTCCTCGCTGCTAAGCTTCAACCGAAGCTTGCTTGAGATATCCTGCGAGATATCTCCCTGCAAATGGAGAAGATCGGAAATTTTTCGATCATATCTCTGGCCCCAAAGCTGGTGGTTGTCTGTGGCATCGACCATCTCAAGGGCAATTGATACGTAATCCCCGCGAGCGACAATCTGCCCGACAACGACAGCCTGCACTTTTAACTCGCCGGCCACGGCCTGAGGATCAATCTCTTTGCCCTTGTAATGAAACACCGAGCTGCGCGACATCACCTTCAAATTGGACAATTGCGAAAGGTTATTAATGATACTCTCGGTAATTCCGTCCGCGAGATACTCCATGTCGGGTTCGGCGCCCGCATTGGAGATCGGCATGACCGCCACTGAATGTATCGACCCCGATCCTGTAGCCTTGCTCCCCGCGACCAAATAGACTGCGACCGCAGCCAAGAGGAGAGATGTAACCATAAGAGTAGCCAAAGTCGCCTTGCGCTGAGCCGAAAGGCGACCGCGACGCAAGCGCAGGCGCATCCCCTGCTTTGGCGCCACGTATGGGAAGGCGACTCCGTCGGGAATGGTAGACCCGCTGAAGCCGACCGCCTGCGCCACTTTCCAAAGGTGTTCTATCAGCTCATGCATTGAGTGATGCCGATCCTTTGGGTCTTTGGCGAGCGTGCGATCGATCAAATATGCAAGCTCCGCGGGCACTTCTTTGTTGAACTCTGCCGGAGGCCGGTGAGGGTGGTTAATCACGGCGTTCAACGTTTCATGTTGGGATTTGCCCTTGAACGGCACGCGGCCAGTGGCCATTTCGTAGAAGGCGACGCCGAGTGAGAAAATGTCCGATCGGGCATCCGCTCGCTCACCACGAGCCTGCTCGGGCGACATGTAAGCCGGCGTGCCAAGCGCTACTCCGGTTTGTGTCAATTTATCCGCATCCAGCCCTTCCCTGTCCTCGACCAGCTTGGCCAATCCGAAATCGAGAACTTTAACCTGTCCGGATTGAGTGACGATAATGTTGCCTGGTTTTATGTCGCGGTGAATTATCCCCGCGGCATGAGCAGTCGCCAAAGCGTGAGCGACTTGCAAGCTGATCGAAAGCAACGCGTTGATGTTGAGGGGGGACCCGCCGATTACTTCTCCAAGAGTCTTTCCTTCGACGTAT
>DATLWF010000449.1:0-3960 GCA_035576605.1 Blastocatellia bacterium | reverse complement strand
TCAGAGCTTTGCACGGTGGTCGACGACGGTACCATTCCCGACCGGCGCGGCTCGCTCAACATCGATGATGAGGGTGAGCCGACGAGCCGCACCGTGCTGATAGAGAACGGAATCCTGCGAGGCTACTTGAGCGATTATCTGAACGCTGGATTGACCAAGTCCACGCGCACCGGCAACGGGCGAAGACAAAGCTACAAGCACATGCCGATGCCGCGAATGACTAACACCTTCATGCTGGCGGGCCTGGACTCTAAAGAGGACATCATTCGTTCGGTGAAGCGCGGACTTTATGCCGTCCAGTTTGGGGGCGGCCAGGTTGACATCACCAGCGGTGAGTTTGCGTTCAGCGCGTCCGAGGCTTATCTGATCGAAGATGGAAAGGTGACCGCGCCGGTGAAAGGAGCGACGCTTCGCGGCAACGGACCGCAGGCGCTGAAACATGTGACGGCCGTCGGCAACGATCTGGAGCTTGATCCCGGCGTTGGGGTATGCGGCAAGGCCGGCCAAAACGTGCCGGTCGGCGTTGGCATTCCCACTATCAAGATAAGCGAGATGACGGTTGGAGGCACTCAGAACTAGGCTGCCTGTGCGGGCGTCCTTCAGTAGAGACGCGTCCGGCAATAGAAGCCTCCCGATAGCAAAAGGCGTGCTCACAGTGTAAGGCGCCATACAGGAGTGTCACAGGAACCAACCCACCCTGAATGAAATCTCACCTGACTAAAGAATTCGCAGCCAGCGTTGCCGAGGGCGCTGTAAAGCGTGGAGCGAGCGCTGCTGAGGTATTCATCAGACAGCGGACGGAATTCTCAGTCGGCGTCAGGCTTGGCGAAGTCGAGACTCTGCAAGAATCAACCGATCAGGGGCTCGGATTGAGAGTCCTGATAGACGGGCGACAAGCGTCAGTTTCGGGTTCGGACTTTAGCCGCGACTCTGTTGCCTCATTAATGGACGAAGCGGTCGAGTTGGCGCGGCTGACTTCACCGGATGATACGGCCGGGCTGCCCAATCATGAAGAGCTTGCTGCCTCGATTCCGGATCTGGATCTGTGGGACGAAGCGATCGTGCAGCTTTCAACCGAGGATCAGATCGAGATGGCGTTGAGAGCCGAGCGCTCGGCGCAGGAGTACAGCAATCAGATTTCAAACTTCGACGGCGGCGGGTTCGATTCATCTTACGGCTCGATGATTCTGGCGAACTCGCTGGGGTTTGCCGGCGAGTATCGTGCGACCTCGTGCTCGCTGGCGTCGGTGCCCGTCGCTGCTGAAGGCGGAAAGATGCAACGCGACTATTGGTACGATATCCGCCGCAAGCTTTCCGAGATGAACAGTCCTGAGGAGATCGGCGTCACCGCCGCCAGGCGGACGCTTCGCAAGCTTGGGAGCAGATCGGTGCCAACGCAATCAGTGCCGGTTGTGCTCGAGTCCAACATAGCCCGCGATCTGCTCGGCGATATCTTCATCGCTGCGTCCGGCGAATCGATCTTTCGAAAGGCGAGCTTTTTGGTCGGCCAACTCGGCGAACAGATCGCGACCGAGCGGCTGACAATCATCGATGATGGTTTGATACTCCGGGGACTCGGTTCGCGCCCGTTCGATGCAGAAGGTCTGCCGACCCGCCGCACGGTTGTCATCAGGAACGGAGTACTCGAGAGTTATCTTCTGAACAGCTATACCGCGCGCAAGCTCGGGCTCAAGTCAACGGGCAACGCCGGGCGGGGGCTGTCTGGCGCGCCAGGCGTCGAGGCCGGGAACTTGTACGTCGAGCCCGGAACGCACTCACCGGATGAAATAATCAAGTCAGTCTCAAAAGGGCTTCTGATTACAGAGCTCCTGGGATTCGGCGTCAACATCGTCACCGGCGACTACTCGAGGTCGGCTGGAGGAATATGGATCGAGAATGGCGAGTTGACGTTTCCGGTTCAGGGCGTGACGATCGCTGGAAACTTGAAGGAGATGCTCAATTCAATAGAGATGATCGGCAACGACCTTGATTTCAGAGGCAGCGTCGTTTCGCCGACACTGTTGATTGGAAGGATGACGATTGGGGCGTGAGGAACACAACCTGAAGTCCATTCTATTTTGAGGAACCTATGTTTGAGCAACCTCCAAAGTCAGAGAAGGACCGGTCGCAGACCATCATGATCTTAAGCGGTGTGGCGGTACTCATCGTGATTGTGTTGATCATCGTGGTGACCTCTGTTGGCAGACGTCCAACGCAGGCCGAGGTTGCGCACGCCGGTTCCCCGGAGTTCGACGGTTACGCTCCACACGTGATAATCAGCAATATCGAGAAGAAAACGGGCGAGAGACTCAACATCCGATATGCTCGAATTCTCTGTACGCTGCATAACGCAGGTGATGCAATCCTCATCGGTGTTCAAGTCAAGGCTTCAATAATCGGAACTGGCGGTCAGTTGCTCAAGGAAAAGATCTTCACGCCGGTGCCAAACAGCAGAGATACTCTGGGGCCTAACCAGAGCATGAACATCGACCTGTCCGTGGAACGAGTACCCGACCCGTCGGAGATCATGGACATTACGATCGAACTGAACGGGTTGAAGCTGAAGTGAGCGCTACTCTGCGCGTTTCACGGCGACGCCCGGCGGCGCCGCGAACTGGAACTGGCTGTCGGGCGCGATATAGTTCTCGCGCACGTTTGATAACAGAAAATCCATCCTGGCTCCGCTGCGTTCAAAAATGACCATCCGCCTCACCTCAAACGACGCCGCCGCTACCTCGACAAGCAGTTGCTTGAACTCTTCCGGCGCGCGCTTCGGGAAGAGCCGCAGCACCTGATTGCCGGCGCCGATCGCCGGTTCGCCGGCGGCAACCTCGATGCGCGAGAAATCACGCCGCAAGTTTCCTTGACCAAGCAGGAAGAGAAATGGGATCTGCGGGTCGGCGGTCTCTTTGATTGGCGAAGCGGTAGCGTTCTTTTCTCCGTAGACATAAAAGACTACGTTCTTGCCGTCGGACACGAATAGCTTTCGTTCCGGTGATGCATACTCCCAACGGGCCTTACGCGGACGCTTCAACAAGAGTTGGCCGGTCTCTCGAATGACGCGGCCGTCGGCGCCGGAGTAAACCTGAACGAAGTCCGCCGCGAGCCCCTGCATGCGCGAGTACTTGCGCTGGAGGCCATCGATCAGCATGTTAAGATCAGATGACTGAACTGCTGGAATCGAGCTTGGGCGAACGCAGGCAGCGGCGAATGACGCGAGCAAAAGTGACGTTAATGCAAGACGCACGAGCGGAGTGAAGCAGGGAATTCGGTAGCCAATTGATCGATGTAGCATAGATTTCAGACTATGGAGCTTTCCTGGCAGTATCGTGCGAGAAATTAAAGACACACAGACTAAAGTCTATGTTACCTGTTCGGCGCCGGCAAAAATATCTTCAAGCGATGCGCGCCGCGGATTCACGGAAACCAGCTTGCCTCCGCAGTCGCGTATCAGGGTAAGCGCATCGTCGACCTCTCTCTCATCGCCAAGCACAAGATGTACGCCGTTAGGTGTGGGGGTCGCAGACTGCAAGGAGGAGACTACCTGAGAGAATCTCGCCAACGCAGAAGAATCGATCCCCAGGGCTACTACTTCCACGGCCGAGTCCTCGATGCCCGTAAGCTCGCGCACTGTGCCGCAACGTACGAGCCTTCCCCGGGTAAGAATCGCTGCGCGATCGCACAATGCTTCGACATCCGATAAAATATGCGATGAGAAGAAAACAGTCTTACCCTGCGCGCGAAGCGACAGCAGCAAGTCTCGCACTTCTCGTCGTCCGATCGGATCCAGACCGGACATCGGTTCATCCATAAAGACTATTTCCGGATCATTGACGAGAGCTTGCGCGATTCCGATTCTTTGAAGCATACCCTTCGAGTATTTTCTGAGTTGGCGGTTGGCGCGGTCCGAATCGAGTCCTACCAATGCCAGCAGTTCTTCCCCTCTCATCCTTGCGTGCG
>DATLWF010000448.1:0-5762 GCA_035576605.1 Blastocatellia bacterium | reverse complement strand
CAGGAAGTAATGACCCGCTGCAACGTTCAACACATAGCCGAACGCGGTCGCGGGGAGCACAAAGCTCAGATCCGCCCATGACAGCGCCGCCGAATACAGCACGAAGAACACTATTAGCAGCAGCGTCCCGACCCAGACCATCGGACTCTGCATCGTTTGGAGCGCGATATGCGAGACCTGCGAGAGCGATTCGGAGAAACCGCCGGCGCTGGTCTCCAACGAAGATATCGCCTTCATCCCTTTGGTGAGGCAAACGTCGCCGAAAGCTTGCGCGACGATGGCCGTTATCAGCACTACGGCAGTCTTCATCAGTTCCGCCGGGTTGTACTTCGGCCTTTAGGGTAGCGACTTTGCGTAGCTTTGCGTCTTTGCGCGAAACCTGACTTCACTGAGAATGAATTTTGCGCAAAGACGCAGAGCTACGCAAAGTCGAAAAGCCTGAAGACCGAACTAAACTCCTCCGTTCAAAATTTCAAAATAGTTCACCAACTTGATCCCCAACTCTTGAACTTTTTCTTTGACCCTCTTGCTCGTCAGCGCTTCAAATTCTATCGAGCATTGGCGCTCTTCGTTGTTGAGCAATCTATCGTCGGCGTAAACGGCGGGATGGAAGTATATCTCACTGGTCTCAGCCGTGAGGTTGCCGAGCGCGTATAGAAAATATCGCTCGCTCATTCGGCCGCTTTGCAGATTGCCATATACTCTTTCAGGAAATGTGAAGCCGCGCTCTCTCAGCTTCCTTTTCATGTAGCCCGCCAGTCCGCCGAACAGCAACGTGTAAATCGTCTTCTGAAGAAGATTCGCGGAATCGAATTCGAGCGCAAGCCGCCGCTCTTCGGCGGGCACCCTCATCCGGCGCGCGCCGTGCTTTACGCCCAGCTCGAGCGCGGCGTTGAAGATTACCGGATGAACGTGCAGGTGAAGGTGGCCGTCGATGTGCGAGAGCGGAAGGCCCGTTGAGCGAAACTTCTCGAACTGCGCGGCAAGTTCTTTTCTCAACTCACGCCGCGCCCGCGGCGAGAAAAAGTATTTCAGGCCGGCAGCGGTCGGATTGTTTGAGAAGTTCCCTTCCCTGTCCACAAGAGTAGGGATCTGTGAGTGCGAAAGCACGCTCTTTCCAACCACGGTGACAAGATGAATCCCAACAGCTAGTCCGGGATTCTCCTTCGCAAGACTGACCGCTTGCTCGAACGCAGCGCCGGTTACCATCAAGCTGGTGCTGGTCAGCACGCCTTCCCTGTAAGCGCGAATGACTGCTTCATTCACTTCCTCGGACATGCCAAAGTCGTCCGCGTTGATGATTAGCCGAAGCTGCTTTTGGGGGCGAGCCGCTGGGGTTATGTTATCGTTTTGTGTTTCCGGCAAAAGCGCGCTAGCGCTGCCTCTACTCTGTGCAAAGGCAGCGCTAGGTTGTTGACTCGAGGCTCGATAGTGGCGACTCATCGGCTGGCGTGGGCTTGTACGAACTCCTTGCGTTTGGCGCGAAGCTGCAGAAACTCCTTCGCTTCCTTGTACAGCCTCCTGCGTTCGTGCCCGTTGAAAGCCGCGCGGCGAACGATCCTGAAGATGATCCTCGGCCTGAAATAGTAACGGTCGTAGAAGTGCTCGACCGCCTGCACGATCTCTTCGCGGGTGAGCCCCGGGTACTGAATGGTCGGAAGCTGATGGCCCATCTCGTCGGTCATATCTTCGATCTGGGTGAAGAAGTTGTTCTTCTTCATATAGTCGTCGAGTTCGGTTCCGGGGTACGAATGAGCGATCGAAACTTGAATCGTCTCCGCGTCGAGCTCTTCGGCGAACTTGACTGTCCGTTTGATCGTCTCGGGGGTCTCTCCCGGCAGCCCGATGATGAAGTCGCCGTGCACCACTATGCCGAGCTTCTTGCAGTGTTTCATGAACTCACGGGCTTGCTCGACGGTCGCGCCCTTCTTGATGTTCTTGAGGATCTGAGGATCGCCTGACTCGAAACCCACTATCAACAGGCGGCATCCGGCTTCCTTCATCGCCTTGAGCGTTTCGTAGTCGGTGTGCACTCGCGAAGTGCACGACCACGTCGTCTTGAGCGGCTTCAGCTTTTCACATACGGCGATCGTACGGTTCTTCGCCCACGCGAACGTGTCGTCATCGAAGAAAATCTCCTGGAGATTCGGGAATTGCTCCCACGCGTGTTTGACTTCCGCGGCGACGTTCTCGGGACTACGTGTCCGCCAGGCGTGCCCGCTGATCGTCTGCGGCCACAAACAGAACGTGCACAGCGCCGGACAGCCGCGCGAGGTGTAGAACGAGATGTACGGATTGAGCAGGAAGGGCACGTTGTATCTGGTGATATCGAGGTCCCGCTTGTATATGTCTGAGGCGAACGGCAGCGAGTCCAAATCGTGAAGCGGCGGCCGATCAGCGTTGTGAACATTGCGACCATCTTTGCGGAAGCTCACACCCTGGATGTCTTTGAGCTCCCTCCCCTCGGCGAATTCTTTGAGAGCGTAGTCGATTTCCTTTCGTACCACGAAATCGATCGCCTCGGATGCATTCAGCGCCTGGTCCGGCTGCGAAGTAACCGGGGGTCCGACGAAAGCGAGCTTGAGACCGGGCTTTGCCGCTTTCATCATCTCTGCCAGCCGCAAATCGTTCTTCCATCCCGGCGTGCTTGTGTACAACGCGACGAAGTCGTATTCCCTGGCGATGTTGATCGTCTCCTCTGGTGTAACTCCGTGAGGCGGCGCATCAAGCAAGCGGCTCTCCTTGATCAAGCCAGCCGGATAAGTGAGCCAAACCGGATACCAGAACGACGCGATCTCGCGGGCGGCGGGCCATCGGGAGCTGGCTCCGCCGTCAAAATTCGGGAACGAGGGCGGATTCAACAACAGTGTTTTCATAGTCTCCCTTTTCCGGCAAAATCGTATCAGAGGTTTATAGCTTGCGCCTCGGCAGGTAGTCAAGGAGGGGGATTTGGCAATGTCTTAGGGCACACCAGCGTGATTCCCAAAGCGCTTGGCTCCTTACAACCGATGCTGCAACTCTTTGCGCACGATCGCCACTCACTTGACGTTCAAGTATCTCTGGCGAAGTGTGGAGGACGAGTCGATGGAATCGATCTGGCAAGACCTGCGGTACGGCGTCCGAATGTTGGTAAACAAGCCGGGATTCACGCTAATTGCCGTTCTAACGCTAGCTCTCGGAATTGGGGCCAACACGGCGGTATTCAGCGTCGTCAACGCTTTGCTTTTCAGACCGCTGCCTTTTCGCGAGCCGGAGCGACTGGTGTGGATCGCCAGTGACGCCGGCAAAGCCTCCGGCAGCCTGGTAGTGGCTGAAGGGAATCTGTCGGGCGTTACAACGCAGGTCGGAAACTTCTCGGATTGGCGGAGTACCAATCAGTCTTTTGAGGACCTGGCCGCCTACTTCGCATTTTTTGATTACAGCAGCTACACGCTCACCGGCAGCGGTGAACCCGAGCGACTGAGAGGCGTTGGAGTATCGCAGAACTTCCTGGATCTACTCGGAGTCACGCCCGAGCGCGGTCGTGGATTCGAAGACAATGAATGCGTATGGAACGGCAAGGGCGCCGTGCTACTGACCCACAACTTCTGGACGCGCCGTTTTGCAGCGGATCCCGGAATTGTCGGACAGTCGATCACGCTCAACAATACGCCAACTACGGTCGTCGGCGTGCTGCCGCCTTCGTTCGACTTCGGATCGGTGTTCTCCCCTGGCGCTCGAATAGATTTTCTTCTGCCGTTTCCGATCTGCGAGGAAACCAATCGATACGGGAACACGTTGGCAGTAATCGGACGTCTGAAGCCGGGCATCAGCATTCAAACCGCACAAGCCGAGTTCGATCTGATCACCCAGCAGGTGCAGCAGGCACATCCGGAGCGGAACAGGAATGGCGCGCGGTTGACGAGCCTGCGGGAACGGATAAGCGGGCGGCTTCGCCCGGCATTCTTCGTGCTCTTCTGCGCAGTCGGTTGTGTGTTGCTTATCGCTTGCACAAATCTGTCAAACCTCCTGCTGGCGCGGGCGACCTCGCGACGCAAGGAGATCGCTATTCGCGTAGCCCTCGGGGCCGACCGGGCGCGACTGGTTCGCCAGATGCTGACCGAGAGCCTGCTGCTCGCTTGTTGCGGCGCGGCGTTGGGGCTGCCGCTCGCTTTTGTAGCAACGCGCACTCTCGCAGCCACGCGCGCGGTCAGCATCCCTCTGTTGCAGAGCGTAACCATCGACGCGAGGGCGCTTGTCTTCACCCTGTTGGCGGCGTTGGTGACCGGGCTGCTTTTTGGAATCGTTCCTGCGCTTCAGGTTTCCCGCTGGGATGTACACGAGACATTGAAGGAGGCAAGCCGCGGATCGAGTGAAGGAGGACGTGGCGCGTGGATTCGCGGCACCCTGGTGGTTGCTGAAGTCGCGCTCGCCTGCGTACTCCTGGTCGGGGCGGGGCTGCTGATTCGAAGTTTCCTAAGGTTGCTGGAGGTCGATCCCGGCTTTCGCCCCGAACAGACCGCCGCCTGGCGGATCGAAACCGGGGGCAGGTATGAAACTCCCGCACAATTAGACGCTCTCTATGATCAGATCATCCGCGGGGTTGGGGCGATCCCCGGAGTCGAGTCTCTTGGTTTAACCGACTCCCTCCCGCTGGGGCGAAATCGAAGCTGGGGTATTGCGGCAAAAGGAGTGACGTACACACGGGAAAATTATCCCGTGGCGTTTCCGCGACTGATTAACCCGGGATACATTCGGACGATGAAGATTCCGCTGCGTGCCGGTCGTGAGTTCACCGAGCACGACGGCGCCGATAGCCAGAAGGTATTGATCGTAAACGAGACGATGGCACGCCGGCTCTGGCCCGATCGAGATCCGCTCGGTCAGATCGCGCTCAACGGCCGGGAGGAATGGCAAGTCGTTGGAGTCGTCGGCGACGTCCGGCACGGCGCATTGGAGCAAGTGGCAAGTTCGGAGATGTACTTTCCAATCGCGCAAAACAGAGATTGGGGTTCTTTGGACCTGGTCGTAAGGTCGAAGCTCCCAATCCAATCCCTTGCCTCGAGTGTTAGAGAGGCGCTCAGTCGTGTCGATCCGGATTTGCCCAGCAGTGACTTCCAACCTCTGGAACAACTGGTGGATCAGGCAGTCTCACCCCGGCGCTTCGTGACCGTCCTGTTGGGTGGGTTCTCGTTCCTCGCGTTGATTCTCGCTTCGCTCGGGATCTACGGAGTGATCTCGTACTCAGTGAACCAACGCACAAACGAGATCGGCATTCGCATTGCGCTCGGGGCGCAGACGCCTGCGGTGTTGAAGCTGATCATCGGGCAGGGAATAAAGCTGGCTCTGGTCGGTTTGGGGATTGGTTTGGTGGTAGCGTTCGTCCTGACGCGGGTGTTGTCGAATCTTCTGTTCGGCGTCAAAGCCACCGATCCGTTGACGTTCACCTGTATTGCGCTATTGCTGACCGGGGTGTCGCTGCTGGCCTGCTACATTCCGGCCCGGAGAGCGACCAAAGTAGATCCAATGGTAGCGCTGCGCTCCGAGTAAAGGTGCTAGTTCGCTCTACACTTGGCGACTATTAGTGTAATGTCGTCGTGCTGCTCATGAGGGCTGAACTGCCGAACATCAGCGACAATTGACTCAAGCGAGGCTTGTGAAGACAGCTCACGATGTCTGCGCAACGCTTCAATCAGGCGCTCTTCTCCGAACTCCTCTTCCGCATGGTTGAACGATTCGGTTATGCCGTCAGTGTAGAGGGCGAGTGTGTCTCCCGCGAACAG
>DATLWF010000447.1:0-2740 GCA_035576605.1 Blastocatellia bacterium | reverse complement strand
CGCTGAGAGTGTAAAGAGCTATCTCGCGTTCAAACTCTCGGCCGTGCCCGTCGGAACGGGTGTTTCTCAGTTGCGGGAAGCGTATGGAGATCCGCTCTGGTTATTGCTGGCGATTGCCGGACTCGTTCTGCTGGTGGCGTGCGCAAACCTCGCGAATCTCATGCTGGCGCGCGCCAGCGCGCGAGAACGAGAGATCGCAGTTCGGGTGGCGCTCGGTGCTTCGCGCTTGCGTTTGATCAGACAGTTGCTGGTCGAGAGTTCGTTGCTCGCCGCCGCCGGAGCGACTCTCGGCGCATTGATAGCCGGGGACTTGAGCCGATTTATCGTCTCGTTCATCAGTATCGAAGGAGACGGGCTGTTCGTAGCGCTGGAAACAGATTGGCGCGTCGTGGCATTTACTAGCGGCGTGGCGATTCTAACCTGCGCTTTGTTCGGTTTAGCGCCCACTGTTCGAGTGACGCGGCTGGCGCCCAACACCATCCTAAACGCCGGTGGACGCGGGCTTACGGCGAGTCGCGAACGGTTTGGCTTACGGCGCGCGCTCGTAGTCACACAAGTCGCGCTGTCAGTCGTGCTGGTCGTGGGCGCTCTGCTGTTTTCCCGCAGCCTGCGAAAGCTGATGACACTGGATGCAGGCTTCCAACAGAACGGCCTGATGGTCGCGTATGTGAATCCGGGTGATATGAAGATTCCTCCCGATCGCCGTCTGGCGTTCAAAAGGGAGTTGCTTGATCGGGTTCGCATCGTTCCGGGAGTCGAAGCGGCCGCCGAAACAAATGTTGTTCCTTTGTCTGGAAGTTCATGGTCGAACAAGCTCTGGATAGCGGGATCAAACCCGGAGCAAGGAACAAACTCCCACATCAGCGTAATCAGCGCCGATTATTTCAAGACTATGGGAACACCCTTGGCGGCCGGAAGGGACTTCGATGAACGCGACAGTTTGAACTCACCAAAGGTGGCGATCGTGAATGAGTCGTTCGCGCGGCAGTTCACTAATGGCGCGAATCCGATCGGGGCGCGCTTCTGGATTGAAGCGACTCCCACCGAACCACAGACGCTTTACGAAATCGTCGGACTAACGAGAGACGCAAAATACCGAGACCTGCGGGAAGACTTTGCGCCCGTCTTCTTTCGCTCGATGTCGCAGAATTCCCGCGCCGGCGAATTCACTCAACTGGTGCTTCGCTCGAATTCAGATCCATCTGCAATTCTGTCCGGAGCAAAGCACGCGATCAATGAGATCAACCCGGCAATCGTCGTCACGTCCGCGGTGTTTAGAAGCCAGGTCGAGAACTCACTCCTGCGCGAACGACTGATGGCAATGCTCTCCGGATTCTTTGGAGTTCTGGCGCTATTGCTCGCGTGCATAGGCCTCTACGGAATGATGTCCTACAGCGTGGCGGGGCGCACAAACGAGATCGGCATTCGCATGGCGCTGGGAGCCAAACCTCGCGATGTTTTGTGGCTGATCCTGCGCGAGACACTTGTGCTGGTTGTAGCGGGTGTCACCGCCGGATTGCTTGCGGCGCTCATTGTCACAAGCCTTGGGTCGAGCCTGCTCTTTGGATTGAGCCCGGCGGATCCTGTTTCGATTTGTGTCGCGGTGCTTGTAATGCTCGCCGTGGCCGCAGTTGCTGGATACATTCCTGCAAGACGCGCGACCAAAGTCGACCCGATGGTCGCGTTGAGGTATGAGTAGACAGATTTGCGATTGCCGATTCCGGGATCAAACAATCGCCAATCGGAAATCGGAAATATGATGATGGAAACATTGATTCAAGACCTGCGCTTTGGCATTCGATTACTGTTAAAGAACCCGGGCTTCTCCGCCGTTGCTGTTCTCGCTCTAGCTCTGGGCATCGGTGCGAACACCGCGATCTTCAGCGTTGTTGACGCCGTTCTATTCAGGCCACTCCCGTTTGACCATCCCGACCGGCTGGTGGCGGTGTGGGAGCACGATCTGACAAAGGGCGACGATCACGATTCGGTGATGGCCGCGAACTATCTCGATTGGAGGAACCGCAACCAGGTCTTCGAAGAAATGTCCGCGCACGCCGGCGGCAGCGTCAACCTGACAGGACTTGCGGAACCCGAGCGCATTCGCGCCGCGCGCGTATCGGCCGGCCTTTTCCCGTTGCTCGGCGTCCAGCCCGAAATCGGGCGCGTGTTCTTGCCCGACGAGGATCAGCCCGGACATCAGCGAGTAGTAGTCATAAGCAATCATCTATGGAAGAGCCGCTTTGGTGGGGACGCGGAAGTTATCGGACAGTCGATAACTCTGAACAACCAGGACTACGCGGTGGTCGGGGTCATGCGTGCCGGGTTCGCGTTGCCGTTGAACGAGGACTCGGAGATCTGGACGCCGCTTGTTTTCACCGCCGATGAACTCACGCTGCGCAACAGTCACTATCTGAAAGTGCTCGGCCGCTTGAAACCGGGTGCCTCATTGGGTCAGGCGAGCGCCGAGATGGCGACCCTTGCCGCGCGGCTCGAGCGGGAATATCCAAAGTCAAACGAAGGGACCGGCGCGGCGGTGTTTGCACTGCACGCGGAGATCGTCGGAGACGTCAAGAAGCCGATGCTCATTTTCCTCGGCGCCGTTGTTTTCATACTTCTGATCGCCTGCGCCAACGTGGCCAACCTGATGCTGGCGCGAGCGGCGGCGCGTCAACGTGAAATCGCGGTCCGGGTAGCCCTTGGCGCCAGTCGATGGAGGCTGGTCAGGCAGATGCTTATCGAG
>DATLWF010000446.1:0-2787 GCA_035576605.1 Blastocatellia bacterium | reverse complement strand
TGCGGATTTGCCTGTGTGTCGAAATACGAGGGAGTGCCGTTGGAAACGGAGGCAACGCCCACGCTTGTGAAGTTGAAGCCGCTCTTCAAACCGCCGCCCAGAGAGTTGTCCACTCCGCCGTCGGTTTTCAAAATGGCCAGGGTCGCGGCGAAATCCTTGCCTTTGCCGACAGTCGATTGATAGGTCGCCTGCGCGGTTCCGATTGTGCGAACAGATCCGATGGCCGAAGCCTCGTTGGCCGCTTGACGGGACTTAAGCAGGTTGGGTATTGCGATAGCCGCGATAATGCCGATGATTGCGACGACTATCAGCAACTCTATCAGCGAAAATCCTTTCTCATTCTTCATGTTGCTGTATGCTCCTTTGAAATTTTGCCGTAGGTCAGTTTTCCTAGCGGCCAATCTACGACAGATTGCAGCGTTATCTAGATCAAGGCTCGTGCCAGCCGGCTCAAATCACGCCGCGCAGGGCGAAGTGCTTGTCAGGAAAGGGTAATACCAATTGAGGGACAGTTTGCAGAGTGATTCCTGTCGGGTTCTTAACAAAAAAGGATAGTTCATGCTTGCCACTTTTTGTCAGAGGAGAAGGGTTTAGCGAGGTATCGGTTCGCTGGTTGCATCCGCCGGTGAGCCCTGATTGAAGCGAATTACAGCAGTATCGTCGGTGAAAAAATGAAGTCCCTCTGGGACATCAAGGAGAGGGTCGGCGTTAACGCCGAAATGGTTGCCGGCGACTGGTATCGTGATCGCAAACAAGTAACCACTCTTTCCGCCACTCTGGAGTGACTGGTCGAGCGTGCCTTCTGGAGCGAGATCAGCTAATGTCCCATAAACCTTAAACCTTCTCTCATACAGGTTCTCCGCGGTGGTTATCGTTCTGAGCGACTGAATCGCCGAACCCGCCTCAGCAGTATGCCGCGCCTTCTGGAGCGCAGGTACCGCTATCGACGCGATTATTCCGATGATGACTACGACTATTAAAAGCTCGATTAGTGAAAAACCTTGATCTCTTCGCATCGTGGACTCCCTCGAAGTCTCCGCATTCCGTTTGCAACAACTCTTGCTGAAGACTTCATGCAATAGGGCAAATAGTCAGCAATGCCTGTGCCATTGAGAGCGCTGCGAAAAGCGCCGAATATCCGCACCGCATATCTATGGTCAATCGCTTCGCTCAGCTACGGATACTCACTATCGCGTAACCTGATTGACCGAAACAACCAGATCGCAAATCAGCCTTTGGTTTGCAGCCCTGGATTGCGGGATTCAATCAGATGCGCGCTCCTCAGCGATCTTTCCATACGCGCGCGCTGCTGAGCGCGTGAGGATACATTCCATTCATTCTCGAAGACGCACGAGCGAGCCGCCGATCACCGCCGACCGCACCGCGAACTCATCGTCGAATGCAATCAGCTCCGCCCGCTTTCCCTCTTTGATCGACCCGAGCTCAGACTCGATGCCTGCGATACGGGCGGGAACCAGCGACGCCATGCGCACCGCTTCGGGAACTGGTACGCCAAGGCCAACGATGTTCCTGACAGCTTGACGCATCGTTATGACCGAACCCGCGATTGTGCTTTCACCCGGCTGGCGAGCAAGAGCCGTCCGGCCGTCGCGTACCGTGATCCCTTCGCCCCAGACTGAAAACTCTCCGTCGCCAAGCCCGGCCGGCATGATCGCATCACTGATCAACGCCATTCGAGCCGCGCTTTTCGATTGATAGATCAACCGAAGCATCAAGGGGTGCACGTGATGAAAGTCGGCTATGCAGTCAAGTGTCACATCGTCGCGCAACAGCCCCCACGCGACTGCGCCTGGCTTGCGGTGATGGAGCGGATCGAGTGCATTCGGAAAATGGGTTATGTGACGCGCGCCCGCTTCGAAAGCCAGGTCGAGCGTTGCCGGGTCAGCCTGGGAATGACCTATGAACACGCGTACGCCGTTGCGAGTGAGCTCACGCGTGAGGTCGAGCCCGCCTTGTGTCTCCGGCGCAAGCGTCATCAAGCGCGGGCTCAGTGATGGCTCGCCGATGAATTGCTCTAACGAGCGGGCGTCACCGTCATAGGTTCTGAAGTGCTCGCGGCGCAGAGCGCCACAGCGGTGCTCGCTCACGAACGGCCCTTCGAAATGGATCCCCAGGATTCGCGCGCCAGCCTGCGCTTTGTTGTTTCGATGTTCGTCGTCTTGCTGGTTTACGTATGAGCCTATCGCAGCGATGGAATCACGGTAGCCCTGTTCGTCGGACGGCACAAACGTGGCGAAGTAACCGGTCACTCCCTCGGCGAGCAGAAAGGCCGAAAGCTTCGTCAGCCCGGCGGCGTCCGTCGATTGCACATCGACTCCGGCCGAGCCGTGTATGTGAATGTCGATCAATCCGGGAGCGAGGTATGCACCGCCGAGGTCAATGGTCCCGCTCGTGCTCAGACCCGCAGGCGTCTGCTCATGGGCGAACACCAGCGCGATCCGCTGGTCGCGAATAAGCACGCCTCCGTGCTGAATGCCGCTTTCAAGTATCACTCTCGCATTGTGGAGAAGAAGTTGAGCCATTATGGTTGCAAAGTTTCTCTATCAAAAAGGCAGCATTCGAGCAAGAAAGCGAAACCATCCGCTGTCAAGATCTCTTTTGTTCCTGGCCGTAGTCTCGGATTCCCGATTAAGAGGCGCTGACCTGGCACATGATGAAAAAACGACTAATGAGCCAGCGGCGGTTTCAGCGTAGACTAGATAGCGTTCGCCTGTTTGAAATTTGAATCCGCCGCATCCTCCCAAGCCGTTGTTGGATAGAGCGCTT
>DATLWF010000445.1:0-4215 GCA_035576605.1 Blastocatellia bacterium | reverse complement strand
CTTGGAGCCGCACAGCTTGAAGCCGAAGGTTCGCACTAATAGAATTGGCACTCGCCGCAACGGAAAGAGCTATCTCGGTCCGGGAGGGTTCGCTCGGGAGGGTTCGCTCGGGAGGGTTCGCTCGGGAGGGTTCGCTCGGGGAGGGTTCGCTCGGGGAGGGTTCGCTCGGGAGGGTTCGCTTTGAAAATGCTTTGGAGCCGCGCCAGGTGGATATGCTGTCAGACAGTCATACTATCATCCCTTGCGTCCATTCCGTCCCTTGGGTCCCTTGCGTCCCTTGGGTCCTTTGCGTCCGGCCCTGCGGCTCAGACAGCTCCCGAGTCAATCAAGAAGTTCACGCTGAAGAAGAGCGGACTCGAGCTCGAACGGCGCACCCAGCTCGGCTCATTTTTCGATGTGGTTGGCCGGCGCTCGGCGGTTTTCGGCTACGAGAACCGATCGCTCGAAGCCTGGGTTTACCCGCTGAAGATAATCGACGACTTCAACCTCGCGTTTCAGCTTCAAGGCTATCCGCTGGACATTCATGGACCGGACATAACGGTCGCCATCAATGCCCGGCCCGAGGCGACTACGTTTACCTACTCTCACGCCGCGTTCACTGTACGCCAGACAATCTTCGCGCCGATCGACGAGCCCGGAATCATAATGCTTCTCGATGTCGAAAGCGTCTTGCCGATGACAATTACCGGTTCGTTCCGCCCGAAGCTGAGGCTGATGTGGCCCGCAGGGTTGATGACCGCATACCTGGGCTGGGATGAGAGCGCCCACTTCTACACGATCGGAGAGGAGACGAATCGGTTCGTTGGAATGATAGGTTCGCCGATGGCGCGCGATCTTTCGGTGATGCCTTATCAAGAGGAACCGCGCGACGTTCCAGTCCGGTTTGTCATCGACGCCGCGCCAGACGTCGCGAAGTCTAAGTTTATCCCGATCGTCATCGCCGGCAGCGTCGAGGGTCGAGTGAAGGCGAGGGCCACGTACGACAAGTTGCTTGCCTCCGCGCAGTCGCTCTACGAAAACAACGTGAACTATTACAGCCGGCTTCAGGAGACCGCGACGGTCGAGACTCCCGACGAGCGGCTTAACACAGCTTTCGCCTGGGCGAAGGTCGGGGTTGACAAAGGGATTGCGACGAATCCGTTTCTAGGGACGGGACTCCTCGCCGGGTTTCGAACTTCAGGCGAGAGCGAACGCCCGGGGTTCGCTTGGTTCTTCGGCCGCGACGCTCTCTGGACCGCGCTGGCAATCACGTCATACGGCGACTACGCGGCTACACGGACGACGCTCGATTTTCTGAAGAAATTTCAACGCGACGACGGCAAGATCCCTCACGAAATCTCTCAGAGCGCGGCTCTCATTCCCTGGTTCAAAGACTATGGTTATCCGTGGGCCAGCGCCGATGCGACTCCGCTGTACATCATCGCTCACGGGGACTATTGGCGAACGAGCGGCGACCTGGAATTCATAAAGAAGAACTGGGAGTCGATCGTGAAGGCTTACCGATTCACAGCCGCGAGTGACACTGATGGAAATGGACTGATCGAGAACACTAACTTCGGGCACGGCTGGGTAGAAGGCGGCGCGCTTTATCCTCCGCACGAAGAGATTTACATGCAGGGCTTGTGGGTCGAAGCGCTGGGTTGCATCGCAGAGCTGTCCGAACGGTTGAACGACAGTAAGCTCGCAGCCGAAGCGCGAACTGCTGCCGCACGCACGCGGGCGGCTGCTGAGAAAGCTTACTGGCTGGCTGATCGCGGGTTCTACGCCTTTGCGACTAATCGCGCGCAAGCTACGCCTCGCACCGCCGAGCCTGGACCTAACCGTGAGCGGCGTCAGTCGCGGTTGAACGAAATCAGCAAAGTGAGCTTGATCGGCGAAGACACGGTCCTGCCTGCTGTTCCGTTGTGGTGGCGCACGCTGAATGATGAGCGCGCTCAATCAGAGATCGATCACCTCGGGAGCGGTGCGATAGCGACGGACTGGGGAGCGCGAATAATTTCAAATCGCAGCAAGCTGTATGACCCGCTCTCTTATCATTACGGCTCGGTGTGGCCGCTGTTCACCGGCTGGGCTTCGATGGGCGCATACCGCTACGGAAGACCTCACGTAGGCTATCAGGCGTTGATGGCCAACGCGCTGCTCACGTACAGCGGGGCGCTCGGGTATGTGACCGAGTTACTGTCCGGCGATTTCAACGCGGCGTTCGGCAGGTCATCACATCATCAAGTCTGGTCGGAAGCGATGGTAGTGACGCCGCTAATGCGCGGCTTGCTCGGCATCGAAGTAAACGATGGCGGCAATGCCCTCACATTCGCGCCGCAGTTGCCCGCGAACTGGGATCGCGTAAGCGTGGCAAACCTGCGCGCGGGCGATAGATACGGCAAACTGACTCTTGAGAGAATGCACGGTGTTCAGACAATCACCGTTTTTCCCTTCTCATCCTCGATTCATACGCAATCTCAAACTGGAGCAGTAAAGGCGCTTCGTGTAACGATCGCGCCGGCATTCCCTCTTGATGCGCGCATTCGCTCGGTTACCGTTAATGGTCAGCCGGCAGCATTCAAATTGACGCAGGCGGGCGATATCCAGCGAGCTGAGATCAGTTTCGATCTTACGCTGGTCGCTAAGATCGTCTTCAGTTACGACGAAGGCACGGAAGTTTACGTCGTGCCGGAATCACTCAAGCCAGGCCAAAGCAGCGAGGGCATTCGCGTGCTGCGCTCTCGAGCCGATGCTAATGCGCTTCGACTTGTGGTTGAAGGGGCCGGTGGGCGCTCATACACGCTTGGAGTGCGCAGCCCGCGCCGGCTCGGTGAAGCAAGCGGCGTCAAGGCCAGCCGTGGAGCAGGAAATACAGATCAACAGTTATTAATTACGTTCGATGGGCCGCCGGATACTTACGTGCGCCGAGAAGTAATCGTACCTATGCTGGCTCGGTAACTATTATGGAAGTCTGTAAGGCTGGATTGCATTGGGCTGGCGTGCTTGTGTTGCTGTGCTTACCGGGACCTCTGTTTGCGCAATCGACCGCGACAGTCGCCGAGCACTCGCGGGCGCTTGAAAAAAGCGGACAGTTGCTTTTTGAACGCGGGGTATTACTCTACCGACGCGAGGCCGCGGCTGATAAGCGCGAGGCTCTGTCTTTTTTCCTTCGCGCGGCCGAAGATTTCAAGGCCGGTGGGGCGGTAGGTAAACAGGCGACGGCGATGCTATTGGCGGGTTTCGCATCGAAGAGCCTTTCAGAGGACCGTGAGGCGCTTGGCTATTTCAAAAGCGCGCTGCTTCTCTTTCAGAAAGCTAAGCATCATCCCGGCGAGATAGACGCCCTCATCCATATCGGCGTGGCACATTATCACCTTGGAGAGATGAACGAAGCGCTCGATCAACTTAATCAGGCGTTGGAGCTTTCACGAAAGCTGCGTGAGCGACGCGGAGAGGCCAATGCGCTATGTGTAATTGCTCAGGTGTATATCGCGAAGAAAGAATTGCAAAAAGCTGTTGATGTTTACAACGAGGCGCTGCCGATGCTGAAGGCGCTCGACGACAGAGATGCCGAAGCGCAGGCATTCAATAACCTTCAAGTAATCACGACCGAGCTGCGCAAGAGTAAGAACTAGTGGCCTGTAATCCGTAAGAATCCGTCAAATCCGCGTCATCCGTGGTCTAACTTCGAAAGGAACCCCTTTTGCTCGGGCCGAATAGACCACGGATGACGCTGATTCGACGGATTTTCACGGATACTGTGTCTCACTAGCGATATTGGGTAACAGGCCAGTAGACATCAATCATCGAGCTTGAATCCTATGAGCCTTGCCGTCATCCGCGATTCGCACCGCCACGCCATCCTCGACTTTGTACCATCCGATCTTCGTTTCATTTGCTCCGGCGGCCACAAGCGATTTGCCATCGACCAGCACTTGCCGCGCCGCTGGCATTGATTTGACCACAAAGATCAGATTGCGAGGTTTGGAATCATATCTGCCCTCGGGCGCGCCCACCTCGATTTGAAACCCGTTGCCTGATCTTGAGAACGAGACACGTGTGCGACGAAACGCGCCCTGCTTGTAAGCCGGACTCACCCCGTCATCTTCGTAAAGCGCCGTCGAAGCCTGGCCGTTTTCATCCGGATAAATCATGAAAGTCATCGGGTCCGCAGGTTTCTCGCCCACGTAATTCATCTCAGGCCCCATCGGGATTATTGTTCCGGCTCTGACA
>DATLWF010000444.1:0-9308 GCA_035576605.1 Blastocatellia bacterium | reverse complement strand
AACGCCCGCCATGCTCTGACATTTTCACACAGTCTCTGACGACGTAGGTTCGCACAATTACTTGACGCGCACCCAATGACTGCCGGGAACTCATCTCACAGAGCGAGTCACGTAAATAGGCGATGTCTAGCGAGCAATGCTCTGCGAGACGGGTTGGCGGACAATCTTCGCGGAATCACTCAGAAGCGATTGCTCTCGCTCATTTTGAGTTTTGACCGGGCGCGTGGGGCATCCGGTATAGGAACGGCCCGCAAGCAGGCTCTCGCGCTTCATCACTACGCTGTGCGGCGCAACATGAGCCTGAGCGCCAACATCCGCGCCATAGAGCAGCACCGCGGAGCTCCCGACCGTGGCGCGGCGGCGAATCACTACGCGGTCAATCTTGAGAACCCGATCTTCAAAAGTATGAGCCTGAAACTGACAGCTCACCGTAGCTCCATCCTCGAACTCCAGCATGTCGGGATCGACTACTTGAGAGAAACCGCCTCCCAGGATCACCCTCCGGCCTATTCGGACTCCCATCGCTCTCAGGTACCAGGAAAGCAGTAAGGTTCCTTCTAACACGGAGAGAGCGCCGCTCGCATAAAATGCCCAGGCTACGTAAAGAAAATCCCAGCGACTGCACCAGCAAGACCAGAACGCGTGCATACCTGGACGCACCCGTCCGAGCAGACCCCACTTGAGCGCAAGAACCAGAAGACAGAAGAACGCCACCATGCCGAGGCTTACCAGGGGTGCAACAGCGAGGAAGAAGACCGGCGATGAAACCGCCGTCTGAGCCGCAGCCAGCAGCTTGAACCAAAAGGGAAGGGCCAGCAACGGAACCACCAGCAGTCCATTGCGCAGCAGCTCCCAGAACACACGATCCAGGTAGCGGATCAAGGACGGCTCGTGTGTGAGCCGGCGATCGAAATCGACGGCTTCCCGACGTGGCAGCTCGAAGGGCGGATGGCCGAACCATGCGGTGTCAGTCCGAGCGATCGTATCATCCGCTACAGTGCAGACGCCTATCAGAACATTGTCGGGGAGCCGTTGGCCGCCGGGCACTACGGCGTGATTTCCGAGGAATGTGTTTTTCCCCAGCCGCGTAGTAGCCAGCGTCACCGTCCCTCGGTGAACCCGAGGCCCGCAGAGATAAATCCCATCGGCGAAAAAGCTCTCGTCGCCGATTTCGATGAGTTCAGGAACGACGCCCATGATTGTGCTGATCTCACAGCCGCGTCCCACCCTCATTCCCGACAGCCTCAGCCACATTGGCCAGAACAGGGTACCGCTCAGCCAGTGGCCTGCCGACTGAACGATCTCGGTCTTCAACCAGACTCGCACGTAAGACAGGCTCCAGCGGCTGATTACACCCGGGTGAACCCTTCCAATCGCTCTGACAGCCATCGCCTGAATCGCTACCATGAGCGGCAACGGAAGCGTCACCATCAGGAAAGCCGCGAGCAACAGTGACAGACTAAGGGACGGTTTGAATAGCCAACTAAGCAGGTCCTCCGCATCAACTCTGTGAAAGAGCGCCAGGGCGATGGCCGGCAGTTCCACTGCCAGCGCAACAGCCACCCACAGTCCAAATCGCGCCAGATTCATCGCAACGCTATGCTTGAAGTGTGAAACGATTCTCTCTCCGTCCGGCAACTTGGGCCGAGGCGGCGATTGACCCGCCGGTCTGGCCGGGATGCCATCCCAGCGTTCGCCTCGAGGAATGAGGCCACCGCTCGGCAGCGAAGAAAGAGCGGTAAGAAACGCTTCCGGCTCGAGAATCGTGTTTGCGCTTACGCCGGCCCGCACATCCAGCGTGCTGCCATCACAAAGGGAGACGGGACCGACGACCACATGCCCATCCTCGAGATCGACCAGACGAACAGCGGAGTCCTGACTGAGCGTCACGTCATCGCCGATCTCGAGCAAGTCCCACCCACCCCGCAGCAGGTTAACGCCCCGATGAATGTGCACACGACGACCGATGCGCGCCCCAAGACCACGCAGCGCGGCGAGCTGAAACACCGTTCCGTGGAGAAGCGGCCACGGGACGATTCGGACGGTCTGTTGCACCATCCAGTTCCGTACGTAGAAGCTCCCCCAAACCGGCGCTCGCACAGGACTGTACCGGCCAATGAGAAGTCTCTTGACGAGCACGGCTATCAGGACCGCAATGGGCGTATAAACCACCAAAGCGACGAACAGGAGAAATGGACATAACGAAAGGAATGGGATCAAACCCAGGCCGCGCATAAGGAAGGGCATCGCATCAAAGGCGATGACGTAAGCGGCCGACGATGCCAGAACGAGGCCGATGAGAATCCAAATGATCTGAATGCTCGTCGCCAACAGCGGGTGCCCTGCTTGTTGCGCGGACTCTTCTGCAACCTCCGCCTCAAAGCTCTCGGCGCCATTGGTTCGTTTAGCAAGCTCCGCGACGGTGCGCGCTTCGTACAGATCACGGACGGTGATGGAAGCGGTGGACGGCTCGTCTCTCAACAGCGAGATCAACTCGGCGGCATTGAGCGAATCGCCGCCCAGGTCGTGGAAGAAATCGTCGTGAATATCGACGCCTTCACGGAGATGAAGGATATCTCGGAACGCCGTTTCCATTCTTGCTTCCATCAGATTTCGCGGTGCAACCGGCTGCTTGTCCTGATCGCGCCATTGAGATTCGAGGCGAGGAAGTTTATCGCGGTTCAGCTTTCCCCCGACGGTCGTCGGAAGCTTCGGTAGAATCGCGAAACGGCTCGGAACCATGTAGGCCGGCAGCGCATTCATCAAGGACGCTTTGAGATTGTCGAAGAACTGAGGGTCGTGGCCATTCTCGGACACGATGAATGCCACGAGCATCTGTTGCGAGCCGTTCTTCTGAACTGTACACGCCGCTTCGCGCACGCCTTCGCACTCGGCGAGGCGCGCTTCTATAGCCTCGAGTTCGACGCGATAGCCGCGCAGCTTGACCTGCGAATCCACGCGGCCGTGGTAGAAGAAGCAGCCATCAGGATCGCGATGAACGAGGTCGCCGGTGCGGTAGAGGCGTCCCAGGCTCGGATGCACGGGAAACTTCTCGGCGGTCAACTCAGGCCGATTGCGATAGCCACGCGCAAGGCCGATGCCGCCAAGACAGAGCTCGCCCCGTTCCCCATCGGTCACTTCGTCGAGTGATTCGTCCAACACCCAGGCCTGAAGGCCGCGATGGGGACGCCCAATAGTGATCGGTTCGCCTTCCCTGATTCTCCCATGCAGCGCGGTCACCGTGCACTCAGTCGGCCCGTAGCCGTTCTCCAGCCGGCGACCAGGGGCCCATCTCTGGGCGACATCGATCGGGAGTGCTTCGCCGCCGACGTAGAGAAACGAAAGATCCGGCAGCGCTGTCTCGGGATGTTCACACCCGGTGGTTCGAAGGAGCGTGGGAGGCGGGCAAAAAACGGTGACGCGTTCGTGCCGAAGCCAGGAGACCAGGTCCGGCCCCAGTCTCGTCGTGTCGTCGTCCATGACTACCAGCGTTGCCCCGGCAGCGAAAGCGAACCAGATTTCCTCGACAGAGGAATCATAAGCGGGCGATGAATTCTGGCCGACTCGATCCTCGAGAGAGAGATCGAACTCATCGAGATCCGCGCAGACTAGGTTGGCAATGGCGGCGTGCTCGATCATGACTCCCTTTGGCCGACCCGTCGTACCCGATGTGTAGATGATGTAAGCCAGGCTGCTCGGAGAGAGCCAGGAGGGAGGTGGCGGGGCAACGACAGCGCTGCCGGCTTGATCAATCAACTTGACGACGTCGAACGCTCGCTCGCTCGCGAACCCCGAGCGTTCGGCACTGGCGAGCCCCTCCTTGTCGCTTAGCAACACCACAGCCTCAGAATCTTCGAGGATGTCGCGCAGCTGCTCACCTGGAAAAGCGGGATCGATGCAGGTGTACGCAGCCCCGGCTTTCAGCACCGCCAACTGGCTGCTGTAGAGATGCTCGCTGCGTCTGGGCAGAAGAATCGCGACCACGCACTCTCCGGTTACGAAGGTGCGAAGGAAACATGCAAGGACGTTTGACTGGCGTTCGAGTTCCCGGTAGGTGATCAATCGCCTATCGGGCCGGCCGATTCCCGGCGGAACATCGACGGCGATCCGTTCCGGCCAGCGATCGACGATCCTCTCGAAGAACTGGTGGAGAAAAGACGGATCTCCGGTCGATTGGGTTGCGCGATTCGATGTAGGTTTGGTGTTTGAGTACACGTGTGCCGGATTATTTCGATTGCGACTTAAGTCTTATTAGGAAACCCCCGATGTATGTCTCTAAACAGAAAGACCCCACGTCTTCAAACGGATGGATGTCTCTGATGCCTACAGCGATTCCGGGGCCTCCAGAATCAATCAGGAGGGGTCTCTGTGTGAGCGAAGCACAGTGTATCTCAAATCTACCGCCCGTGCCAACACGGCGCGCGCTTTTCAAGGAAGGCTCCCATTCCTTCCTGAGCGTCGTCAGCCATGGCGTTCAGGCTCATCACTTCTTTAGCGTATGCGTAAGCTTTTGCTTGATCCAGATCGATCTGTGTGTAGAAGGCTTGCTTCCCGATGGACACGGTGATGGGACTCGCCTCGGCGATTCGCCCCGCCAGAGCATAAGTCACTTCGCGTAGCTGCTCGGCCGGGACTGTACGATTGATCAGCCCGTACTCCATCGCGGTGCGCGCGTCGATAGCCGTTCCGGTAAGCAACATCTCCAGCGCGCGCTTGCTGCCTATCGAGCGCGTGAGCGCCACCATCGGAGTGGTGCAGAACAAACCGATGCGCACGCCGGGTGTCGCGAACTGACTCTTCTCGGAAGCAATGGCGAGATCGCACGTAGCAACTAATTGACAACCGGCGGCGGTAGCGATGCCCTGAACTTCGGCGATCACCGGTTGGGAGATGCTTTGAATGAGCGCCATCAACTCGGTGCACACGTCGAACACATGTCGATAGTGGCCGACCTGACGATCAATCAACTCGCTCAAATCATGTCCCGCCGAAAACGCGGGTCCATTCGCCGCAAGAATGATCGCGCGGATATCTTGCTTTTCACTCAACGCTCGAAAGCAATCGATCAGCTCTTCCATCAGCGCCAGCGAGAGGGCGTTTCGCCGGTCTGGACGGTTCATTGTCACAATCGCGATCGGGGCGTCGGCTTGGACCAAAAGGTAGTCATACGGCTTCATAAGATCCTCCCGGAGAGATAGCTCAGTGCGCCGACCCCGCGTACTTCTTTTCTCCCGCTTCTACACGAATCGCGAGCCGGTTCTGCCTCGGGGGAAGGGGACAGGTCGCGAACTCGGTGAAGGCACAAGGCGGATTGTAAGCCTTGTTGAAATCCAAAACCACCTTGCCGTCGTCGCCGGCCGGGTCGGCATAAAGATACCGCCCCGCGCCGTAGGTTTCTTTGCCGGTCGTCTTGTCGCCAAAAATGATGAAGAGCTGTTTCGAACCTTTCTCCAACACCGGATCGAGGCGGTAGCTCTTCCCGTTCACCTCGAAGACCAGCGCACCAGTCGACGTCATGCTGTCAACCATACCGAGCACGTTCACGATTGGAATGATCTTGGGAGGATCGTAGGGTTCGAACCTCGCATCGAGCCTCCACTTCAAATCGACAGGGAAGTAATCGAGCCCGGCGAAGCGCGAACGCGCTGGATTTCGTTTGTCCTTAACTCGCAAGCCGAGCTTCTCACCGCGCTTGATGACGAAAAGCTTGAGTGAGCCAAGCTTCAATACGGTTGGTTTGCCATCGTCGTCGGACTGGAGCAATAACGTACTCACAGCGTTGCCGTCGCTGGTGATGCCGGCGTCGGGCTTTGCTTCCAGCGTCACGACTCCGTTGTCGAGCCGTATAGAGCCGGCAACCTTCGGAGCGCTACTTCGCGGAAGGACTATTTCATTTGACGGATCGCTGCCGAATTTGTTTTGACCCTCATTGAGCCAGAACAGTCCAATTAGAGTCGTCCAGCCGTCCTCGCCGTTGATCTCCTCGAGCCGGTCGGCTCGCCACTTCTCCAAAGCTTTGCTGTAGGAGGGGTCGTCGGCCGCTGTCACGATGACGGAGAGAGCAAGAAAAATAATTATCAGTCCCACTCTCAGGTTACTTCTGACGGTCATCTATCGATCCTCGATGCTAAGAGTCTTTCGATCGTCGCAGAGAGATCATACTATACAGGCGTTATTATTAGAAAACGCGTAGATTGAAGTCGATCTGCAGGATGAGCAGGGCAGGTTGGGACCAAGGCCTGATGACGGCGCGCCACTCGGGGAGGAGAAGAGCCGACTTTGGAGCGCAGGCATCATGCCCGCGCTCCGAAGTTCGAGAAAAAGCAGTCAGGCAGGCTGGGATGCCTGCGCTCCCAGGACTAATTCACTGACTTTCGCATGAAGGCAGGTCTATTAAAGTCGAGTTGAGCCTCCGAGGTGGAATTACCGGGACTGCTGGCGGTTGTACCAGTTGCCCGCAGCGCCGCCGTGGTGTGAGTCGATTCCGACGAGGCAGCAGTCACGGCAAAGTTCGTGGCGATCACCGTTATCTTTATTGCTCCAGTGAGGCGTTCGTCAATGACTGCGCCGAAGATAATGTTCGCTTCGGGATCGGCAGAGTCGTGAATCAAATTCATCGCCTCGCTGATTTCGAATAGGGTCACGTCCGGGCTTCCGGTCACGTTCACCAGCAGCGCCTTCGCGCCCTGGATTGAAGCCTCTTCGAGGAGCGGACTCGATATGGCGCGCTGTACGGCTTCGAGCGCGCGGTTCTCACCGCACGCCTGGCCCGTACCCATGAGCGCAACGCCCTTGCCTTCCATTATCGCTCTGACATCGGAGAAATCCACGTTAATCAGACCGGGAAGTGTGACGATGTCCGAGATGCCTCGAACCGCCTGGCGTAAGACCCCATCAGCCAGGCCAAACGCATCGGTGAAGGGGATTGCCTTGGTGATGGACTTCAGCAGCCGCTCGTTAGGGATGGTAATGACGCTATCGACACAGCCTCGAAGCTCCTCGAGACCTTGTTCAGCCTGTATCGCTCGGCGATGTCCCTCAAACCCGAAGGGCTTGGTGACGACCCCTATTGTCAATGCGCCCAGTTCCGTCGCGAGGCTTCCGATAATCGGCGCGGCTCCCGTACCCGTGCCGCCACCGAGGCCCGCAGTCACAAAGATCATGTCCGCGCCGTCAAGGGCGTCGACCAGCTTGTCGGTATCCTCGAGCGCCGCGCGCTTCCCGATCTCGGGATTCCCCCCCGCGCCAAGTCCCCGGGCAATCTCTTCACCGAGCTGGATCTTGACTGACGCCTGGGATTTCTTGAGGGCCTGGAGGTCGGTATTCGCAACCAGGAATTCGACTCCTTCCATACCATCTTCGATCAAGCGATTGACGGCGTTACCTCCGGCACCGCCGACGCCGATCACTTTGATTCTGGCGCCGTGTCCTCTTTCGAGGTCGGCATAGGTTATGAGGTCGGATCTGGTCACTTCACTCTCATCTGAGAACATCTGAAACCTCCGTCGTTGTAAGCCTTCTCCCGCCGCGCAGGACCGAACCTGCACGTCTGCCACAAATCAGGGTTCATCGGTGTAGTTCCCGAATCAAAACGCAAGGGTGGCCAATTGTGCATAAGAGGCAGGGAGGCTGTCAAGATTGAACCTGCGCAGATTATTTTCATATTGCACAGATTTTGTGCAACTAGTGCCAGTTCGGAAACCACCCCCAACATATCGCGAATCGGGCTAAATTGCGACCTACCGCCAGCGGAGAGAGGGGCAGAGTAAAGGAAAGTAAACCCCCGGGAGAGCTGTCGAGAATGCGTCGACATCCTGTCCAGATCCCACCCTGGATCGTTCGAGCAGTCGGGCGTCACCTGGCTTTGTTCTTTAAAGATTATGGTTGAGGGTTAGAAGGTTATAGAGGTGGCCTGTTAAGTTAATCCAGCTTGCAGCGTTTGTTTGTCGAGGGCGAGCCTCAAATCGCGCTGAGAGGGTTGCGCTTAACGCTGTTGTTGGTAAACTCTGAGCGTACAGCGCCCGTGATTTGCGAAGTCCGAACGGCTTTAATCATATGGGGACCGTCTACTCCTTTTACCTGGATGCCGCCAAGATTGCCCTGCAATCCATCTTCTCGAATAAGCTCCGTGCCTTCCTAACGCTGATCGGAATCATCATTGGGGTCGCGTCGGTGGTGGTTGTCGGAGCCTCGATCGACGGGCTGAACGCCTATGTCGTCGACAAGGTCTCAAAGCTCCTTGGCGTAAACCACTTCATGATCGCGCGAATGGTCCACGTCGGGAACATGACCCAGGAAGATTGGGAGAAGATGATGAAGCGGAATAAGCGGCTCGATTGGAACGACCTCGACTGGTTGATTAACAAGTGCACCTCTTGCAAAGAGGTCGGCGCGGAAGCGGATTCGCGCACAGATCTGCAACACGAAGGGCTGGAGTTGTTCGGTACTCAGATCGCCGGGGTCACCGCGAACTTTGCCGAGATCGAAGACAAGAGCATTTCCGAAGGGCGGTTTCTGCTGCCGCACGAGGTCGAGCACTCCGCGATGGTCTGTGTGATCGGTACGGACCTGAGGGACAAGTTTTTCGCCGGGCTTGATCCGATCGGTCGCACGATCAAGATCAAAGAGCTGCCTCTGACGATCGTCGGGGTAGAAGAGAAGCGCGGCTCGGCGTTCGGCCAGTCGCTCGACAACAACGCGTACATCCCGCTGACGACCTTTGAGCGGATGTTCGGCCGCCGCCAGAGCTTGCAACTCCACGGAAAGTCGCACGACAGCGCGACCTTTGATTCCACCATTGAACAGGCGCGTATTGCGATGCGCAACCGGCATAAGCTAAAGGGCGACGCAGACGACGACTTCGGACTGGTGAACGTCGAACAGGCAAAGAGTCAGGTCGATCAACTCACCGGGATGATTGCGGTCGCGGTCATCCCCATCACCTTTATCTCGCTCGTCGTGGGCGGCATCGTGGTGATGAACATAATGCTTGTCAGCGTAACGGAACGGACCTTCGAGATCGGACTGCGCAAGGCAGTGGGGGCAAAACGCAAACACATTCTGGTCCAGTTCTTAATCGAGTCATCCGTGCTATGCGCGCTGGGCGGGGTTCTGGGGCTGCTGCTCGCCGCTGGGGTCTCCTGGCTGATCAGCGCGACAACGCCCGTCCCGATGAGCATCACCATCACGTACATTGTGCTTTCGATCGCGGTCTCCAGCATCATAGGAATGCTCTTTGGTATCTATCCCGCGATGAAGGCGGCTCGATTGGATCCGATTATTGCACTATCCAAGAACTGAGAGGGAAA
>DATLWF010000443.1:0-5897 GCA_035576605.1 Blastocatellia bacterium | reverse complement strand
GCGTGGGGAGATCAGGTGGCGCAAGCAGCACCGCGCTACTGGCTCGAGGACATAGATCTCAACGGTAAGAGTTCGTGGACTGGACCCATAAGCGTCGGCCCGAAACGCGGCAAAGCGCCGAGCGTCGAGCAATCAACCTTGCTTACACGAATCGGTCTGGCGTCGGCGCAAATGACGCTCGGGCAGGGCTCGACGCCGGTCGAGCGCAAGGCTGAAATCGCGAGCATCACGCCGGACGCAGTCAAACTGCAGACCGATTTGGCAGGTCAGCCGGCAGTCAAGCTAAGCATCCGGCAGGAGGGCTGGTATCGCATCACGCAGCGAGACCTGGTTGCCGCGGGCTTGAGTTCGAAGGTGGACGCGCGAAACCTGCAACTGTACGTCGACGGCCGGCAAGTGCCGATGATCGTCAACGGCGAACAGGATGGCAGGTTCGATCCTTTCGATAGCATCGAGTTCTACGGCGTAGCATTGAACAGCACTTCGACCAACACTCACGTGTACTGGCTGGTGGCCGGTGGGCAAAGCGGCGCGCGCATCACTGCGACGAAGGCGGTCGGCGGTCAAGCCGCTCCCGGAAGTTTCGTCGCGGCCGTCGAGCGGAAGGACCGCACGCTGTACTTCGCGGGGCTGCGGAACGGCGAGACAGAGAACTTCTTCGGACCAGTGGTCGCAAGCACGCCGGTGGATCAGTCGTTGACGTTGACCAACGTCGCCTCGACTTCATCGCCGGCGAGTCTGGATGTGTATCTGCAAGGAGTGACGCTGACGGGGCATCAGGCGCAAGTGACGCTCAACGGATCGGTGGTGGGGACGGTGAGCTTCAGTGGGCAGGAACGCGGAAAGGCGAGCTTCCCGATCGCCCAGTCGCAATTGCGCGAAGGGGTGAACTCGGTGCAGTTGATCGCGCAGGGCGGCAGCACCGACCTCAGCCTGGTGGATACGGTGCGGGTGTCTTACACGCACACTCTGACCGCGGACAGCAACCAGTTGCGCGCGGTGGTTAAGGGCGGGCAGCCGGTGACAATCGGCGGATTTACATCGTCCGATGTTCGAGTTATGGATGTTACGGATTTGAATGACCCGCGGGAGCTAGTCGGGACAATCAGCGCGTCGAAGAACAATTCGAGCATAACGCTGACGCCGCCGGGATCCGGGGCGAGAGCACTGCTGGCGTTCACCGGGGCAACGGCGATGAGCGCAGCAGCGAAAGCCAACGTGCCGTCGAACTGGCACGAGCAAGGTCTGCAGAACGACTACGTGATGATCACGACACAGGATCTAAAGTCGAGCCTGGGTCCGCTGAAGGCGCTTCGTGAAAGCCAGGGCTTGTCGGTGGCGGTTGTGGATGTCGAAGACCTATACGACGAGTTCAGTTTCGGGAACAAGTCACCGCAGGCGATCAAAGACTTCCTGCAGTTCACGCGAGACAACTGGAGGCGGTTGCCGCGCTTTGTGCTGTTTGCCGGGGACTCGAGCTATGACCCGAAGAACTATCTCGGGTACGGGGACAGCGATCTTGTGCCGACGAAGCTTTACGACAGTGCGTTCATGGAGGCGGCGAGCGACGACTGGTTCGTGGACTTCCAGGGGACTGGATTGCCTGAGATCGCAAGCGGGCGATTGCCGGTGCGCACTGCTGCGGAGGCGAGGGCGGTTGTCGGAAAGATCCTGAGCTACGAAAGCTCGACGGGTGCTAACTCTGCGCTGCTGGCGGCAGATCTGAATGACGGTCACAACTTCGCGGCGGTCGAAGCCTCGTTGCGGGCGCTGCTGCCAGGAGGTATGCAGGTACAGGATGTGGTGAGGGGCACAAGCGATGACGCGACTGTGAAGAGCCAGATACTGGCGGCGATCAACCAGGGGAAGACCATCGTGAACTACAACGGTCACGGTTCGGTGAACGGGTGGCGAGCGAATATCCTGACCAACGAGGACGCGGCGAGCCTGACCAACAACGGGAATCTGGCGTTCTTTGTGATGATGACATGCCTGAACGGGTACTTCGACGATCCAGTGCTGGATAGCCTGGCGGAATCGCTGCTGAAGGCGAGCGGCGGGGCGGCAGCGGTGTGGGCGTCGGCGGCGGTGTGCGAGCCCGGAGCGCAGGAGGTGATGAATCAGGAGCTGTATCGCCTGTTGTTCAGCGGCAGCGCGATCACGCTGGGCGAAGCAGCGGCGCGCGCGAAGCAACTGGTTAATGATCCGGACGTGCGGCGTTCGTGGATCCTGTTCGGCGATCCGGCGATGCATCTGAAATAGCATAGCCGTTACGAGTGCTGACTTGCGGGCTGAGGTTCAGATCCTGGGAGCGCAGGCATCCTTGCCTGGCCTTCTGCGTTGTGGTGGCCGAACCACAGCAGGCAAGGATGCCTGCGCTCCCAGGATCTGGACCTCAGCCCGTTTTCTTGTAGCCAAGGGGTAATGGAACTGACTAACACCGCCGCAACAAAATCGCTCGGCCGCATTGTTGCGACCTTCCTCTCGGGCAGTTGGCGCGCGGTTCCTCCCGAACCGAACCTCTCGGCTGAAGAACTGAAGCCAATCGTGCCGCTACTCTTGAAGTCGGGCGCTGCCTCGCTTGCCTGGTGGCGTATTCGCGGCAGCAGCTTGAGCGAGTGCGAGCCCGCGCGCGAGTTGAGATCGGCGTACCAACTTCATTCCGTGCAGGCCGCACTTCACAGGGCCGAAATTGAAGAAGTCATCTCGCTCCTGAACTGCGCCGGAGTGGAACCGGTGCTGGTGAAAGGATGGGCGGTCGCGCGCTTGTATCCGGAGGAGGGCCTGCGTCCGTACGGCGACATAGACTTGTGCTTCGGGCCTGACCGGTATTTACAGGCAATGGCCGTTCTCAAGAGCCCTGATGCCAGCAAGTATGGTGTTGATGTTCACGAAGGATTCGGTAAGCTGGACGATGTGAGCCTGGATGAACTGATGGCGCGGTCCGAGCCTGCCCGGCTTGGCGCGGCCATGTTTCGCTTGCTGGGTTCGGAGGACCAGCTTCGCATTCTGTGCACGCACCTGTTGCGCCACAGCGCATGGCGGCCAATGTGGCTTTGTGATATCGGCGCGGCAGTAGAGTCGCGCCCCGCTAGCTTCAACTGGGACCGGTGCCTTGGACCAGACCGGCGTCAGGCAGACTGGGTTGCATGCGCGATCGGGCTCGCGCACCAGTTGCTCGAAGCGCGAGTCGATGACACGCCCGTAGCGCAAAGGGCGAGACAGTTGCCGGGCTGGCTGGTCCCCGATGTGATGAAAAACTGGGACAGGCCCTTTCCGGAGCGATATCCGCCGTTGTCCTACCTGCCTCCGATGAGTACTTACTTGCGCCATCCTCGAGGCGTGCTGAAAGCGATTGGCACGCGCTGGCCCGACCCGATCGAAGCGACGATCAGGCTGAGAGGGCCGTTCAACGAAATGCCCCGGCTGCCATTTCAAATCGGAAATGCGGTTTGGCGGACCGTAAGATTTCTGACACGCACCCAGTGAACTTCCAGGGGCGGTCTTTGCGTTTATGCGCGATCAGTCTGTCGCGAACGCGTTTTCGCGCAAAGCCGCAAAGGATGCTCCTGACGATTTGTCACGGACACTTTGGGTACTACGGCGACGCCGTGGTCCGTGGCATCAGCGCGCAGTATTGAGACGCGCGACCAATTCGTGGGCACTTTCCCGAAGGTCTGACGAGGCTCTCAATTACGATTGCTGAGATTTTAGTGGGGAATTTATGAACAGCCCGGGAAGGTTTCTTGCAAGAACAAGATTCGGCGTCCGTGCTTTTGTCGTTCTAACCGCAGTCTTACTATTCGCGATAATAACGGTGAAGGCGTTTACACAGAAGTCTGCCCCAGCTGGCGGCCCTGAAGCCGCTGTCGGCGTCGAAGAGTTCAAAGATGGCAGCATCAAAGAGGCGCCCGGGGCAACTGATCAGAAAAGCATAAGCCCTAACGCAATCACTGCGAGTATTTATCCTTTCACAAGCTCTACCGGCGCCTTGCTCGAGGATATGTCGAGCGGGACGACTACGATGATTGCGCCGAATATGGATGACGGCAATTCGCCTCTATTCGACGTTGGCTTCGAGTTCTGGTTTGACGGCACACGCTTCACGCAATTTTCAACAAGCTCCAACGGCCTGATGAGGCTCGGCGCGACGGTGGTCAGCGGCGCCGCCTTCACCAACGACCTGGCCTCGGCCGCGAACGCGCCGCAGATTGCGCCCTACTGGGACATGGATATGCTGGGCGACCCGACGACTCGGCTCGCTCGATGACATAGTTCTGATGGTGTTACTTGGAGGTGCACATGCGTTTCGAAGCTCGAGAATTAATGCCTTATGGCGAGCCGGTTTCCGCAACCGAGCTACAGGAGGGATCCATTTACTTCGCGGTTACGTTCGTTGACGAGGATATGCTTATCCCGACAATGGAGACTCTGGTGTTCGTGGGCAGGAACCTCGAGACCGGTGACATCGGGAAAGTGTATTTCCAAGACGTGCATTCGTACCGTGCAGGCATCCGTTACGGCCCGGATGCTGAGGATGAGTGGGCAGAGTTTCAAACTGCCTCAGAGGACTCGGTAAATCACATTTTCGAATACGAACCCGCGCTAGACCAACTTCTGAGATGTTCGCTCAGGCGCGGCGAGGTTGCGTAGATCAAATGTCAACATTTCAGGCCTGACACTTCCTTCGGGTCTTAAAGAGCGTCGTCTCATCCAACCGATCGATCCCCATCTGGGCCGTTCAATTTGAGCCTGCGCGTCTGAAAGGCGCTTTTGTTTGACAGCCCTCGAGGATACTCCCTACAATAAGGCCCGCTGTTTCGTCTTCAGTCCACTGACGACAGACGGCACTCCTCAAGATTCGGCATTCGATCGATCGCCCCCATCGTCCGCTGATGCAGTGGGCCTGACTGGTTGATTGCTGTCGTTTCAAACAATCCGCCGGCAGCGGAGGCGACTCTATGTTCACGAAAAAATCCTCGCGCGCGAATGGCTGCGTGTCGCAGTCTCGCTCGTTGTGTTTTTGTCGGGGACAATGCTCCCTGATGGGAATGTGCTTGTCGAATGGCACACCGGGCTTGAGGTCGATACTGGTGGGCACCCAGTTGATGGAGACAGCGAGCGACGAATGGCTTGCCGACTTCGACGGAGATGGTCTGGCGTAGATGCCACTGGGACGCGCTTGCCCGTTCGCGCTGAAGTCGAAGCTTCTCGAATCATCGACGAGCTAGTAGACTACGAGCGCGTCCCAGGAAATCGGATATCTTTATGGCGATCCGACAAGCAGGATCAAATAGTCGCCGAGACTAGGTGAAGCGATGATCGGATCGAAAAACTCTGTCAAATAAAACGATGTTCGACTAAGCTACATCCTGTTTGGCAGGCAGGATCAAATAGCTCAAATAGCTAGTGGGACCAGGTTGATCAGAGTGGGCGGCTTCCGTCCACGATAGGCCAACTCAAGCAATCAAACCGGGGGAAAGACAATGCGTTTTACAAAGCGGACGAATCTTAGTGTCACTATTCTACTGTTATTTTTTGGGCTGACCTGCATTTTGGTGTTGCCTGGACTTCCGGTTGGGCGGGCGGCGACGACGACGCGCGCCACAAGTCAAAAGTCGTCGAGTTCCGGGCTGGATAGCTCGCGTCAGGCGGCGATGGAAAAGCTCTACGCTCAGTTAAAGGCCGGCGATCCATTCTCCGAAGAGGAAGGGAACATCCTTCGCCAATTTGGGGCGGGCAGCGTGATAACCGATCTGGAAGCCGATGTGGTCATCTCGCGCGCCCTGTACGATTACTACATCGCGGCCAAACCGCTCAGCAAGGAGCAGGAGGGATTGCTGGATCTGTATTCGCTCTCGGTTGCGCGAAGGTCGAGCGACGTGGCCGATCTCAAG
>DATLWF010000442.1:0-2038 GCA_035576605.1 Blastocatellia bacterium | reverse complement strand
TATAACAGGAACGAATATCAAGGATGGAGCAACAGCTACGGTGGGAGGAGTGACACCGAAGAAGATCAAGGTAATAGAGGTGTCACCCGGAACGACAAACCCGACCAAGCTGAGGTTGGTCAAGAAGGTGTGCAACGGGCTGCAACCGAGCGGGTCAGGAAACGTGATAATCACGAATCCAGGGCCGAACGGAGGAGCGTCACAGCCGTTCCTGTGCACGGAGCGATGTCCGGTGCAGTAAGGGTCGAATAACCAGGACAAGCAGGCGAGAAGGGCGACCTGATCGCCTGCCTGCGAAGAAAAAGAGAGGAGGGTCACGAAGAGTGGCCCTCCTTTTTTCCTGGCGAGAGATCAGGCGCTCGGTTGCTGGGGCAGCCATAAGGCCTGAAGCCTGGAGGCTAAATCTTGATCATCAGCGGGTGATATGAGTTGGCCCAACTGCGCGCCCCACGCTCTAGCAAAAAAAGGGAAGCTATGTTGTCGAATACGTATTAACCGGCGGCGGAAGATAGGCCGTGGACGCTTGGACGATCGGCGACTGATTTACCATTGCGCCTGACAAACCGGCATTGATGGGTCGGAGGACCGCCCCACAGGACTGGCGTTTAAGCAGTTATCAGCATCGCGTCCATCGCTAGCTGCCGATTGACGTTTCGAGGCAACCCCAGAAACACTTGCTCGATTCGATCCGTCCAGTCGGTGATTTGCTCGACCGTCAGCGCCTCAGCGAGCCTCTCGAGGTTTTCGACGATGTCTTCATTGGTCAACGAGTCGTCCGCCTCGCACAACTTCAACCGAAATAGATCAGCCAGTAAGACGATCAATGCGTCGAGGTGTTTTTCGAACTGGTCCTTCTCGAGTTTTCGCCCAAGATACTCCGCAGCGCTCAAAAGCTTGATGCTGCCGCCTGAAAACGCGACTACCTCGACGAGCTCCATCAGCACATTCCGCATCTGACGATACTCGACCAGGTCTATTTCTATGGCGCGGCCTATGCTTCCACCCGCGAGACGGGATCGCAAGCGCACGTCATCCGATGACTTGCCCATCTGTCGAAGGTGGTGCTCGATCTCACCGGCCTTGAGCGGCGCGAAACTCAACATCAAACAGCGCGACCGAATTGTATCGAGCAGGGAGAAGGGCTTCGGAGTAATGAGAATAACGAGCGACGTTTCAGGGGGCTCTTCAAGCGTCTTGAGCAACGAGTTTGCTGCTTCGTGACGCAGCCATTCGGCGTCGTCGATGATGAAGACGCGGCGCCGGCCTTCATAAGGGCGAAACTGCGCCTGTTGGGACATCTCGCGCACTTGCGCGATCTTGATGAACTGGCTCTTGGGCTCCTTCTTGAAGGAAGGGTCCTGGCTCTCGCGCAGGATAGTTCGCACGTCGGCATGTTCGCCGCGCGCGATCTTGCGGCAAGGGACGCAGTCTCCGCAGGCCTCGCCCATCTTCACCTTCTCACAGTTCAACGCCTGCGCGAGCGCAACCGCAAACTGATACTTCCCGACGCCGCGCGGCCCCGCCATCAACAGCGACTGTCCGATGCGTTCTTCGGTGACCGCGCGTCTCAGCAGTTTCTTTATTCGGTCGTTCCCAATGAGTGTTGAGAATGGCATAAAGCTCAGAAGTCAGAAGTCAGAAGTCAGAATACAGGATAAGGGATTCACCGACCAAGCGGATTGGTAAGGCGGTTTGCTCCTGACCGCTGACCTCTGACTTCTGATGTCTGACGTCTGACTTCCAACCTCTGACTTCTGACCTTGAATCGTGTATCCTGATCCCGTGCTGAAGACCTTTCTCGAATCGAGGCTGGGAAAATGGAAGCGGCTTGAGGAATTGACTGCTCGGGTCTCGCGGCTTCGGTTGAACAGTCTCTCAGGCGAAGAGGTCCGCGAATTCGGTCAACTCTACCGGCGCACGGCTGCCGATCTCGCAATTGCGCGTGAAGAGCTCAGCGATCAGCGTCTTGTGAACTATCTCAACTATCTGGTTGGACGCGCACACGGAGCAATCTACCGCAGCGAGTCGTCTGGCTTCG
>DATLWF010000441.1:0-9384 GCA_035576605.1 Blastocatellia bacterium | reverse complement strand
GCTCAGATACGCTGCTGCAAGGCATGCGCCGCTACATTGAAGCCAACGGCGGAGAATTCCGTCTTGGAACGCCGGCGCAAAAGGTGGTGATCGAAGGCGGAAAGGTCACCGGCATCGAAGCGGGAGGCGAGGTGCTGCCCTTCGACAAGGTAATCAGCACGATCCCTCTGCCTTACGTGCCCCGCGTAATGCCGGATCTGCCGGCGAACATTCTCGATGCCTTCAGAAGCGTCAAGAACGTCGCGGTGGTGTGCGTGATCGCCAAGCTCAAGAAGGCGGTGACCGAGAACTTCTGGCTGAACACGAATGATCCAGAGATGGATATTCCCGGCATCGTCGAATATACGAACCTTCGGCCGCTCGATCATCACATCGTCTACGTGCCGTTCTACATTCCGGGGGAGCATCCGAAATATCAGGAAGCGGATGCGGTTTTCATCGATAAGGTGAAGCGCTATCTGATGAAGATCAATCCAGAGTTGAAGGCGGACGACTTCATCGACGTGCGCGCGAGCCGGTACCGCTTCGCGCAGCCGATTTGCGAGCCGGGCTATCTGGACCGCCTGCCGCCGATTCAGTTGCCGGTGAAAGGCCTGCTCGTTGCAGACACCTCCTACTATTACCCTGAGGACCGGGGTATCTCCGAGAGCATTGGGCTGTCGCGCAAAATGGCGAGGATGATATGACGCGCGCACATGCTGTCGTCAAGGAAACCTTCGTCTCGAAGGTATTCTTGATGTTCTTGCTGACCGGCGGCTTCGCCGCCGCGGTCAACTGGGGCAGCCGGATTATGTACAACATCTGGATGCCCTATTCCGCGGCAATCGGAGCTGCTTACATCACTGGCATGTTCACGGCCTTCATTTTGGCCAAGTTGTTCGTCTTCACCAAGAGCACCCAATCAACCGCGCGATCGGTGTTCTTTTTTACGCTGGTGAATCTGGTGGCCGCGCTGCAGACATGGGGCGTGAGTGTCGGACTGGCATATTACGTATTACCTTGGTTCGGTATTGCGTGGCACACGCGGGATATTGCGCACCTTGTCGGCGTTGCGGTTCCGGTGTTCACGAGCTACATCGGACACAAGAAGTGGAGTTTCAAGCATTAAGTTGAATCCCGGAGACAACCAATCGTTGCGTGTCAACGGCCACTTAATGCCGTGCCATGTGCTGGTTTGTATTAGCCTGGACTGTCACGTTAAGGCGGCCCGGCTCATAAGAAGGACGGGACGTTATGGCACAGCATCTGTGGACAAGCAACCGATTCTCGTACTTAAAAGACGCGGTGCTGCCCGCTTCGACCTTCTTGTTATTTTCGAGGCTGAGCCCGACCTCTACAAACTGGCCGTGCCCCTGGAGATTGCGTTGGCGATAACCAGCGATGCTCGTTCAGCGCCGAGGCCGAGCCAGTTACTACTGCGGCATACTCTCGCGCAAATTACGCACGTGATATTCAAATGAATGACCAACATAAAACGGCTATTTCAGTAGAAGGGTCGCCCACGGGTTACCTGACGGTTTTGATCGGCGCGATGTCGCTGATTGTTGCAGCCCTCTTTCTGATACCGTTTCGTCCGCTCATGCCGAATTCCGGCTTGGACCCTTCGTGGCGGTACGCTCTAAACGAAGCATTAGCGCACGGCTACGTCTTCGGGCGAGACTTGATCTTCACCTTCGGCCCACTCGGATCAGTCTATAGCACTGTCTATGATCCTGCGACCGACAAGATCATGATGATCGGCAGTACCGTCTATTCGATCGGTCTGTGCGTCGCTGTAGGTTTGGTCGCTCATCCACGCAGGCACCTGGTCGCTCTAGCATTCCCTTTCATCATCTGTCTGTCCCTTTCTCGGGACAGCGGGTTTCTTGCCCTACCCTTCTTCCTGCTGCTGGCCGTGACGCGCGCATCGCTACCTAAAGGTACAGCTTTTCGCCTGGAACCAACTCCGCTTGTTGTTCTGGGCATCGGAATTTCAACAATCGCGACTGCGATGAGCCCGATTGTAAAGGGTAGCTTCGTGGGCTCGACATTTTCGATCTGCGGCCTCGCGCTTGTTGCGTTAGCGTCGAAGAACATGCGAGCAGCCGCCGCTTTTGCCGCACTCATCGGCGTCGCTCTGTTCTCCGCGTGGGGATTGACGGGTCAACCCCTCGCACAACTGCCACACTTCCTTTTAGGCCAAGGTCCAATTATATCGGGATATACCGACGCAATGTCATTGGGCGGGCCGCTTGGGGCGCCAGCCCTATACCTGCTTGTCGCGCTGTTGCTCCTGATAGCGTTTTATTCAAGTTTCGTAAGGAGGACAGGTCGTCTAGGATGGGGCACGCTGCTCGGACTCGGGTTGATCCTGTTCATCGCCTTCAAAGCAGGATTTGTTCGCCAGGATGGGCATGTATTCGTCGCTACCGGAACGTTGCTTTTGTTAGCGTACGCAATTTCTCTCGTTACCAAGCCGCGAGTCGCGTTATTGCTTTGGTTTGCCGCAGCCTACGCATGGACACTGATTGGAGGGACCATTTTTCCGATCAACACCTCCTACATCGCATCGAGAATTGATACCGTTTGGAATGACACCGTTTCCGGCATAACAACCCGACTTACAGAGCCGAATACACTTAAAACTGAATTCGCGGCAGCTAATAAAAAAATACGGGATGAGTTTCCCTTGCCTCATGTAGCCGGCAACGTGGACATCTACCCAACCGAACTCTCGGCAGTATTTGCCAACGGTCTCTCGTGGGCCGGGCGCCCGGTCTTCCAAAGCTACTCGGTGTACGATCCGCGTTTGGATGCGAAGAACGTTGCTCATCTCCGATCGGTAGACGCTCCCCAAACTGTATTCTTTACGTTCGCCCCGATCGACCGGCGCCTTCCGACGTTCGACGATTCGGGCAGTCTTCTTACGCTTCTCTCCGATTACAGGGTGGTGGGATATAGCCCGCCGTACGTGCGATTGGAAAAAACTTTTCAGTCCTCGATGGCTGTACTTGCGGAGGAACAGGCTCGCGTTGAAAGGGGGGAGCTTGGTCAGACAATCGCCCTCAACGCACTCGCACCTACATGGTTGACCCTGAACGTGCGCCCCACCCTTATCGGAAAGATTGTGGGCATATTGTTTAAATTGCCTGAGTTACAAATCGAACTTACACTTGACAACGGACAGGTTGTCCAGCACCGCTTTATCCCAGCAATCGGACGAACCGGTTTTATCGTTTCGCCGTACATGACTAGCTCGCAAGACTATATGTTGGTTGCGGCTGGCCTACCGGGCACACCCAGAGTCAAGTCGTTCAAAATTACATCCGACCACAAGGGTCTATGGAAAACCACGTTCGACATGCGCACTATCCCAATTAAAATCATCCCCCAATTGTCTGCCAAATCGTTGATCTCAACGGCACCCTCAACGCCTCCAGCGGATTTGCTGATGCCTGCTCAGGCTCCCAAGCCTACTTGCCACATCGATTTCGTCAATGGTGAGCCGCTCTCGGCGGCCATCACTCTAACCGCAGAGCACGACACACTGCGCCTAGACGGGTGGATTGCTCCAGGTGAAACGATAGCGTCTGGATCATTTGAGACCTGGATCGTCCTTAAAGCCGAGGACGGAAGCAAGAAATACTTTAAAGCGAAGTCAACAGCTCGTCCTGACGTTGCGGCCGCGCTGAGTCGACCCGACCTTCAAAATGCCGGGTTCAGTGCAGTTCTGGATCTTGCATCTGTGTCCGGTGAGCAAACTATCGAATTGCTTTCGCGCGTGGATAGCACGGTTCATAGCTGCGGAATCGCGATGAACATGGAGTGACCGATTAACGCAGGAAATGCATGTCACTTGGCCGATCGATCTTGCGATCGCTGCGCACGGGGATGCGATACCCGAACCCGCGGATCCCGATTGGCTCCCTTCGGTCGTCGGTCTGCGGGTTGCACCCCTTTTACGAATGTCGCACGTGAAGGTACTTAACCGGCACTCCCAAAGCGGCTGTGTCAGCGCAGGGTCCACCCAATCCCTGCCGCTCTGCACCCACCATCCGAAGTCCATTTCGGCGTGCAGCGGCGTCAGATCGACGGCAAACCCACTTGTGGGGCAGCCCACAGGACCACATGCTTCCGCTTACCTCTCGGTCAACTTTTGGGGGGACCAGCCAGCGCCATCCTTGTAAGTCGAGGTAAGACATGCGCTACAATGGGTGCCTCTCAAAATGGCCATATCTGACGAATTGAAAGCAAGCCCACTGGACCCGTGCGCGTGGTTTCTCTCAGCAAGCGATGATGCCCCGTCTGCCGCGTCGGCGATTTTTCTCGCCGTTCGCGTTCCGTCATTTTTGTGCTTGCGTGATCGCGGTCGCGCGGGCATTAATGGTGCGGCTGGCAAGGCGCTCTCTTCCGACGAAAGCGTTCGTTTGTGCGGGCGGGAGGAGGCCCGTCCGATAATAGGCGTCCCATTCCTTCTCATGAACCGGACTGGACTTCCAATCACTCCCACGGCGACCATAGCGGTCTTGATCTGCGGGACTACGTTTTCCCTCAACGCGAAACCATTGGTCCATTGCAGGAGTCATTTTCGCCTACTTGCTCATTTTCTACGTCCAGAACAATCTGACGCTCCGCCGATATCATGACAGACCTTGCTTCGCTGTATCGCTTTCGCTTCAAAGAGATAGACCTTCCGGGAAAAATGCGGATATGGGAGACGCTGTGCAAAGGATTTTTCCAACAATTTGTCATTCCGGACGCGACAGTCCTTGATGTAGCATGCGGCTATGGGGAATTTATAAATAATATTCGTGCAAAGAAGAAACACGCAATCGATCTGAATCCAGATACAAAAAAATTTTTGCATGAGGAAATTATATTCCACCAAACGAAAGCTGATGCGATGGTTGGGATTGAAAGTAATAGCGTCGATGTAGCCTTTACGTCGAATTTTCTTGAGCATTTGGAGTCGAAAGCGGCCTGCGACAGTGTTTTACGTGAAGTGTTGCGCGTTCTGCGCCCCGGGGGAAAATTCATTGTCATGGGGCCGAACATCCGCTTCCTTGCGGGTAAATATTGGGATTTTTATGATCACCACTTGCCGCTTTCCCACTTGTCAGTCGAGGAAGGGCTTTCTATCAACGGATTCCGGGTGGTCCGCAATATCGATAAGTTCCTCCCATATACAACGCGATCCGCGCTCCCACAACACCCTTTGCTCGTAAGTGCCTACCTCAAGTTCCCTTTAGCTTGGAAGCTTCTTGGACGTCAATTCCTGCTGGTCGCGGAGAAGCCGGCATGATAGATGGCGCACTCGCGAGACCCGATCAATTGATTTTTTTTCTGGTCTTTAGGCGGCCGATATCGCGCAAATGCTAGTGAAAATGTAAAGGTTTCGCCTCTTTCTTAGTCGCGCTGGAGGAGCCGTGCGAAGAGAGTTTGTCGGATGACGACACGACCAAGGCTCCGTCTCCACCCAACGCGGAGCGAAGACTGTCAATTCAGCCAATCCGGCCCGATGGTCGCGCAGCACGCGCAACTGGATGCCGGTTGGCGCCGTGACGCTCAACCCGGAACGCGACTCGGTCGTTGCCAAGGTGGTGCTCAACCTCAGCTAAACAGCCTTTGCTGCGGGTGAGCCATCAACGTCCGCCAAAAAGCCGCTCCGGTTATGGCGCCCGCTCTGGATTCTGACGCTAGCCACCCACAGGCCCACCCACAATGTCCGGACCGCCGAAACAAAGCGTAAGTTCTCATATAAGATCGGAAATAATTCGCGCGCGGACCGTCGTGCGCTCCCACATCGTGAAATTAAACGAGCGAGCGCCTTCTCGGACCGATGTAGGACGCGAACGCGTGCTGTTCATTGATGTTCTGCGCTTGTTTTCCTTGCTTCTGATCGTTTCGTATCATTTCAACGCCGAGCTGCTTCAGCTATTTCCGCAGGCGCGCATCGTTTTCGATATGGTCATGTTCCGCCAGCCGGTCGGTGACGTCGGCGTGACGCTGTTCATCATGCTATCGGGTGCGTCTCTCATGAGCAGCGCGAGAGCGGGAGAGAAGTACGGTGCATTCCTGTACCGTCGAGGGATGGCAATATTTCCGTCGTACTGGATTGCCTACTTGGCCGTCACGGCAGCATTGTTTTTTGTTCGCGGCTCACTCCAAGGCAACGGGGAGCCTTGGAAAATCCCGCTCACCGTTATCGGAATTGACGGATTTCTGGGTAGTCTGACCAACAGTTACTACTACCTGGTCGGCGAGTGGTTCTTGGGATTCATCCTGCTCACCTATCTATTTTTCCCAATCCTGTCGAAACTCGTGTCGAGATACCCGACCCTTACGTTTGGCGGCGTCATCGTCTTTTCTGTGGCGGCCACGTATGTGTGCCGGCACGTGACCTGGTTGCCGACTCTGCATAACCCGCTGGTGCGGCTCCCCGACTTCTTCTTTGGGATGAGTTACGCGCGCTACCGTCTCGACAAGAAATGGTCGTGCGGAGTCGCCGGAGGTATCGCTGTCATCCTGGCACCTCATCTTCCTGAATGGTTGCCGGAAGAAATTCCCGCGGTGATGCTGGGGGCGGGAATCACAGCTGTTACCGGTGCTGTCTGTAACTTCGTTAGGCCGACACCTGGTGTTCAAGGCGCGATTACCCGACTTGCTGCCCTCTCCTTCCTGGCCTTCCTCGTGCACCATTGGGTGATTTATCTTTCCGTGCCGCGATTCAACGTGTCGAACCTGTCGAGGGGCGAGCTGTACTACTTGTTCGCGATCGATGTGGCGATCAGCTTCTTAATCGCGAAGCTTCTTCAGCGCCCCTCTGAAGCAATCCGAAAGATGCTGCAGGTCTAGCCTGAAGTAGCAACCTCAGTCTAGCGCGGCGTCTCGCCCTGATAAAGCCGTCGACGGTCATCGTGCTGGTGCCGAAGTTCGCCTGCGCCACGCAATATGCGGTGCCGCCGCCCGATGTGAACGTCTTGCGCACCACGGAGCTCGAAAACTGCTGCGCTGAACAGAAAGAGCTCTTCCAGACGCTGAATAGATATAGATAGCGTCAATCAGCTTGGCCGGTCGGCGCATTGACTCATCAGAATTGCAACTCGTGCTGACCTGTTGCCTCACGTAGTTTGCTACCAGCCGGATTGTCCGGCGGGAGCGGCGCGAGGTGACGAGGCGAATCAGCATGACGACACGTAAGGAGTTGGTCGCAGCATTGCAATTGCGGTATGGCAGCGCGACGTTCAGTGACCGGATCAGGATTCTCGACGAGTTCGTGGTTCTGACCGGGTATCACCGCAAGCACGCCATCCGGCTGCTGCGGGAGAAGCCCGGTGCGGCAAAGGGAACGCCTGAACGCAACCGGTTGTACGACGAGGCGGTGCGCCTGGCGCTGACAGTGTTGTGGGAGGCGGCCGACCGGGTTTGCGGCAAGCGGCTGAAGGCGTTGATCCCGAAGCTGGTTGATGCCATGGAACGGCACGGCCATCTTGAGCTCGATCCGGTCGTCAGGGGCAAGCTCCTTGAAATCAGCGCGGCGACCATTGATCGAATGCTGGCCAATGCGCGTTTGCAGATCGACGGACAGCGCAAACGCCGCAAGGGCGTGGGCTCGGCCATCCGGCGTAGCATCCCGGTGCGGACCTTCGCCGACTGGCGTGATCCGCCGCCGGGTTTCTTCGAGATCGACATGGTCGAACACTGTGGCGGCTCGAAGACCGACGGCGAGTTTGTCCACACGCTGACGTTGACCGATATCGCCAGCGGCTGGACAGAATGTGTGGCCATGCGCACGCGCAACCAGATGCTGGTTATAGAGGCCTCTGAGAAGGTGGCTGCCGATCTGCCCTTCGCGATGCTTGGAGTGGATTCGGATAACGACACCGCGTTCATGAACCAGAGCGTCTTCGATTACCCTAAAAAACCGCAGTTACCCAGTTGCAATCGCAGCGATCGGAGTCCGTTGCAGCGGTGTAGATGCGGTGATGCGTGCGCAGATGTAGCGCAGCAGCTCGCGCCATCGGTCGAGCTTCGGGAACTGCTCCGCAAAGCGTGCGACGTGGCCCAGAGCCGCACGAACATTGGCGACCAGCGATTTGATCGTGTCGACCTTCGCATGCAACGGCGTGAGATATAGCTGCGTCTGTCCGGCGTGGCTGGCCATCGTGCCGACCGCCGCCAGCAGCAGGGGCCGGCTTGTCACCGCTTCGAGACGTGCGCCTGGATGGGCGGCCCGACAGTACCAGCTGTCGGGTAGCCGCTATGCATTGCTGCACAGCGGCCCCCTGAGAACCGTGCATGCTTCTTTCGACGCACACGGCTCAAGCCTCTACGAAGGCACCTTTCGGTACCCGGTTTCACAGCTGTATTTCTGGGCTACTACGGATTGCTATGGCAACTGGGATGGTGTAGTTCGAGATTACTCGCTGCGTCCGATCCGCCTTCGGTTCTTTTCGCAATGTGGCGGACATCCCAGTGGGTGCCCATTGCGATCGGTTCCTGGCAGTCAGGACACCGGCCGTCCTGCCTGAGCCAGACGCGGTAGAGCTTCACACGGCCTCTTGACGAGTTCAGCATTTTCTTGCCCCACCGGGACTCGAAGTACGGTTCCCATTCTGGATCGTGCGGATTCGCGTCGGCCCTGATCTTCACATGCCGCTGTATTGGCGTGTCCGACTCTTGCAGCAGGGTGAGCTCCCGTTTCGTTCCATCCTCTTGTTTTTCTGTGGCGGTAAATACCCAGTTCCGGGTACCGCGGGTCTTGAAGTATTTCTCTTTGACCCATCTGGCGCCTTTATTGGGGTGTCGTCTTACCGCCCATCGCCATAGCATTGACCAGATTTGCTGATCATTGCGAGCAAAGGTTGCCTTGGCGACTACATGGCTGTGGTAATTCGCCCATCCACGTAATATCGGGTTGAGCATCCTTATCAGGTTGGCCTGTTTAGCCGTCTTGTTGGCCTTGATGACTTCACGGATTTTGTCAAGATGCGCTTTGACGTTCGCCTTGGACGGCTTCATCAACAGCTTGCCGTTGTACTTGCGGATGTTCCATCCGAGGAAATCAAACCCCTCCCCGATATGCGTTATTCTGGTCTTCTCTGGCGACAGGACCAGCCCGCGTTCCGCCAGAAATTCGACCACCGCGGGCTTGACCTCCTGCTCCAGCCATTCTTTCGAATGGCCCGTAATGATGAAGTCGTCCGCGTAACGCACCATGTTCATTTTCAGGCCTGTCTGTCTTGCCTTTGGAAACTTCTCCGCCAGCCTGGCTTCGAGACCGTCCAGTGTCATGTTAGCTAAGACAGGGCTGATAATTCCCCCTTGCGGGGCACCTGCCTCAGTCGGGAAGAGCTCGTTTTGATACACAAATCCCGCCTTGAGCCACTTCTTTAGAATCGCCTT
>DATLWF010000440.1:0-8987 GCA_035576605.1 Blastocatellia bacterium | reverse complement strand
AACCATCATCCGCCTCGGTTTCATACCCTCTCCCTCCTGTCAGAGCTGAACAGACACAAACTCATCAAAAGTCCCGCCGCGCGGATAACCGTTGCATTGCTCAGCCGACGAGTTTTCAGGCGATCCATGGCACCTCCTTATTTTACGGAGCCCCTTCTTATGACATTGCCAGGCAAGCCGCCGGTTGGTTTGCCTTGTTCCCATACCGGCTCGCCGTTCACAAAGACCCGCTCGATTCCTTCTGACAATAGCTGCGGTTCTTTGAAGGTGGATTTATCCAACACTCGCTTTGGGTCGAAGATGACCAGATCAGCCTTCATCCCGTTGCGAATCAGCCCGCGGTCTGACAAGGCCAGACGTGCTGCGGGCGCAGAAGTCATCTTGCGAATCGCTTCCTCCAGCGGAAACCAGTGCTGCTCTCGAGCGAACCTGCCGAGCACTCTTGGAAAAGTCCCTGAACCTCGAGGGTGGCGAGATCCGATTCCACCATCGCTTGCTACCATCACCCAACGTTGAATGTAGAAAGCATGCACGTCGGCTTCGTTCATTGAGCTGCACACGACGCTGGCGCCGCCGTCGTGAACTATTCGCTGGTAGGCTTCAACCGCAGTGGTGTTTGCGGACCGTGCGATTTCTTCAAGCGTCTTGCCTTCAAACTCCGGATGCGCCTTGCAGTTGGTGACAAGCACGTGGTCGGCTCCTCCTACGTTCTTAAGCCCGGTCTCAACCGTTTCTTTGTCGTCGTGTCGGCGACTGGGCACAAGCACCGTGATTGTAGAAGCCCACGCCGTGTAGGGATAACAATCCGCGGTGACGTCAGAGCCTGCCTTGCGCGCGCGATTGATGACGGCGATCGCCTGAGGAGCCTTGCCCCACACGTTCCGATTACCCATCTTGATGTGCGAGATCTGAACCGGCAGCCGCGCTTCCCTTCCGATGCGAATCGCTTCACGAAGCGCGTCCAGCATTCCCTCCTCCTCATCGCGCATGTGAGTCATGTAGATGCCGCCGTAACGCGACGCGGCGCGCGACAGCTCTATCAGTTCTTCGGTGGTCGCCGATCGACCCACGTCGTACTCGAGCCCGCTTGATAAGCCGAATGCGCCTTCGCGCATAGCCTGATCCACGAGCGCCTTCATCTTTGATATCTCTTCAGCGGTGGCGGCGCGATCGTAGTCCTTGCCCATCACCTGCTGTCGGACGGTCGCGTGGCCAATGAAAGACAGCACGTTGACGGCTATTCCCTGCTCTTCGCGCTTCTTCAGGTAGTCTGCGACTGGCCAGGGCGAGCCGCCATCGGGCCCGACGGCCAGTGTAGTGATTCCCTGCGACACCTGATTCGCGGCAGCGGGTTCTCGCGCCAAACCTTCTTCAGAATGGTTGTGGATGTCGATGAACCCGGGCGCAACGACCATTCCGCGCGCCGGTATGATCTCCTCGCCAGCTCTCGGAGAGAAGCGGCCCACTGTTGCGATTCGACCACCGACTATTCGCACGTTCGCGCGAAAGGCTTTGCGGCCGCTGCCGTCGATGACTGTGGCTCCGACGATGACGCGAGATTTGGCGGTGGGCCTTGACTGCTGGGCAACGACGTTCAGGTGCGCCAGGAACAGAAGCGCTAAAGGGATAGCGGTCGAGCGCCGTAAGCTGGTCATAGATGCCATCGATCCCAGGTAGAGTCAGCAATTCGCGCGTTCGGGCATTCCTGGTCTCAGATTTGCAATTTGAGATGCCGAAGGCGCGCGACGCAGCCTATATGGAGCGATGGCGCCGCGTCAAGAAAGGTCGTGGAGGGGTCGTTCGGAGAGAGGTCGTTGGCGCCGACCGGGGTCCTCGTGCTGTCGGCTTCGAAGCTGGACTTACTGGAATCTGATTTCGGGATCTCAGACTCCAGATTGCAGATTTCAGATTGTAGATTTCAGATTTCAGATTTCAGATTTCAGATTCCAGATTTCAGATTCCAGATTCCAGATTTCAGATTCCAGATTTCAGATTTCAGATTCCAGATTTCAGATTTCAGATTCCAGATTTCAGATTTCAGATTCCAGATTCCAGATTGCAGATTTCAGGATCTCACATTTCGGCAAAGCGTCACGTGTTTGCTCTCTCATCTTCAGAACCTCCGCCCTGCATTTTGGCAATTCTCTCCTCTTGCATTCGCTGCAGTTCTTCCAGAAACTCCTCTCGCTCGCGCGAGGCTTGAGAGGCGCGACGTGTCTTGTCTGTCATATAGCGTTGGCCTTTGATCTTGGAGTTTTGCAGCGAGTCCGCCCAGGCACCCAGTTGCCTCGAAATGCTGATCACTCGTGATTTCAGTTCTAAGACTTCAGATCTCAGCTTGAGGAAGGGCGGCAGCAATTCAAGAAGGCAAAGCATTGAGCGCGCCTCCCCGGAGGAACCTCGGGAAATGTAAATGAAGGTGAGCAACTCCTGAGTCGTACCCCGCTCGAATCCCTCTGCAACGTTGTTTGATATGGAAACTGCCGCGCGCTCGATTTGATCTCGAAGACCGCCGTGGCCCCTGAATTCGTCCCTTGCAGTGAAAGCGTAGACCTTCACTGCAAACTCAATCGCTGCACTCAATCGCTGCCTTCCAGACTGGCAGGTCTTCGAAACGCTTATACTTCACATCGGCTCCCTTTTCGTTGGTGGTGATTTGACGCGGGACTTCCGGACGAGAATAAACTACAAGAGTCCCGAACTATATTTCAAGTGCAATTTTAGACTCTTAGATTTGAGACCTCTCCTGCGAAACCGCAATCTGACATCTGAGATCTGCAATCTGAAATCTGCAATCTGAAATCTGAAATCTGAAATCTGAAATCTGAAATCTGCAATCTGAGATCTGCAATCTGAGATCTGCAATCTTCAATCTGATGATTAACTTCCCAAGTCCATCTTAGAACACTCGTAACGTCCAAACCTGCGACAAACGCAAAATGTGCCCGCAAGCGCGCAACGTACGCTGCTACCAGGAGCAATCTCGACAGTTTCATATGTCCCCCGCTCCCGGGTTTAACGAGCTGGTAACCTCGTGATAATCTAGCCAATCCTTTCGTATCCACTGGTTGATCAGCCCTGGTCATGTTTTGAGGAACTTCTGCGAGGATCTATGAAGCTCGACTTACACACGCACTACTATCCCGAGATCTTTTTTCAGATGATACGCGACACTCCCTCCGAATTCTCGTTCGCCAAAGATCCCACCGGGCGAACCATCATCACTCATCGAGGCGCTCGCTTTTTCGGAGTCACGGCGCCAATGAGCGACCCGAATAAGCGGCTCGAAGACATGGACCGCGTCGGCATAGACGTGGAGGTGATCTCGCTGTCCACGCCAAACATCTTCTTCTCCGACGAAACGCGCCAGCCCGAAGTAGCGCGAACCCTGAATGACGCCTATGCTGAGCTGATCGCAAAGCACCCAACTCGCTTCAAGGGATTTGCCTCGATTCCGATGGATGCGCCTGACGCGGCGCTTGATGAGCTCCATCGGGCGATCGACGATCTGAAGCTGAACGGCGTCGTCCTGCTGAGCAACATCAGGGGCAGAGCGCTGACTTCGCCCGCCTACCGGCCGTTCTTTGAAGAGGCCAATCGAATGAACCTGTGCATCTTTTTGCACCCGATGCTTCCGGCGAACCCGGAGCCTTACACCGAATATGTGTTAGGGCCGTTGGTCGGCTTCCCCTTCGACACAACGTTAGCCGTCGCGCGGATGTGTTTTGACGGAATGTTGCGCGAGCTGACGAACATTCGTTGGGTCATCGGCCATCTGGGAGGCGCCGTACCTTACTTGATGGAGCGGCTGGACAGCGGCTATCGCGACTTCGCGGAGTGCCGCGTGAACATCGATCAACCTCCGAGCACTTACCTCAAGCGGCTCTATTACGACACGGTCACGTTCAGCTCGTACAATCTACGAATGGCGCGCGATCTCGTGGGGGTCGATCATATGGTTATGGGAAGCGACTATCCTCATCTGCTCGGTTCTATCGAACGGTCGGTCAGTTCGATTCAAGAGCTCGGGATTCCCGAATACGAGAAAGAAAAGATCTTCAGTGAAACGGCGCTTTCGATTCTGAATAATGTCTAGCGGTCGGATCCAAGTATGAAGAATTGAAAATCGAGAATTTGAAAAATGAAAATTGCAAATTGCTAAGGCCCATTCACAGTCTCTCCGATTTACAATTTGCATTTTTCAATTCTCAATTTTCAATTTTCGCTTCGCTCTTTAGGCTCCTCATCGAAGAGACTCTTGAACAACCGAAGACCCACAGCTTCTTTCACCGACACGACTGCCCCTCGGTTCATAAGAGCAGTAGGGCTCTTTGGGCTGATCGCTATCGCAGTGAACGGAGTCATCGGCTCCGGAATCTTCGTCTTGCCCGCGACCGTCGCCTCATTACTCGGACCCGCAAGCCCCGCAGCCTACATCGTCGCGGCCCTTTTGATCGCGCTGATAGTCCTGTGCTTCGCGGAAGCCGGGAGCATGTTCGACCGGTCTGGTGGCCCGTATCTTTATGCCCGAAAAGCGTTCGGGAGCTTCATTGGGCTTGAAGTCGGCTGGATGTTCCTGCTATCCAGGCTTGCCGCAACGTCAGCAATCGCCAACGCCTTCACTGCATATCTTGGATACTTCTGGCCGGCCCTCGGAAACGGCGCCGGACGCGCGATTGCGCTGACGGTTTTGCTGTGGGGACTGGCGTGGCTCAACCTGATTGGAGTCAAGTACGGCTCATGGACAGTAAACGTGCTGACGGTCGTCAAGATACTTCCCCTCTTGTTATTCGTCTTCGTCGGATTCTTCTTTGTCGATGGCACTCGATATCAGATCTTCGTGCTTCCGGACGCGGGACCGCTGCGTCAGGCGAGCCTCGCGCTGATATTCGCATTCGGCGGATTCGAGAATGCATCGGTGCCCACCGAGGAGGTAAAGAATCCGACACGCAATCTGCCGATCGCATTGATCGCGTCGATTGCGGCGACGGCGTTGTTGTACATCGCAATCCAAATCGTCGCGTTGGGAACGCTGCCTGGGCTGGCAAACGATGCGACGCCGCTGGCTTCGGCTGCACGAATGTTCATGGGTCCGGCGGGCGCTGCGATAATCACGGTTGGCGCGGTGCTATCCACGTTGGGGAGCGATAGCGCAGTGATCCTGGTTGGGCCTCGCATTCTGTACGCGCTTGCCGAGGGCGGCCAGTTACCTCGCATGCTCGCGCGAGTGCATCCGCGCTATCGCACGCCTCACGTTGCGGTGATCGTGTTTGCGTTGGCGGCCTGGGTGATCGCGCTGTTCGGGAACTTCGCTCAGCTTGTAACGGTGAGCGCCATCGCGCGTCTGCTTTTCAGCGCGACTACCTGTCTGGCGGTGCCGGTGTTGAGGCGAAAGATGCCGGATGCACCACGGGCATTCAGAGTACCGGGTGGCGTCGTCATCCCGGCATTTGCTGTGGTGATTTCAATCTGGTTGCTGATGGGAGTCAGCAGGGATCAAGCAATTGCCGGCGCAATCGCGCTTCTGGCAGGTGTCGTGCTGTACGCGATCTTTCGACGAACAAGCGAGTCTAAACCATAAAGACACAAGGCCGCGCAGAAACCGTGATAGCTCTTGAGGTCCTAGAGATTTCGTGACTCGCCGCGGCTCGATGAGCGCGATCGAACCAACGACGAGCCGGCTTTTCGGATCGACCTGACTCAACTTACGGTCGTCTCAGTATCGAGTTAAGGCAGATGAAGAGCAGGCCGTCTGACATCTCTGTGAAATGGAGCTTGTCAGATTCAACTAAGCGGCAAATTGTCCGCAGGCTGACACCCGCGAGGGCTGCTGCCTCTCCAGCCGTCACCATCTCCACCTGGTCACCGCACTCTGGGCACCAGCGTGGATGGAAGCGTCCGCGCCTATTTGTTACAAACAGCTCTTCAGTTTCCACAGTGATCTCCGTTCTTCTTTTCGCCTTCGCAGCCTCCAATAATCAGACCGAGCGCTGGTTGCAAAGCAGCGCGGCCGCCTGTTGACATTGGAGCCGTCAGGCAGCCGTTAGCCCTTCCGTATGGAAGAACCTACTGCGAAGTGCAGATTTGCCCATGGAAATCAACAGACAGCCTGCCTGTTTGGAAGTTAAAGGTGCCTTCATCGAGAATGAACCCAAAGGCATCCTGATAAACTCCAGTCCCGCTAGTGATGTGCGCTCGATTGTCCACTCTATAGATGGGCGGATTGATCGGGGACAGCACGATACTGTCTGATGTGGTAAAGGTATCTCCTGAATTAGTCGTATAGGTGTGGGCCAACTGCAGCTTAAATGCCCCCTCACCTTCCTGTTGTAGACTGGTTACGCAGGCCGCGAATGCGCCCAGAGGGTTGCCCTCGCTATCGGCGAAGGTGCCGGTCTCCGTGAGCGCGCCATCGCAAAGGCCTGACGGCCCGATGACCTGTCCGGCGATATGCCCACTGATGCGTTGACAGTTGTTCTTGGATTCGGCCTGGGGCTGTGGCATCCAATTTAACGAAAACGCGAACAACAGCACTCCAACAAACGCGATAAACCGACTTGTTTTCATTTCTGTTCTCCTTGTGCGCCGGGATAAACCGACAGGTTGTGGTGAATGAAGTCTCCACAGTGATCTCATTCTTCTTTTCGCCTTCACGCTTCCAGATCACAATCAACCTCCCGAGCTTGAGGCAGTGATGCCGTCTGCTGCTCTATTCTTTAATGCGCAAAAAGAGTAAAAACTGGCTCAGTCTTTCGGCGATCGCGGGTGGTTACTGGCGGCCGGTACGTGCTGACAGGTCCACAAGGGGCAAAGCTTCAGCAGTCAGGGTGCGATATACGAATGAAAATTTAAAGCGACAGGGGCGCTGGCAAGATGTCGCCCAGCAGACGACTCCTATGGTGTTGCCTCAGGAGAGTTGCAGCCTTGCTCGAAGGCTTTCGCGCAGGGCTTCAGCAGATTCGTACATTCCGCTTACGACAACGATCGCTTGATCTTAATCTTGTTTCTTCAAGAACCGCTCGACACCTTGCTTGCAGTCTTCGGTCATTCGCGTGATCGCGTTCAACTGGACGCCGGCTTCAATCGCAGTCTCGAACGTCATCCCGTCCATATGATAAAGCAGGTTCTTTGCGAGGCTCACCGCTGAAGCCGACTTGGCCGCCATCTGCGCGACGTAGGCCTCGACCGCCGCCTCAAACTGATCGTCGGGGAAGACCCGGTTGATCATTCCGATCCCGGCTGCCACGCTTGCGCTTATGATCTCGCCGCGAGTGATCAACTCAAGCGCGCGCTTTTCGGAAACAGACCGCCGCAGGATCGCCATCACCATCGCTGGTATGAAGCCAATGTTGACTTCCGGATAGCCGAACTGCGCCGACTCAGCGGCGAGAATGATGTCGCAGGCAGTCGCCAACCCGCAGCCTCCGGCAAGCGCCCGGCCTCGCACGGCAGCGATGATGGGACGAGGGTGCCGGCGCATCTCGACAAACAGCTCGGCCATGACCCGGGCGCTGGCAATGCTTTCCTCGACGCCCGCCTGGCTGACTCGTTGTAGCGAAGCCAGATCGGCGCCCGAGCAGAAATCCTTCCCCGCGCCGGTGACCAGGACGACGCGCACTGTGTCGTCGTGTGACGTTGCTCGAAGCGCATCTTTGAACTCCGAGACGATGCCGTCATCAAGCGCATTGCGTTTATCGGGACGGTTGAGAGTTATTCGCGCGATCGATTGGTCAACTGAGTAAAGTATCTTTTGATATTCCGGCATGGCTGGATCCTCGTGTTGCCCCTTCCGTGTTTGTTGGGAATTAATCCAACGAGCGAGAGTGCTAATGACGAGTCAGACTATCAAAGCGCTGATCGCGTGGGCAAGCAACCACCACCGCTTGTTGTAGTCGACCCGCGTCGACAAGCACCGGGTCGGTGTTTGGCTAGAAAACAGCCCTTGCCTCGTTCACTCCGCTAAGCTAGAGTGACCGCGATTCGATACGAACCAAAGCGCCGCTACACTGAGCGAGACTCGCCAATGAAGTCCATCAAGGGTCGCATCACAACGTTGTTATTCGACTGGGATGGGACTCTGTTTGACTCCGCTCTTGCCGGGTTCCTGGCGTTCCAGAGAACTTTCGATGATTTGGGGATCAATTTCACCCGGGAATTCTATGAAGCTCGCTACTCTCCGAATTGGTACGCGATGTACGAGGCTTTGAATCTGTCAAAGGAGAAATGGCAGGCGGCGGACGAGCTATGGCTTGGGCACTATGGTGAGCAACCCCCGAAGCTTGTGCACGGCGCGGGCACAACAATTCTAGAGCTTCAATCCAGAGGCTATCGTCTCGGAATTGTTACAAGCGGTACCCATCGACGCGTGGCGCTAGAGATCGAGCAATTAGGATTGGCCTCAAACTTCGAAGCCGTGATTTGTAACGAACATATCGTCAACAAGAAACCGCATCCGGAAGGGTTGGAAAAAGCTATGCGGCTGCTCGCGATCGACCGGAACGCGTGCTCTTATGTGGGCGACGCTCCCGAAGACGTGCAGATGGGAAAGAGCGCGCGAGTGCTCACCGTCGCGGTTCGAAGCTCGTATCCGACAAGCCGGCATCTGCTCATTGAACGCCCTGACATCCACCTGGAATCGATCTCGGATATGCTGCTTCATTTTTGAGACATCCCTCGGAGCGTCCCTGGGAGCGCAGGCATCCTGCCTGCATTTTCGTTTTTCGTTTCTTTACGCAACGCCGGCAACAGGCAGGAATGCCTGCGCTCCCAGGCCTTACTTCTTTCCAGCGTAGTAACCCGACCTGGTTCTGATCGCGTAATCTACCGGACCAGACTTGCGAACTCGCTGCTCCGCTTCAGCCGTCAATCGCACCTTCAGATTCCGAAACTTACCATCTCGCTTTGTATTCGACGGCACAAACGCGAGACTGTATCGGGTGCGGATATGGTTAATCAATTCGATTAGCCTGTCCCCGACAGTATCATTG
>DATLWF010000439.1:0-3178 GCA_035576605.1 Blastocatellia bacterium | reverse complement strand
CGGTGCCAAGATCCCAGGGATTGGGGATGATGAATGCGCCATCACGTTCGTGCAGCGCTCGAAAAGCGAATCCTTTTTCTGTTTGAGTTCTCATAGCGTCGAGTCTTAGCTCCGTTCCGTATTTCGTATCCTGAGCAACCTGAGTCGCAAAAGGTCTCACGATTAGAACCTGACCTTCGGCTTCTTAGCACTTGAATACCCTTTGCGCGCAAAGACGCAAAGGCCCGCAAAGACGCAAAGACGTTGCCCCTTAGCGTAACATGGACTCGTCATCTACTGTTCCTCCACCTTCGCGCTGACAATCTTCGCGACCTCGGGCGGCAGCCCTGTGGAATCAAGCAGCGTGCCGTACAGTTTCAGCCAGTGCGTATGCGCAAGCTGATGGAGCGCGAACGAAGTCTGCATCGCTTGCACGCGACCCTGAGCGTCTTCTGCTACGTTCACTGCCTCCTTAGTCAGCTTGAGAGCAAAGAGCGATTTGGCTGTGATTTTCTTAGCCATCTCAATCGCGGCGTCTTCCAGTTTTTCACGCGGCACGATTTGGTTGACCATGCCGAGTTGCTTCGCCTCGACTGCCGAAAGCCAATCCGATGTGAAGAGCAGTTCTTTCGCTTTGCGCGCTCCCAGCTCCCACGGGTGAGCGAAGAACTCGACGCCGCCGATGCCGAAACTCACAACCGGATCGCAAAACTGCGCGTCATCACTTGCGATGATAATGTCACAAGGCCACATCAGCATAAGCCCGCCGGCGACGACCTTGCCGTGCACCGCTGCGATGGTCGGCTTGGGAATGTTGCGCCAGCGTTCGCAGAAGCCGAGGTAGATTTCCTTTTCGCGCGCCATCTGAGCCTCGGCGCCGGCACAGGTGAATCCGCACCACGTGCCTACAGTGCGAAAGTCACCCATCTTCTGATAAGGGTCCCGTTCGCGCAGGTCGTGGCCCGAAGAGAAATGTGGGCCGTTCGCCGCGAGGATAATGACCTTAATGTTATCGTCCTGCGCGGCGATATCGAAGGCCTCGTTCAACTCGTAGAGCAATCTCGTGTCCTGCGCGTTTCGGGTCTCCGGCTGATTCAACACTATGCGAGCGATGTGGTTCGCTGGCGTCTCATACAGAATAGTCTCGAAATCTTTCATGAAGCCTCCCGGGAAAGGTTCGTAGTTCGGCCTAAAGGCCGAACTACGAACTCTGTTTTGAGGTTCGCTGACGCGCGGTACTGTACACCGGCTGATTGCGGCTGCCAACCGGCGTCTTGGACGAAGGCAATGGGAAATAGGAGGCTGCAGGCCTGCTCGGCGTGAAGCCTTGGTGGATGGTCGGTCGGTTGAAATCTCAAATCCCCCACACTTTCCCCCGTGTGGGGATTTGGGAGCGACACTCTCAGTCTATGATCCGCAGCTCCCGATTGCGCGTCGGCGCTGAAGTTCATCTCATTACTTTCGAACTCCGTCCTTATCAATTCCTGAATAAGCGCCGGCCGGACGCAAACCGAGCCACGCGTCCCAACTCGGCGTCAGGAACAACTCGGCGTAGACCTTTTCATTCAAGCTCGCAACGTCCGAGGCAACCGCTCCGCGCGCGAGCCACCCGTGAATTCGAGCGCGAAACACATACTCGTTGCGAACCGTGTCTTCGGCAACCGCGCGCTCCAGAGCGGTGACCGCCGGTTGAAGCGCCGCGCCCGTTAGTGACGGATCTTTGAACATCATCAACGCGCGAGTCGTCTGATCCAGAGTCGCGTCCGCGGCGTGTAACCCCGCGATCATCGACCATCCGGCGTCGCTTCCAATTGAGTCCAGCAACTTCGGGTTGTCAGACATGCCGCGGAGTACCGGCCGCTCAATCATCACGGCTTTTGATACCGCGGCTGGAGCGGCCGTCTGAGCGCTGGGAGGACTTGAACCGGCACTCGGCGCGCTCGGAATCTCGCGCGACGGTGCGAGTCGAAGCCCGGCTCGCTTCACGTCATTGAGCCACTCACTCTCCAGCTCGTTAAATCGCGACTCATGGTATCTACGCAGCGCAGTATTGCGCTCCTCGTCAGCTCGGAAGGCGCCCAGTGTCGCCGCAGCTGATGATATGCGAACCAACTCGCGCAAGAACGCGCCCGGGCCGTAGATACCTGGCAGCGCGTCGATCAACCGGCCTTCCGAGTCAAGCACGTAATGAATGCTGTTGCCCGTGAGCGTCCGCTCCATCTTGCGCCCGTCGCCAAAATCGATCGTCAGCTTGGGAACCGGTCTTACGGATTGCCAGTGCAGAACGAAGCGTTCACGCAAGAGCTTGGATACCAGTTCGTTTGCATAGAGCGTGATGCGGAAGAGGCGGCTGTTGGCGCAACTCAAATCTTCGTCCAATCGACCGAGCAGCCGCAGCGAGAGGATGGGCTTGTCGCTCGCTCGCGCCGCAGACTTGGCTTGCTCGAGATCTGTGTACCAGTAAAGCTGCGACGCATAGCAATCCTTCTGTTGGCAAATCGAGTCAAGCGCCGCCAGCACTTCATTTTGTGAACCACGGCGTGAGTCGGCAGGGGTCTTTAGCGTTGCTTCAATCTCAGCGCTGTTCGCTTCAAGAAAGGCTCGCAATCCTTCCGGTCCCATCGAGCGCAGCTCGCCAATGGCGTTCACGGATTCCTCTTTGTTGGGGCCCAGCACGCGTCTTGCGAGTGACTCCCTCGAGGGCCTGGTTAGTGAATCGACCGTTATCGGTGGACCGGCCAACGCCGCACCGGATATCGAAAGGGCGACGACCATACCCAATAAGTGTCCTGGCAACACGTTTCTTGGCATAGCTCTCTCCTGTTGATTTATTCACGGGCAGGCAGTCGCACTAGCAAACGCGATGACATCAGGCTTGTTCCGATTTGTTTGCTTCCTCCAACCGGGTAAATCAAGGCGGTAGAGGTAGGGGGCTTGCCAACGTTATGGAGGCGAGCAATGAGCGATTTGTTTAACGAACGCTAAGTAAAGCGCTACTGGAGACCCAGTACCAAACCATCCACTAACAAGTTGGCAAAGAAAGCCAAGCCGAAAGCAATGAAGTGATTAGCTTGGGCTGTAACTGGAATATCAACGCTGCCCCATCTATAATCTGCTATCGACATCGAGATTCAGTTAGCTGCCCAGAGCGTGAGAGAAATCGTGACAGGAAAGAATCTGCTCCATGCGGTCGCCATTG
>DATLWF010000438.1:0-12602 GCA_035576605.1 Blastocatellia bacterium | reverse complement strand
ACATCACTTCCGGTCACAGGAGACCGCTCGATGCGCGGCTGACCGCGAAGTGCTCACAAACCGGCTGCTCACTGCCATCAGGAGCACGGTCGGCGTCGATGACATTTTGAAGGTCGCGGTCGACGGCGTAGGCGTCACTTTGAAAGTGTCCCGCGTAGTGATCTACAAGAACGCCGTTGGCGACTTGACCACGAACTCTTTCTTCACCGCGCGAGCTGAATACCGATCCAGCGCGCTGGTGCCGAGCCTGATCAACACCGAGCTTGACCTTGAAGGGAGTCCCCTGTTGGCCCGGTTGCTCTCCGGTCACGTAATAGAAGTACCTGACACTAACCAGAGCGACCCTATCGTGCGCGCGATGTCGGTGCGGCTCGGGGTGCGGGCGATGGTGATGGCGCCGATCAGCTACAACGGGCAAACCGTGGCCACGATCGCGCTCGAGCAGTTCGACAGCCCGCGTGTGTTCTCGAAAGACGAGATCAAGCTTCTGGAACTGGTTACCGAACAAACAGCAGTCGCGCTTTATCAGGCGGAGTTGTATCGCGAAGCCCAAGATGCGGCGCGGCGCGACGCGCTCATCAGCAAGATCAGCTCAGCTATTCACGGTTCGCTCGATTCGGAGGCCGTGCTGCGGGCGATCGTAAACGAGCTGGGTGTGGCGCTGTCAGTTTGCCGCTGCCGCATGGCGCTTTTCCCGAGCCCGCTACCCGAAATGGTGCCCGTCAACCACGAATACGTGGCCGAGTGTTGCTCCAGCAGATCGTCTGTGTTGCAAGAAATACAAACGGTGAACAATCCGTTCCTGCAGTCGGTGCTCTCACAGGAGAACCCGGTGGCCGTCGCAAATCCGGCGAACGACCCGCGGTTTGCGCCTTTGCGTACACGCCTCGAGTCGGGCAGCGTCAAGTCGATTCTCACCACTGCCATCCGCGTCGATGGAAGGCCGATCGGATTACTGAGCCTTCACCACTGCGACCGGCCTCACAAATGGACGCCGTGGGAAGCCGACCTGGTTAAATCGGTTGCCGATCAGGCCGCGGTCGCCATGCGCCAAGCCGAACTATACCGCGAGGTGCGTGAATCGGCCCAGCGTGCCTCTCTTGCAAATCAGATCGTCGCATCCATTCGGCGCTCACTGGACTTGAACGAGACGCTACAGGTGGCCGTAGAGGAAGTCGGCCGCGCTCTGGGAGCGAACCGTACCTGTTTCCGCAAGATTGTCGGAAACGAAAGCGTCACAGTTGCCGAGCACCTGAGCGACCCAAGCTTATCCCAGAGCAATGCGCGCGTATCAATCAATGATTACATAGCCAACTATTTGCTCGAGACCCGTAGAACGCTCATTGTTGACGACGTGCGCGCATTCGCGGCCGCATACCCCGATCTCGCATCAACCGTCCAAACCTGGCAGATCGAACCGATGAACCTTTCGCAGATCGTCTGCCCGATTTTTGTGAATGGTGTGTGCTGGGGCGGACTATCAATCAGCCAAACGGACCACATTCGCAAGTGGACTGCCAGCGAGATCGCGCTTGTTGAAATGGTGGCTGCGCAAGTCGAAGTCGCAGTAAGTCACAGTAATCTGTTTCAGGAAACGAAGCAGGCGGCCGAACGCGAAGCGCTGATTAGCCACATCATCCACGGCATCAACCAGTCAAACCGGCGTGACGAGATATTCCCGATCGTAATGCGCGAGCTCGCCGAGCATCTTGCATCAGACAGGATGGTGGTGACCAGGTTCAACGAGGCCAGAGGGCTGTGGGCTACGGAGTGCGAGTACCCCGAAGACAAGACGCGCAAGCCGGATAAGACTTATCGAACGCAAGATGTAGAGCGATTCTCTGCCCTGGCTGAAAACGACATCATCCTGTGCAACGACGTCGACGATGATCCGCGATTGGACGATACTCTTCAACAAATCCTGCGAGCCGCAGGCACCCGCTCATTCATGTCGGCACGGCTTTCGTACAAGGACGGGACTCGGTTGGTGATCACCGCAATAATGAAGTCCGGCCCGCGCAGATGGACGCCGGATGAAGTTGAAGTTGTACGAGCCGCCGCAGACCAGGTAGTGATCGCGCTCGAACGCGCCGAACTGTTCGAGCTCGTATCGCACGGCAAAGTACAGTGGGAAGCGACCTTCGATGCACTCAGTGATGGGATCTTCATCTTCGACCAGAACGGCGTGCTCGAGCGCATCAACGAGGCAGCCGCTGCATTCGAAGGCTCGAACGTGCGAGACTTGATTGGCCGGCAGTGTTGCACTCTCCTTCAAGGCATCGAGGGTGAGACCTGCCGCGTCGCGCAGGTCATCGAGTCGGGAAGACCCGCTACATTTGAGCTTGTGCCTGGGCGGTTGTTGCGGCCTGTGCTTGTTACGATCTCTCCGCTCACAAATGACTCCGGGAGCCATTCCGGGGGCCGCGATAGCGCAAGCAAAGAATACAACCAAGAAGCTCCGCGCGGTGCGGTGTGCATCGTGAGGGACCTGTCAGAGCTGCGAGCCGCCGAAGCGGTCGCGCGCGAGCAGCGCAGCTTCCTGGTCAAACTGATAGAGCACGCCAACGACTCTATACTCGCCTTTTCGCCCGAGGGCCGCCTGATTTGGTTTAACGAGCAGTTGATCAAGCACAGCGGATACTCACGGCAGGAGCTTGAAGCCGGCGATTACAGACTGTTCGTTTTCGGTGATGACAAGAAGCTTGCGATCGATCGGTTCACCGGGGCCCTGGAGGGCGAGGCCCAGACCTTCGAGCTGAACGTTACCAGGAAGAGCGGCGAGATCCGGGTGCTCCAAATCACCCACACGCCGATTTATGACGAAGGTCGCGTTACCAGCATCTTGTCAATAGCTCGGGACATTACCGAGGAACGCCTGGCCAGCGAACGCGCAGCCCAGGCTGACAAGCTGCACGCGCTGGGTCAACTGGCTTCCGGCGTCGCGCACAACTTCAACAATATACTTGCGGCGATACTCGGACACGCCCAACTGATCAAGCGCGATTGCCAGGATGAAGCGCTCGCCCAACGCATGGATATTATCGAGCAAGCCGCGCTTGACGGCGCTCAAACGGTAAAACGCATTCAGGCGTTCGGCGTACAGCAAAGCGAATCGGTGAATGAGGTCGTCGACCTCAACCAGATCGTTCAAGATTCGACCACTCTTACGCGGGCCAGGTGGTACGACGAAGCCCAGGCGCGCGGCTTGCAATATGATGTCGAGCTGGACCTCCACCAAGTCTCGTCCGTGCGAGGGTCGGGCTCAGAGCTGCGCGAGGTCTTCGTCAACATCATCCTCAACGCGCTGGATGCGATGCCGCAAGGCGGGCGGCTGAGAATCGCCACCGAGACAAAAAGGGGATTTGTGCGAGCGAGCTTGACCGACAGCGGAATCGGAATGACCAGCGAGGTGTGCGATCACATCTTCGAGCCGTTCTTTACCACCAAAGGGGTGATGGGCACCGGTCTCGGACTCGCGGTCAGCCACAGCATAATCGAACGCCACGGCGGCCGCATTGAAGCGCGCAGCAATCTGGGTAAAGGCACAGTTTTCACGATAAGCCTGCCAGTCGCCGAGACGCTTCATCGAAAGGCGACCCCCGACCGCGAAGCTCGCGCGAAGGCCGCAAACGTTCTGGTGGTGGACGACGACCAGCGCGTGCGCGACGCACTCGTGGGCATGCTGAATTCAGCGGGGCACCGAACCGATGACGCCGGCAGCGGCCAGGAAGCCCTCGCCAAGCTCGAGCACGCCCCGTTCGATCTGGTGTTCACCGATCTTTCAATGCCCGAGATGGACGGCTGGGCGGTGGCAAGCGAAGTGCGCCGCCGCTGGCCCGGCGTAAAGGTGGTATTGATAACCGGCTACGCTGTGCCACCCGAGCTGGTCGCCAGCAACCGCGAGCTCGTGAGTGAGGTAATCTTCAAACCAATCCGCTTCGACGACCTGACCTCGACCCTGAGCCAGGTTCTTTCTTGATCACCCAAGGTTCGGCAAAACGCTTTGCGGTCGTCCCTCTCTCAACCACGCTCGACGCGCAAGCTGGACGGTGCCCTTGCTTGTCGCCTTCAACGCGCGCTTGCTAGAATTCCCGTTGTGAAACCTCACACTGCTACCAGCGTTGAACAAGACAACAAAGCGCATTCGTGATCAGCCCCAGGTGCAGCTTGTTAATTCTCAAGAGAGAGGATGGATGTATGAAAAGGTCTCCGACGATTTTGGTGAGCGTGTTGCTGGCGGCGTTGGCGTTGGGCTCACTCGCATTCGGCCAGGCTGGCGGTGACGTTCGCCGCCGAACCATTGCCATCACCTACCTGAAGGATCCTGTGAGCGTGACGTTGGCAGGCACCACTCTTAGGCCCACCGCGCGCGGCGAAGCTACAGTCGAGCGGTGGCGCAAGCGAAATGAGAGCGAGATAGATATCACCATCGAGAACATGAATCCTGCTTTCAACTACGGGGCCGACTTTACTACTTACGTACTATGGGCCATCACCCCCGCTGGTCAGGTGGACAATCTCGGGGAGTTCCGTCTCTCAGGCAGCACGGCGCGGCTTAAAGCGGCGACGCCGCAACAAACTTTCGCAATGATCGTAACTGCCGAGCCTCATTATCTGGTGAAGCTCCCCTCGCGCATGGTCGTGCTCGAAAACCTGGCGCCGACATCCAAGAACGTTCAGGTGCAAGCGTCGGAGATTTACTTCACCGGCGACACGGGCAAGTACTATACCGACACGTCAGTGCCCGGGCTGGCCGAGAGAGATTACAACAAGATTCCGATGGAGCTCTTGCAAGCCAGACGCGCGGTGCAAATCGCACGGCTGGCCGACGGCGAGCGCCACGATCCCGCTGACTTCAATCAAGCGACGAACTTGCTCAATCAAGCGGAAGCGGCATTCCGTCGCGGGGCGAAGGTTCATGATGTGGGCCTCATAGCTCGCGAGGCAATAACGATTGCTGTCCGCACGCGCGACATCGCTGAAGAACGCGCCCTCGCAGCAGAGCGCCGAGCCGAGATCTCTCGACGCGATGCCGAGGTGCGCCGCGCTACCGAGACAGCTTCCGACCTGGGCTCGCAGTTGTCTGATACTCAGTCGCAATTGAAGGCCTCTGAGATCGCCCGGGTCAACGCACAGGATCAACTCGACCGCGTGATGCGAGAAGCCGCCGACGCCCGCGCCGAGAATCGATCGCTGAGGTCCGAGAACGACAAGCTTCGTGGCCAGGTCGATCGCCTCAACCAGGACCTCACGGACGCCCGCGGCCGCATCTCCGATTTGCAATCGCAGAACTCATCCTACACCACGAAGCTGAACGAGACATCTTCAAGGGTAGAAGCCATGGAGCGGGCGGAACGCGAGAAGCAACAAGCCGAGGCTCGCCGCAGAGACTTCGCCGCGTTGCAAGCGGGGGTCGCCGGCCTCGCGACCGTGAAGCCGAGCGGCAACGGGTTCATTGCCATTCTGTCCGACACATTCTTCGTGCCAAACCAGACGGCTCTACAACTGAGGGCGAAGTCGAAGATGGACTTGCTTGCCAACCTCATCGCAGCGCATCGTGACGCGGTCTTCACGATCGAAGGCCATACCGATGCACGCCCGAACGCCGACGGCTTTGCGCTCGGCCGCGCGCAATCTGTTGCCGATTATCTGGCGGCGCTCGGCGTGCCAAGGAGTAGTTTCAGAGTGGAATCGCGCGGTGCTACGGTTCCGATCTCAACTGGAAAGACGCTGGCCGCGCGCGCGATGAATCGGCGTGTGGAGCTTGTATTCATTGGTCCTAACTGAACCTTAAACGTGCACGAAATGATGTCGACCAACAGATTTGTTGCCCGGAGTTTGTTTAGTAGCGCGGCAGCAGCGTTGGTGTTTTCGCTCTTTTCCCAGGGATCGACGCGTGGGCCAACCGGCATTCTCGAGGAGCCGGTGCAGGAAACGGCGCAGCAACATGTTCAGAAGGCGCGGGATGCCCTTCAGAAAGAGAATTACAGGGCGGCGAAAGACGAGGCGAAGCGGGCCTTGTCGCTCGATAAGGGGACGCCCGAGGCTTACCTATTACTCGGGATGATCTATCGTCGAGAAGGCAAGTGGGGCGACGCTCTGCGTTACACTAAGGAAGCCCTCAAGCACAAGCCAGACTATTCCGATGCCCATTACATCCTCGGCCTTCTTTATTTTCAGAAGAGCGACTTCGCTCACGCTCGCGAAGAGGCAAACCTGGTGATCTCGCAGGGCTCTCGCTTTCCGAATGTCTACGTGCTCCTTGCACAAGCCGGCCTCGCCAGTCGCAATTATCCTGAAGCGCTGAGCGCATTTGAAACTGCCCTTCGACTGACGCCTCCAGGTCATGAAGATGCCATTAAGCTACAAGCTCAAATTGAAGCGCTAAAGGGCTGGATTGAGTCCACCGGACGGAGGCTTGATCCGTCGTACGTACAACCGAAGTTGCTGAACTCGCCCCAGCCGGAGTACACCGAGGAGGCTCGTGCAGCAGGCATTCAAGGAACAGTACGATTGGCTGTGCTCGTTAGTGAAGCGGGAAAAGTTGCATCGACTCTCGTTTTTTTGGGTCTCGGGTTCGGCCTCGACGAACAGGCAGTGAAGGCGGTACGGAAACTCAGGTTCAAGCCGGCTACGAAGGACGGGACGTCGGTTCCCTTCTGGAAACTGGTCGCTGTGGAATTCAATCTCAGGTAATGTTTTGACCGGGGGAGAAGGCCTAGTCGTGAGATCCAATCGAGTCTGGACGGTTGTGAAGGCAGGTGTTATGCGAGCAGGTAGGGAGGTGGCGCGCCAACTTAAGTTCTCGCCGGCAACGCAGGGCGGCAAACCGATTCCCTATTGGAAAAAGGTGAGCGTTCAGTTCAACCTGAAGTGAAGTTCAAAAGCAACTATGGTGGAATAGATTCTTGCAAGTGAAATGCTCGCCTAAACCCCGCCTTCACATTGAATGTGTGCCGCGAAGAGCTTATGCTTCGGGAAAGGAAGCGAGGTGACTCGATGTACTGCCCGAAATGCGCGACGCAAAACGCCGAGGACACGAAGTTCTGCCGCTCGTGCGGAACCAACTTGAGCCTCGTGCCTCAAGCTCTGACGGGCCGATTACCCGAAGCGCCTTCAGGCAGAAGGCGACACCGCAACCGCGAGCGCGACTTCGAACACGGCGGCCCGGCCGCTCTCGCAAATGGAATAACAAAGGTATTCATGGGGATTGGTTTTTTACTGGTCTCGTTTGGTTCCTTCTTCTTCGCACCAGCAGGCCGCATCTGGTGGTTCTGGATGCTCATCCCCGCGTTCGCGATGCTTGGCAAAGGCGTTGCCCAAATCGTCAGCGCAAAGTACGGCCCGAGCCTGACGCAGGGGACGAGCCAAACCGCAATGCCGCCGGTCGCTCGCACTGGAGAACTACCGCCGCGCAATGAAGTCCTCTTCCCGCCGCCTAGCGTCACCGAACAAACAACCAGGCAGCTAGACCCCAATACCGACCCATACCGATATCGCGATACAGACACCCATTGACTACGAGTCTTTATGTACTGCCCTCGATGCGCAACTCAGAACATCGATAGCGCCAGATTTTGCCGGTCTTGCGGCGCGAATCTTAGCCTGGTACCACAAGCGTTGAGCGGGCAGTTTCCTGAAGATCCATCAGACAAAGCCGCGAGAGCAATAAAGGCCGCAATAAAGCGGCGACGCGAGCCCAATCTCGCGCGCGGTATCCGGAAGACGTTCATGGGCCTCGGCTTCCTGGTAATGTTAGCCTCATTTTCCCTTACAAGAAGCTCTATTGGCTTCGGAATGATATGGCTGCTCATTCCGGCATTCCTGTTTTTAGGCAAAGGTATCGGTGAAATCATCACCTCGATAAGCGCCGACCGCGCAGCGCGGCAGATCGCGATGTCCCCGGCCGCGCTTCGCACGAGCGAGCTTTCACCGCATCCGATCGACGATACAGTAACGCCACCAAGCGTCACCGAAAACACAACTCGGCGTCTTGAAGCTGATCCACAGCAGAAGTAGCGCACGCCGCCAGCTTGCGCCACGAGGGGCCGAAAGAAACGACTTGAGCGCAATTGCATACTGATTCAAACAGTAAGGACGTTCTGCGGGAATGGCGGGAGTCGGCGCCTTATTGGGCAAAGCACGCCGGGACCGTTCGATCGATGTTCGCGCCTATCACCCACGCGATGATCGAAGCCGCCACAATCCACCAAGGCCATTCCGTACTCGACGTCGCCGGTGGCTCGGGCGAGCCTTCGATCACAATTGCCGAAGCCGTGGGCCCGTCGGGTTCGGTAATCTGCACAGACGCAGTGGCGGAGATGGTTCGCGCGTCTCGAAGCGAAGCGCGCAATCGCGAGCTTGCGAATATCGAGTTCACCCAATGCCTGGGCGAGGCGTTGCCATTCCAACCCGATACTTTCGACGTGGTGGTTTGCAGACTCGGCGTCATGTTGTTCCCGGACCCGTCTGGTGCAATTCGGGAGATTCTGCGCGTTGTGAAAACGGATGGGTGCATAGCATTTGCGGTGTGGGCCGCGAGGGATTCAAATCCATTTTTCCACATCGTGGCGAATATCGTGTCGCGCTACGTCGAGTCTCCACCTGAGGACCCCGATGCGCCCGGCGCCTTTCACTTCGCGGAAAGCGGCAAGCTGGCGAGCTTGCTCAATGACGCCGGTGTGATTGAAGTGACCGAGCGTGTTCTCGACTTCACTCTCGACGCGCCTCTAACGCCGAAGCAGTTTTGGGAAGTGCGCGCGGAGTTGAGCGACACGCTACGAGCAAAGGTCGCTGCGCTGTCGAAGGAGCAGGTGGCACGCATAGCCCAGGAGGTTGAAGAGGCAGGGCGTGCATTCTATCAGGCCGGCCGGATCAGATTTCCTGCAGAAGTGCTAATCGTGACTGGAAGTAAGAACGTGGCATAGCCTCTTAGGTTTACCTTTTTGTTTCTCCGCATGAGGCGTGAAGCGGGATTAGAGTCGACTTTACTATTTTTTATTTTCTATTTTTTATTGTTTATTTGCCATTCTAACGTTGGCCAATTCGCCACTGCATGATTCTTTCTTCATAAACAATGAAAATAGAAAATAGAAAATAGTAGAAACCGTTTCCCTCTCACCTGGGCACATCGATACTCGCGATCACTTCGTCAAGCACTTGATCGGGTGAGGTGCCTTCAATCTCAGCCTCGGACCGCAGCACTATGCGATGTCGCAGAACGGGCTTCGCGATCTCTTTCACGTCGTCGGGCGTTACGAAGCTGCGGCCTCGAATCGCAGCCAGCGCCTTTGAGCACAATAGCAGAGCGACCGCCGCACGCGGACTGGCCCCCCACGAAACGTTCACGGCGGTCCGCGTTCCGCGAACGATGGAAACGATGTAGCGCTGAACACCCTCTTCAACCGTTACGCCGCGCACCTGTGAGCGGCAGTTAAGCACAGCCGCTGCGTCGGGAATCGAATGGATGTCTACGTCCTCAAGGCGGCGCGCGTTAAAGCCCGCATTCCAATTCGCAACTACTCGCAGCTCCTCGTCTGCGCTTGGGTAGTTGACGATGATCTTCAGCATGAAGCGGTCCAGCTGGGCCTCAGGCAGCGGATATGTTCCTTCATATTCGATAGGGTTCTGTGTCGCAAGTACGGTGAAGAGCGGAGACAGCTTGTGCGCTTCGCCGTCGATGGTCACCTGACGCTCTTCCATCGCTTCGAGCAGCGCGGCCTGAGTCTTGGGAGGCGTGCGATTGATCTCATCGGCCAGCAGCAAGTCGGTGAAGATCGGCCCATGGCGCAACGTGAACGTCGAAGTCGCCATGTTGAAAATGTTTGTGCCGGTGACGTCGGCGGGCATCAGATCGGGGGTGAACTGGATCCTCCCGAAGTGCGAGCCAATGGCTAGTGACAGCACCTTAACCAACAGAGTCTTCGCCGTGCCGGGCACACCTTCGATCAAAGCGTGGCCTTCGGTCAGCAAAGCAATCAGAACCTGTTCGACCACTTCATCCTGACCAACGATGGCCTTCGCTACTTCGCCTTTCAAGTGCGCTATTACGGTGCTGACCGAATCAGACAAGCGGTAGACCTCCAATCCTCCTCGAAAATCTCGCGTAAACTGTCCAGTCTGCGTGCCCGAGCCAAGCGCATGCCCTGCAGACTGGACGATCTACCCTACATTTTGATCGTTTTCGATGGTCGTCTCAGACGACGTGACTCCCATGGTTTGGATCTCCTGATCGGTTGTGTAGACGTCACCGCTCAGCGGCCCCTTGAACAGTCACAAAGAATAATCTCTTAAGCCCTTAGCTGCAACGCTAACCTGTCAATTTGTCCGTGAAGTCGCAATTGAGAATGTGCTATTCACTTCTGATAACACGCCGCAGTAACCAACTCCGAGCGTCGTGATTTCGTCTAGATCAGCCTTCTGAGCTCTCACATCGCTGTTGATGTACTGCCTCAGCAAAACAATCTTAAATTTCCAGAAAGAAAATTCTTGCGCTGATCAATAAAAGATGATAGAGTCCGCCCTGCTACAAGTGCGCATCCCCACTTGGGCTTTGCCGCCCCGTACGAACGCAGGATTTTCCGATGGTCCTCCTCAAGGACCGAGCGCAAATCAAAGAATGATAAAGTTCGGGACTTCCGGTTGGCGCGCCATTATCGCCGATGAGTTCACATTCGAGGCGGTCCGTCTCGTCACGCAAGCAATATCGGCTTGGATCTCAAAGCGCACACCCGGTTCGCAGGTCATCGTCGGCTACGACACCAGATTCATGGCGGAAGACTTTGCAGCGCAAGGAGCGCGGATCATCGCCGCCAACGGGCTTCACCCGTTGTTGTGCGATCGAGCGACACCAACACCCGCAATTGCTTTCGCGGTTCGATCGAGAGGAGCAAGCGGCGCCATTAACTTCACGGCCAGCCACAATCCGCCGAAGTATTGCGGGATGAAGTTTTCGACCTCCGATGGTGCGCCTGCTTTGCCAGAGGTGACGAGTGCGATTGAGCAGAACATCAGGAACCTCGAGGGCCAGGCGATCCCGCTCCCAACCGAGGATCGGCCGGTCGAAAGCTTATCGCTGGTGAATGATTACGCAACCGACCTGGCTGCCAAGATCGACCTTAGCGCGATCGCAAGCGCCGGTCTGCGGGTAGCCTACGATCCGCTTTGGGGCACGGGTCGCGGCTATCTCGACAAGATGCTGAGGGACGCGGGCTGCGACATAGTCATGATTCACGATTACCGCGATGTTTATTTTGGCGGGCACAGTCCGGAGCCTGACGCAGAATATCTGCACGAGCTGAGGGACAAGGTTTTGGATGGCGGCTACCATCTGGGGGTATCGACGGACGGTGACTCTGACCGATTCGGCATCATCGATCGAGATGGTTCGTTTGTGACGCCAAACCAGATAATCGCGTTGCTGGTCGACTATCTCGCCGACTCACGGGGCTGGAGCGACGCGGTTGCGCGTTCTGTCGCAACGACACACCTGGTGGACCGCGTGGCTGCGCGCCGCGGAATTAAAGTCATCGAGACGCCCGTCGGTTTCAAATACATCGGAGCGCTAATCGATGATGACAAGGTCTCGATCGGCGGAGAAGAGAGCGCGGGACTTTCAATCCGAGGACACCTCCCCGAGAAGGACGGAATACTGGCTTGCCTGCTGGTCGCGGAGATGGTCGCCAAACGCAACGTGTCTCTCGGGGAGATGCTCGGACAACTTTATTCGGAAGTAGGCAGAGTGGTGAATGGAAGAATAGGCGTCAAGTTAACGCCGGAGTTGCAGCAGGGATTGGCTGGAAAGCTTGCCGCTGGCGCAGACGAATTCGGTGGGCGGAGAGTGGCATCGGTGAATCGACTTGATGGAGCAAAGTTCATTCTCGAAGATGGGTCCTGGATTTTGATGCGTCCATCAGGGACCGAGCCGCTGGTACGCATTTACGCAGAAGCTTCGAACGAGCAAGAATTGGAGGTGCTACTTGAGTCAGGCCGCAAATACATTTTGGGATGATAGAGTCGAGAGGGTTGGCGCAGCCGTAAGGGTGAGCCCCGTAACCAAACGAAGGGTCCGCGCTCGCCGTCTCGTAGACGCGATAATCTTAACGATAGTTCTGGCGGCAGCAGCCACTTGCGTTTCAGTATACACTCGGGCTCGCGCGGAGTTGGACAGCGCACTGGTCAAGCATGTGGCGGCAGGTGAGAAGGTCGAAGACCTGACAATCAGGGTTCAGAAGCTCGAGCGGGACGTCAAACAACTGCGCACAGACTCGAGGGTGATTGAGTTATTCGCCCGGCAGAAGTTCGGGTTTGTTCGTTCAGGCGACGTGGTGATCAAGGTATCGCAAGATCAGAATGAAGGGGCGACCGGCACCACAGGAGCACGAGCGGTGCGGACGGCAAACTTGACGCCCCGATCAAGCGAGGTTTATACTGACGCTTCGAATTAAGCTTCTAGCACTTGCGCGGGGTGGAGCAGTCTGGTAGCTCGTTGGGCTCATAACCCAAAGGTCGCGGGTTCAAATCCCGCCCCCGCAACCACTTACGAAACATAGGCGCTATTTGACATACCTCAAATAGCGCCTTTTGCTGTTGAAAGAGCCTTT
>DATLWF010000437.1:0-3729 GCA_035576605.1 Blastocatellia bacterium | reverse complement strand
CAGCGCTGCTCAAGAACAAGCGGCGCGAAAGGTTGTTATCACTCATTCTCACAAGATCTCCTTTTGAAATGTCCCAACAAGTTTGTAGTTCAGCCCTCAGGCTTAGCGACTTTGCGGATCTTTGCGTCTTTGCGCGAAATCTGACTTCACGGCGTTTCGCGCAGAGACGCAAAGATCCGCAAAGTCGCTAAATCTAAAGCCAAAACTACCAACGATGCGTTTGTTCACCCGGACTTTCATCTCTCAAATTTAGGCTAAAACCTGCGTCAGTATATGCGCGCCTTTTTCTAGTTGCAATGTCGTCCTCAGCGCTTCGGCGGTAAGGGGAAGAACGCGCTTGTGCGCCGAACGTAGCCGTGATACTCGGGTCTGGTCTTAACCAGAGTCTTTTCGAGAAGCGTGACGCCAGAAACCTTCATCAGCAGCGTAGTCATCAGCACAGGGCTTATCACCGTCCACAAGCCTCCTGGAGTTGCCAGCGCGATCGAAAAGAAGCCCCACCACAGAAGCGCGTCGCCAAAATAATTCGGATGCCGCGTGTAAGCCCACAAGCCTCGATCCATCACCTTGCCTTTGTTCGCCGGGTCCCGTTTAAATTTCGCAAGCTGCCAGTCGCCGATCGCTTCGAAGCCGAACCCAATCAGCCACAACGCCGCGCCGAGATAGTCCAGCCACGTGAACCGCGCGGGCTCGCGCGCAAGCTGAGCGAATTGGAGCGGCAGCGAGATCACCCACATCAACACACCCTGAAGACCGAAGACTGTGTACAGGCTGACGAGCGCGAACCGATCCCGGCTGCGCTTGCGCATCGCTTGATAGCGAAAATCTTCGCCCTTGCCGTGGTTGCGCCAGCCGATGTGAGTCGCGAGCCGCAACCCCCAGATCACCGCAAGCCCGCTGATCAACATCTTGCGCGGCGCATAGCCATCCGTCAGCGTGAACGCAACCAGGGCGATCACGGCGAAGCCCGCACCCCAAAAGATATCGACGATGCTGGCGTTCTTGATCGCCAGGCTCACAAGCCACAACACGAGCATCATCGATATCGTTGCGCCAAACGTCGTTATCAGAACCGTCGTCGTGTCCAATTCTCTTCCTCTTCCGTGTCAGCGCCGAGGCCAAAGCGTCCAGCCAGCGGAATGGAGCCACCGACGTCGTTTACACGCGGGACGCGGCTATTCCAGCAGCATGCGAAGTCGCGACTTCGTTTGCCTTCTGTCGGCCAACCCATTCATCAACCCGCATCCAGTTCAAGAAGAGCCACTCCTGTCGCGCCTCGCGGGTCGCAGGAATCGCCGCAAACGGCACGCGCCAGAAGCGCACCTTCACAACCACACCCACGAGCGACCCTCTCAGGAAATCGCGCAGATCAACTACGCCATCGAACCCGAAGTGCGCACAGAAGACAACATCGGCCGCTTCGTTCTGATCGAGCAGATTCAACGGGCCTCCCAGCCGCGGCGGTAACACGTTCTTCAACAGTCGGGCTTTCTCGCACAAGTAGGTCTCGCCCTTGCGCTCGAGTTGCTCGATGAGTGCTTCGCGCTTTCCTTCGGTGAAGCGCGTTCCTTCCGGATAAATGATCACGCCGTCTTCAGGCCCCAGATTCTTCATTAGCTCGAGCACTCGAAAGCTGTCGCCTGAGTTTCTCCGCACGAAAGCATTCGGCAGCCTGTTCCCGACTATGTCAAGACAGGGGTCCAAAAGTAATTCGTGCTTTAAGACGTAACGCAGCTTCAATCCGTTTGGGTTGCCGATGAATACCGCCGGCAAAAGCGTATCGGCTACACTGGTGTGACGAAGAAACACGATGACCGGTCCGTCGCGAAGCTCATCCGCGCCTTCGACTTCAATGCGAATGCGAAAGATGCGCAGTCCACCTCGGCACAGCGCATTCGCCCACCGGCGTTGCAAAGCAAAATTCCAATCGAGGAAGCGCTCACGGCTCGCACCCATCCATACGCCGCTGGCTAACCATAGGAAGAAACTGGCCAGGATGCCGAAGACTTCGCAGGAGAAATAGAACGGAAAGAAGAGGACGCAGCGCGTCGCGACCCATACCCCACCGCGCGCGAGATCGATCATCGCGCCGGCGATGAGCAGAAACGGAAACCCCGGCAACAGGACGAGCCAGATCAAAACACAGCTGGAGATCGTCAGCACACGACGGGCCCATACCTCGACGAAGGATCGGACGCGGTTGGGCTCATCGCTCATTTTCAGTTGTTGGAGCTCATCTGAAAGTTCGCTGCGAAGCGCCGAGGTGCGGCGTCGAGTTAAACGTAAACAGCCTCAAATCATCCTCGCGCGACCGGAAGATGGTGATCCCTGAATTGTAGATTACGCCGAGTATGCTCAGAAGCTTCTCATCAGTAAGCCCCAGGGACGCCGCGGCAAGGATCGCCACCGGAGTTGCGGAAGTGAACACGGCAATCGCCGAATTCGAGTCATTACCTGTGAGGCTTGCCCCGCACCCCTGAATTCTTTCGCGGAAGGCGCTCCACGGCTCCCCCTTGTAGTCATCGTAGCGTGCAGACATCCATGCCCGAACAATCGCCGCATCGCATCGACCGGTGGCGCCTCCAGTCGTGTGCGGATCGCGCCGAATCGCGTCCTGCATCTCACGGTAGTCGCGCTCGAACTCAGGACTCTCAGCGATCATTCGCTGCGCGATTGCGCGATAGACCGAGATCAAGCTGAACTCATTCCAGAGCTCGTCGGTCGTTACGTCGGGTACGGCAACCCCTCGGCTCGCCATCACCTCACAAACTATTTCAGCGGTGTGACGCTGGCGCTGCATGCCGCCGGCGTACACCGCGCTGAGTTCAATGCCTTGTTCGGTGAAGTGCTCGCCTAGAAGACGAGCCTGCTTGTGGCCAAGCTCGGACAACACGTCGTAGTTGTCGCGTGAGCCCGCCTGTGCATGACGAATAAGGTAGATGTATCCCATGGATATTTTCTATTTTCTATTTTCTATTTTCTATTTCCTATTTCCTATTTTTCGGAACCTTGAAACGAAGTTAAGCGATCAACCCCGCGAGACGATCCAGAATAAAAAATAGAAAATAAAAAATAGAAAAATAGAAAATCCTCAGATTCCCGACCTCTCTGCAAGGTCCCACGCTGCGCGCGCAAGCCCGGAGACTCGTTTGTCAAACTCCTTGAATCTCTTGTCGTGCGTCTGCCCGCGGGCGTAGCGGAAATAAATCTGCTGAAGCACCACCGCTACTTTGAACAGCGCGAACACTTCGTAGAACGCGATGCCCGAAAGATCACGCCTGGTCTCTTTCGCATAGCGCTCGATGATCTCTTGCCGGCTGATCCACCCTGGCTCAGTCGTGACAGGGCTTATCGATTCGCGGCGCGCCTCGGGATCGTCCTTTTTAGCCCAGTAGCAAAGGAAGATTCCAACGTCGATCAACGGATCGCCGACCGTGCACATCTCCCAATCGAGCACCGCAACTACGCGCGCCGGGTCGGTCGGATCGAGCATAGTGTTGTCGAGCTTGAAATCGTTGTGCACCAGCGTGGCTGGCCGTCCCCCTTCCGGATCGGGCTCAGGCGGAATGCGGTCGGAGAGCCATTGAATGACCCGATCAATTTCGAGCAGCTCGTTTGTCTTCGAGCGGTGCCATCGCTCGGTCCAGCCTTTCACCTGGCGGGTGACGAACCCAACCGGCTTTCCGATGCTCACGAGTCCCGAAGAATAGATGTCAACCGAGTGAAGCG
>DATLWF010000436.1:0-16679 GCA_035576605.1 Blastocatellia bacterium | reverse complement strand
TCGCCGTGACCGCCCAGGACAAAGGCAGTGACGTTTTCGACTGACACATTGAGCGCTTCGGCTATGAAGGAGCGCATGCGCGCCGAGTCCAATACCCCGGCCATTCCGATGACCCGCTGTTTCGGAAGCCCGGAATGCTTTATCGCGACGTGACACATCGCATCGAGCGGGTTCGAGACGATGATCAGGATAGGATTCCGCGAATACTTCATTATCTCATCGGTAACCGATCCAACTATCCCGGCGTTGGTCCGCAGGAGATCGTCGCGGCTCATACCGGGCTTGCGAGCCAGGCCGGACGTTATTATTACCACGTCCGAATCGGCGGTTTCCTTGTACCCGTTCGTGCCAACCAACCGCGAGTCGTATCCTTCGATCGGCGCCGTCTCCGCGAGATCGAGTGCTTTTCCTTGCGGCATGCCTTCGATGATGTCGACCAGGACGACGTCCCCGAGTTCTTTGTCAACCAGTCGTTGAGCAGCCGTAGCTCCGACGTTTCCGGCGCCTACAACCGTTATCTTTTTTCTAGCCATTATTCCTCCGCTTTGACGGGATGCCCCGTTCAGTCCACTTCATTATGCGCACTCAATTCCAGCGTTTTGTCTGCTCGGCGCGCAGCCCCAGGTTGGCACTTTAGCGTCTAGTTCTTGAACTTTGCGAGCCCAGATTCTATCTCACGAGTCTTTGAATCGTCTATGACTCTTAGCTCATCCGCCGGCGTGAATCGCCGGACGGCGTTCCGGATCGGGCTCGGCCTGGCGCAGCACTTCGCGAGTCACCGGAGCTGTCTCGCCTTCACCGAAGATCAAGTACTTCAGCAGGTACTTTAGCGGGTTGCCTTCGCTCCAGCCGAAATAAGCGTGCGGGATCTTGCCGGTCGTGTCGCGCAGGTAGAGAAGAAGCGCCGCGATCGCATTTGGTACGGCCGCGCTCTTTCCCCTGAGCACCCGGTAACCGTCTACCTCGACGCCACGCACACAAAGCTCATCACTGAACTCCGAAGCGTCGCCGATGTCGATTTCGAGAAACAGTATCGGATCGTCCTTTGGAATGTGATTATCCTCGCGCTGTTCCTTTTCTTTGAGCCGATACTCATTCACATCGCCTGTCTGCCGTCGATTAGCGACAAGTTGAATCTCGTGATTGCGCGCCACGTTCTCTATGAAAGCCCGCGCTTTCTCGTCGAGATCGACTCGCTCGACGCGCAGCTCGGTGGTCCGCATCACCCTCGACACAAACGACGTAATGACGATCGACGCTATGAAGAACGACGCGATCTTGATGCCTTCGGGCCGCTCGATGATGTTCACCACCGTCGTGTACGCAAACACGAGCGAGATCATCAGAAAGGCCCAGCCGTGTTTGCGGCGGCGAAAGGCTGAAAGCGTCACCGCGACCGCGCCGGAGCTCATCAGCACCAGCACTCCCGTCGCATATGCGCCACCCTGCGCTTCGACATCGGCTTTGAAAATCAGCGTTACAGCAAACGCGATCCCCGTGTACACGAGCACCAGAGGTCTAACAGCGGCGGCCCACTTCGGCGCCATTCCATATCTCGGCAAGTACTTCGGGACTATGTTCACCAGTCCCGCCATAGCCGACGCGCCCGCGAACCAAAGAATGAGAATCGTGGTCAGATCATAAACGGCGCCAAACATATTGCCGAGGTACATGTGCGCAATGTACGAGAGCGCGCGGCCGTTTGCCTGTCCGCCTTCCGCAAATTCAACGGCGGGGATCAGCGTCGTGGTCACAAGGCTGCTGGCGATCAACATCGTGCTCATGATCAAAGCCGCGGTGCGAAGCAGCGTGCGCGTGTTGGCGATTCTGCCCGCGGGGTTCTCTTCGGTATCAGTTTCATATCCTTTAACCAGCGGCATCACGACGACGCCCGTCTCAAATCCCGAAAGTCCCAGGGCGAGCTTCGGAAAAAGGATCAACGCCACACCAATCATTGCAAGCGGGCTTCCGTGAGCGGTGAGCAAAGCGTTCTTCCAGTCCAAAAATGCAGACGGATGAGTAGCGAGTTCGTAGAATCCAACGCCTACGACAACGAAGGTCAACAGCAGATAAGCCCCGACCAACAGCACCGCCAGCCCGATTGCTTCTTTGAATCCTTTGAGAAAAATCGCGCACAGGAAAGCGATCAAAAAGAGCGTTATGGCAATTCGGTTGTGCAGGAAATGAGGAGTGAAAGGATTCTCGACGATGTGAGCCGTTGCGTCGGCAGCTGATAGAGTTATGGTGATAATGAAATCGGTTGCCACGAAGCCCAGCAACATCAGCACGAAGAGCTTGGCTTGCCATCCAGGCAGCAGGTGCTCGAGCATCGAGATGGAGCCGTTGCCGTGGGGACTCTCGGCTGCCACTCGGTTGTAGATCGGCAGCGCTCCCAGGAGCGTGAGCAAGACCAGCACAAGCGTCGCTATTGGTGAGAGCGCGCCCGCCGCCAGGAACGCAATGCCAGGTTGATACCCGAGCGTCGAAAAATAGTCGACCCCGGTCAAACACATCACCTTCCACCACGGGTGCTGGTGCTCCCGGTTTTGCAGTATGCCCGGCCGCTCACCCATCTGCAGTCGCAGCAACCAATGCTGGAGGGTGTTTCTCGCCATAGACGGCAATGAGTCTAGCGAGTGTTGGGAAGGTCGTACAGTCCCAGAGATACGGTCGCGCTTTTAGCGGATGGAGTTTCGGTTTTCACCTAACGAGTGCAGAACGGAGACGGTCCGGATGGATAAGATCGACAAGCGGGAAGCCGAGTTTCAACGAACAAAGAAGACAGCAAAGCGGAATCTAAAATCAAATCCCAGTTAGGTCGGCTCCGACTTTCTCTGCAATTCTCCGCAGCATTGCTTCAATTGTGTTTCTTTCTTGAAGGACTCCTACAACGGTGCCGCACGACGCGCACTGTACAAAGTAGAATTTGTGTTTTGCATCTTGTGGCTGTTGCAAGACTAACTCGAACTTCGTCTCTTCACACTGACTGCACGTTGGAATTGCCATTATCTTAGTCTCCTATGAACCCGGGATCTACGGATGGATCGAACGCGGGATTATGATACTTCCTCTGGGGATCCATCGAAACGCTTGTCCCTAGGTTGACGTTGAAGCTCCATCAGTTGAAAGCCCGATGTATCGGGGCTACACCTTACTCCGTCCGGGATGAGGGCCATCATTTAGCGTCTTTGCGTCTTTGCCGGGTGCCTTGTCTTGCCCGCCCTTACGCTCCACCTTGTAAAAGTCCAGCATCACATCTGTGTTTCCACGTAACTCTCGCTCAAGCCGTTCCAGAGCTACGCGAACTACGTCACGGTGATGTACGCGGCGTCGACCCGGAAGCTGGCTCACTTGCAGCCAGATCTTATGGATCAAGCTAATGTCATCCTCGGTCAGCTCGGGAGCATGCGCACCAAGAGAAACGCTGTGTTCGCGATTTCCTGGCCCCACGATCCTGCACCACACTTGACGGCGTGGTGATTCGGCAAGGCGTTCCCACGCTCGGCCCATCTCGCGGGCCTGTTCAATGGCGGTCATCTTCGAAGATAACCCTGCAACAATCTCCGCAGAGTCCAGACGCAGCGCGGTCTGTGCCGCGGCGTCAAAGAGGTTAGTCGCTGGAACGACCACCAGCTCGACTGGTTTGCCATGCTTTTCGGCAAGCGCAACGACTCGGGTAAAGAGGCGTTGCTCGTAGTCCGTGAACAGATTTGTGTCATATAGCTCACGCTCGCCGGCGTCGGGGCCTCGCATCAACCGCGCGGTCATCACGACTATATCTTGCGCTTCGGTGTCTGTTCGCTCCAAAACATAATCGAGATGCGAGAGAGTATTGTAGTCCCGGGCTGCAACAAGCACATTGCCGGGTCGCGCGCGGACTGTGTCGAGACTGACCTCTTGTTCGTAGTGGAGCTTGAATTGGTCGAGCGCTGCGAGGGACCGGTCCAGCTTGCGATAGTTGATGCGCTCGGAGATTGTGAAGATCGCGAAGAACACCAAGGTGAAAGCTACGCCGGCGATCGTAGCCACTTCCTTCGTTAGCAGGTTAATTCCGGCAACGGAAAACAACAGAACCATGATTATGCCAAGCGCGACCGGGATCTCGTTGCTGCCGAGGTTGATGTTCAGCGGCACTTTCCACTCGCGAGGCGATCTGTCCTTAAAGCGCAGCACCAGCACCGCCAGCGCTTTGAATGCGAATGACCAGATGACGCCGAACGCATACGCTTCGCCCAATGTGTAAGTATTGCCGCGCGAGCCTATGATCGCTGCGAGTTGCAGCACCACGATCAGGTTGATCATTCGAAATGTCGTGCCGTACTTCTTGTGCGGCGCGCGAAACCAATCTGTCAGGACCCCGTCTTCGGATACTCGATTGAGTACCCCGTTCGAGCCAATGATCGAGGTGTTGATCGCGCCCGCTAGCATCAAGAATCCTACGATCACGATAAACGCCTGAAACAAGAGCCTAAGCGTCATCGGTCCAGCGAGGTAGATCGCAACGCCGCTGATCAGGTTATCCAGATACCTCGGCCGCACATCATCCGGGATAAGCGCGTAAGCGAAGAACGAGACCAGCGATGTGAACAGCAGCGAGTACACGAAGATCACCAGACCGGCGCGCATCAGGTTCTTGTGCTTGGGGTATTCAAGCTCTCGATTCACCTGAGCAAGCGACTCCTCGCCTGACATCGCCAGGAAAGAGTGACCGAAGGCCATCAGGATTCCGATCAACCCGAGCAACGCGCCTGCGTTAGCTGCGAGTCCGTAGCGAGGCTCCTCCTCTGCTTTCTCAGGAGCTGGAGAATCCGCGGGCGGCGATTCCGTCGGCAGCTCTTGCAAAGCTTTTGGCGCAAGCCCAGGTAACCAGCCAACGGCGTCGCGATTGAACGATAGATTGTGGGGCACGGGCGCCGGTGCAAGCCTTTGCTTATCGGGCCGAGTCGCAACCGTGTAGCCCGCCCAGAGAATCAGAATCACAACCATCACGGTTGTGATATACATGATCTTCAGCGCGTCGCCCGACGATTCGTGCAATCCCTTTGTGTTGCGTCGCCAGAAATAAATGGTGATCAACAGGGCTATTGCAGCAGCGATCAGATTCACAGTCGAAGGCGGAGGGCTCCATGGATAACCAAGGTAGGTTGAGGTCTGTGCGGCGAGCCCGACGATGTATTGCCCTGCGGATACTCCGGAAATTGGTCCGGTTAAGATGTAGTCGAACATCAACGCCGAAACCGAGAGCTTTGCCAGCGTGCCGCCCATCGCTTCCTTGACCACGCGATAGACTCCGCCTCGCGTGAACATCGCGCAAGACTCGACATAGACGGCGCGGACGGCGTACGAGAAAAGCATCACGCCGAGAATGAACCATGGCGCCGAGCGGCCGATGGCTTTCTCAGCTATACCGCCAACGTAGAAGGCCGACGAGCCGAGATCGTTCAACACTATTGCTGCCGCACGCCAGAACGAAATGAAGGACAGCATCACGGTTGTCGCTACAACGACCCTGACGCGAGTCGGATTCTTCGCCACGTTCTTTGCTGTGAGCCTGTCTATTGCCATAGGAGTTTCAGTTTCTCCGTCGCGAGTCGACGCTCCGCCGCTCATCCTCCGACCCTTGCTCGATTGTGTCCGATATAGCCGATGTCAGCCGCGACCTGAACGCGAGCAGTTTCGCTTTCGAAGCCAGGTCAAAGCTCGCGCACTCAGGACAGCGGTAGGCGTACACATAGATGTCGCTATGGCTGACACGGACAAGGCCAGTCGACAATTCGGGGCCCGTGCCTTGCCAGGCACATTTTCGGCAGAGGAGGTTTTTGTTTTCGATGTTGATTTCGCGACCGACCGATAACATAAGCGCTAGAGGCTTCTTTGTTTACTCGGCCGTAACCAGCGGGGCTATTGGCGGTTCACAGAAGTCTCAAGGTCATGGTACTGCCGCAAACATAAGGCTGGCATAAAAGATTCATAAAGCTTTCATAAAGATGAGAGCGACCCCTTTCCACGCCTGTGAGCAAGGTCGCGTAGGTCGCATAGCCGCCACCTATCGAAGCGGCAAACGACCGTGCCTACTCATCTTGAAGCGGAACAACCTGCACGGTTGCGCCGCGCACTTCACTCAGAAAGCGATTGATCACCGAGCCATGAAGCAATATGTCCCATCGCGAGCGCGCCGATTGCCCGAATACAACATGCGTGATTCCTTCACGCCGCGCGAAGTCGATGAGCGAGTCGGCGACTCGCCTCCCCTTGAGCCTGACCACCTTCGCTCCAAGCTCTTCGGCGAATCGAATGTTCTCCATAAGCCTCGCGTGATCCTCCGGGTTAATCCTGCCCAGCTCCTCGGGCGGCGTTTCCACGTATACCGCGTACCAGTCCGACGCAAGCCTTCCGGCTATGCGCGAGCCTGTGCGCAACAGCTTCTTCGCAGTGCCTCGCGAAGACACGCATACCATCACCTTCTCAGGGATCGCCGCCTGCTCGAGTCCTTCGCGCTCACGATAGTCGTGCGACTTTGCAGCCTGGTCCTCGGCGACCTGCCGTAGCGTGAGCTCTCGAAGCGCCGACAAATTCCCTTTGCGGAAGAAGTTCGCCAGCGCCTGCTCGATCTTCTCGACGGTGTAAATCTTCCCCTGACGGAGCCGAGTTCGCAGCGTGTCGACCGAAACGTCCACGTTGACCACTTCATCGGCGCGGCGCAGGAAATAATCAGGAATGGTCTCGCGCACTCGGACGCCGGTGATGCTGGCGATCGCGTCGTTGAGCGATTCGATGTGCTGCACATTAAAAGCTGTGATAACCGGGATCCCCGCGTCCAGGATTTCAAGCACGTCTTCGTAACGTTTCCGATTCTTGGAGCCGGGCACGTTTGTATGCGCTAGCTCATCTACCAAAACGGTGTCAGGCTTGCGTACGATGATCGCGTCCACGTCCATCTCTTCGAGCATGACGCCGCGATACTCTGTTCGCCGCAACGCCACGCGCTCGAGATCGCCTATCAAGACCTCCGTTTCCGCGCGACCGTGCGGCTCGATGAAACCGATTACGATGTCGACGCCCTGACGCTTGAGCAGGTGCGCCTCTTCGAGCATCTGGTACGTTTTGCCGACGCCTGGAGCGGCGCCTAGATAAATGCGCAGCCGGGCGCGTTGCGCTTGCTGTTCTTTAGCAAGCAGCGACTCGGCGCTCGGTCGCGTGCCGGCCAATCGATCGGTTGTCACCTCGTGGGAGACCATACAACGTGTACTCTGAACTTACGCGGTATGTCTAATGCTCGCCGGGCCGCCTGTCGTCAGCGCAAAGGTGAACGTCGCGCCTTCGCCCGGACGGCTCTCGACGCTGACCTGTCCTCCTTGAGCCTCAACAAGCCGCTTCACCAGCGCAAGTCCCAAACCTGTGCCCTCCGCTCGGTCGCCGACGCGATTAAACCTGCTGAAGACCGTGGGCAGGTACTGCTCTGGTATACCCTCGCCGGTGTCCCGCACGCTGAAGTAGATTCGCCCGACGTGCTCGTTTGCTTCAACCGCAACGCTCCCCCCGCGATCAGTATGACGTATGGCGTTCGACAGCAGGTTATCGAGAATGCTCGCGATCGCCCGCCGGTCTCCAACCACCCAGGACAGGTCCGGCCAGATTTTGTTCTCGAGCTTGATCTGCTTGCTGCCGGCGGCGGCGCGAAACCGCTCGACTGCTTCTCGCCCAAGATCGATGGGCCGCAACCTTTCCATCGAGAGCCGCCGCGCACCCGAGTCGATCTCTGCCAGCTCGAGCAAATCGCTGATCAACTCATCCAGCTTATCGGCGTTTTCTCGAGCCCCCCTGAGCATCTCGTTCTGCTGTTCATTTGCCTCGCCGACATACCCTTCGATGACCGCGTGAAGCGCAAGCCGCAGCGAGTGAAGCGGCTCACGCAGCTTGCTCGACGCGACCGAGATGAACGCTGTTTTTAGTTTGTCGACTTCGGTGATGGCGGTGATGTCTTCAAGCAAGGTGACCGCGCCAAGCAGCCGGCCTTCCGAGTCACGCATCGGAGTCGCGCGCAGGCGGAAGTCACGCTCCGCCCCGCCCACCTTGATAGGAACGATCGCGGCTTCGGCGTCGACGGCGACCGGCCGCTGCATTGAAACGGCGTCTCGAACGGCGCGCAGGATTCGCTCACCTCCTTCGAGACCTTCAAGATCGGCGCCGTCGCCATCACCGCTCAAGGAATAACTGCCGAACAATTGTCTGGCAGCGCGATTGATTTTGATTACACGATTGCGCGAGTTGGTTACTATCACGGGCTCGCAAATAGAATCGATCACCGCGTCAGACTTCTTTTGCTCGATTAACAATTTGCCGTAGTCAGACTTGCGCAGATCACGAAGGCGGACGAGCATCCGGTTGAATTCCGTAGCCAGCACGCCTATTTCATCTTTGGAGGAAACGCTTATGTGCTGATCGAAGTCACCCTCACCGACGCGCTTTGCCTTTTCCGCTAGCATAGAGATCGGATCGACGACATAGCGAGTGAATCTCCAGGCGAAGAGGAGAGCCAGGGTGATAGCCAGCACGGCCGTGACGGCGGTTGAAATTTCGCCGCGCTTTGAGACGAAAACCGCTCGGTCGTTAGCCGCGACCATCGCGCGCTGATTTAGGTGCAGCAAATCGTCGAGCCGGTTCTTGAGAGAAAGAAACTGCGGCTCCAGGCGCTCAAAATAAGTGTTGGATAGCTCGCCGGTTGGTCTGGGTGGAGTGCGGCTGAGAAAGGTTTCGAGGTCCTTCTTGTATGCCTGATGCCTGGAGTTTACGTCGGCGACGATTTCGGCTTCGCCTGGCTCGGTAATATTTCCCTGAGCGATCTCGAACTGCTCGGCAAACCTCTGGCTGTTTGTCTCGAACTGCTCGCGGGCTTTGTCGCCGTGGCTGGCGATGAAGAACATTGCTGCTGAGTCCTGTCGTTCGAGGGCCTCCTTCATGTTCTCCGCGGCAGTGATGCTCTGGTAGTTGTTGACCAGGATTACATCAATCGCTCGCCCGAGATGCTTAAGGTGGTAGATGCTCCACGCGCTGACTGCGAGGATGATTACGATCAGCAGCGCGTAGCTGAATGCGAGTTTTCGTCGCAGGCTGTTCATATTTAGCTTGATCACTGTAGAACGCCAGAGACTCTGCCTATCCGACCCCGTTCCTCCCGTCGAGCGCAAGATTTAATTCGAGAACGTTGACTCGCGGCTCGCCCAACACACCAAACTGCCTGCCCTCAGTGTGCTCCCGGACAATCCTGCGCACCTCTTCCGCGTTCATGCCTCGCTCTTTGGCGACGCGCGGAACTTGAAATTCCGCGGCCGCCGGCGTGATATGCGGATCGAGCCCCGATGCGGAAGCCGTGACCATGTCGATCGGTACCGGCGAGTTGGGATTCTCTTCTCGCAACGATTCCGCGGCAGTCTTGACGTTGTCCATAAGCTTCTGGTTGGTCGGCCCAAGATTCGTTCCGGCAGAGGCGGTCGCGTCGTACCCGCTTCCGGCTGCGGAGGGCCGTGAATGAAAGTAGCTCGGCCCTGAGAAGGGTTGTCCGATCAGCGTCGATCCAATCACCTTGCCGTCCTTTTCGATCAGACTTCCGCCAGCCTGTCGCGGAAAAATCCATTGCGCCAGCCCGGTTACCGCAAGCGGGTAGATGATGCCTAGCAGCACGGTTAGCACGACTGTTATCGCAAATGCCGGATAAATCTGTTTGAGTATGTTCATAAACTATTTACCTTTGCCATCATGCGAGCCCCAGCACGTTAATGATCACGTCAATGGCCTTGATCCCGATAAACGGAATGACGATTCCACCGAATCCATATATCCACAGATTTCTCCTGAGCACCGCCGCCGCACCCATCGGGCGGTACTTGATGCCGCGCAGCGCAAGCGGGATCAGCGCCACGATTATCACCGCGTTGAAGATCACGGCGGACAGAATCGCCGATTCGGGAGTCGCCAGCCTCATAATGTTCAGCGCGGCAAGAGGCCCGCTCCTTGCGCCGGCGAGCATGTATAGCGTTGAAAACATCGCCGGAATGATCGCGAAGTATTTCGCCACGTCATTGGCGATCGAGAAGGTCGTCAGAGCTCCTCGCGTCATGAGCAACTGCTTTCCGATCTCGACGATCTCGATCAGCTTCGTCGGATTCGAGTCCAGATCAACCATGTTGCCGGCTTCTTTGGCCGCCATCGTGCCGGTGTTCATCGCGACGCCGACGTCGGCCTGCGCGAGCGCCGGAGCATCGTTGGTTCCGTCGCCGGTCATCGCAACGAGCTTGCCCTCGTGCTGCTCGCGTTTGATCAAAGCCATTTTATCTTCGGGCTTCGCTTCGGCGAGGAAATCATCGACCCCAGCCTCGCGCGCGATGGCGGCCGCGGTCAACGGGTTGTCGCCGGTGATCATTACCGTCTTGATTCCCATTCGTCTCAACTGATCGAAGCGCTCCTTCATTCCCCCTTTGACGATGTCCTTGAGGTGAATGATTCCAAGCGCGTGACCTTGATCCGCAACGGCCAGCGGTGTTCCGCCCGAGCGTGAGATGCGTTCAACAGTCTCTTTCATCTCGGGAGGCACGATTCCGCCGGCTGTGCCGATAAATTCGATAATCGCGTCGACTGCGCCTTTGCGAATCGCGCGGCTGTCGATATCGACCCCTGACATTCGAGTCTGCGCGCTAAACGCGATGAACTGGGCCTCGTGAACCCCCAATTCCCGACCTCTGAGATTGTATTTGGTCTTAGCGAGCACAACTATCGACCGGCCCTCGGGTGTCTCATCCGACAGGCTCGAAAGCTGAGCCGCATCGGCAAGCTCGGTTTCCGAGACTCCATTCATCGCGATAAACTCGACCGCCTGCCGATTGCCCAGCGTGATCGTGCCCGTCTTGTCCAGAAGCAGTGTGTTAACGTCGCCTGCTGCCTCGACCGCGCGCCCGGACATCGCAAGCACGTTGTGTTGAATCAGCCGGTCCATCCCGGCTATGCCGATCGCCGAAAGCAGGCCGCCGATCGTTGTTGGAATCAAACAGACAAGCAACGCCACAAGCACGGTGATCGTCGGAGGCGCCGACGGAGCGAATCCCGCCGCGGGATCCGAGGCGTTCACGCTGTAGATCGCATAGGGCAGAAGCGTGACGACCGCCAGCAAGAAAATGATTGTCAGACCAGCGAGCAGGATGTTCAGCGCGATCTCATTCGGAGTCTTCTGGCGCTCGGCGCCCTCGACGAGCGCGATCATTCGATCGAGAAAAGTTTCACCGGGATTGGAAGTGATTCGCACCTTGATCCAGTCGGAGATTACCTTGGTGCCGCCGGTCACGGCCGACCGGTCGCCGCCCGATTCGCGAATGACCGGTGCGCTCTCGCCGGTGATTGCCGACTCATCGACTGACGCCACGCCTTCGACGATCTCGCCATCACCTGGAATAAACTCCCCGGCGCGAACAAGAACCAGGTCGTCCTTTCGTAATTTGGGCGCGGCGATCGCTTCAATAGTGAATCGCTGTAGGGCGGTCTCGGGTTCTGCCGACGTGTCCGCGCCAGCAGTTCGCAAGCGAGCAGTTTTTAGAAGGTCCTGGTCAACGCGCTGCGAGCTGGCAACTCGCGAGATGTCGCCCGAATCGCGAGTGATGCGATGGGCGATTGTTTCGGTCTTCGCCTTGCGAAGCGTGTCGGCCTGGGCCTTTCCGCGGCCTTCGGCCATAGCCTCAGCAAAGTTGGCGAAGAGCACAGTGAACCAGAGCCAAAGCGTCACCTGCACGGTGAAAAGCATGTGCCCGGTGTTGCCCTGCGCGATGTCCCGAATGATAAGCAGCGTCGTGAGAATGCTTCCGATCTCAACCACAAACATCACCGGGTTCTTCGCGACCTGTCGCGGATTGAGTTTTGTGAATGCGTCCTTGATTGCCCGCCTGACGATGGGTGGGTCAAACAGCGGTCCTTTTTTCGCTCTCTCTGACATATGGTTCCTATTTTGCGATTGCCGATCGCCGATTGCCGATTGCCGATTGCCGTTTGGAGTTTTGACATCATCTCAAATCGCCAATCGCCAATCGCAAATCGGCAATCGGCAATCGGCAATCGGCAATCAAAAATTCGTTCCCGAGTTCATCAAGTAGTGCTCGACAATCGGCCCGAGCGACAACGCCGGAAAGAAGGTCAACGCTCCAACGATTAGGATCACGCCGATCAGCAGCATTACGAACAGCGGCGTATAAACTGGAAACGTGCCCGCCGAGGGCGGCACGATTTTCTTGGTTGCCAGATTTCCCGCGATTCCCATCATCGGGATGATCATCAAGAAGCGACCTATCAACGTAGCGAGTCCCAGCGTCGTGTCGTACCAGTACGTGTTTACGGTGAGGCCGCCAAAGGCAGAGCCGTTGTTGCCGGTGCACGACGTAAAGGCGTAGATGATTTCAGACAAACCGTGCGGCCCGCCGTTGGCTGTCTTAGACGTGCCGTAGGGAACAATGCTCGACCACGCTGAGAAACAGAGGATCGACAACGCGAAGACCAGCACGTAAAGCATCGCCAGCTTTACATCCTTCGCTTCGATCTTCTTGCCCAGGTATTCAGGGGTGCGCCCGACCATCAAGCCTGCTATGAATACCGTCAGCACCACCATCACCAGCATTCCATACATCCCCGATCCGACGCCGCCGAAAATGATCTCACCAAGCATGATGTTCAGCAGCGGAATCATCCCGCCCAGCGGTGTGTATGAATCGTGCCACGAGTTGATCGCGCCACACGAAGCATCGGTGGTGATGGTGGCGAACAACGCCGAGTTCGCGACGCCGAAGCGAACCTCTTTGCCTTCCATGTTGCCGCCGGCTTGCTCGGCGCCGCTGGTCTGTACGGCTGCCTGCGTCACGCCGTATTGATTGAAGTTCGGATTCCCTCGCGCTTCAAAATAGTAAGCGACGAGAAAACCTCCCAGGAATACAATGGTCATCGCCGCAAAGACTGCCCAGCCATGCCTTTGATTGCCCGTCATCCTTCCCAATGTATAAGTCAGGCCTGAGCCAAGCGAGAAGATCGCCACGATCTCGAGGAAGTTCGACAAAGGCGTCGGGTTTTCAAACGGGTGCGCCGAATTCGCATTAAAGAAACCACCCCCGTTCGTGCCCAATTCCTTGATGATCTCCTGAGAGGCCACCGGCCCCTGAGCGATCGTCTGGTCGGTAACCGGTTCCGTGGTTTCGGCGCCGGTGTCCGCATCTGTCTTTGTGACCTGCTGCGGCTCGACGAGTGTAGCCTGGGTATAAGGCTTTAAGTTCTGCACGACCCCCTGCGAGACCAGCGCCAATGCGCCGACCAGGCAGAACGGTAAGAGCACGTATAGCGAGCATCGAGTAAGGTCCACCCAGAAGTTGCCGATCGTTTTTGCTTCGCGTCGCGCGATGCCCCGGATAAATGCGATCGCCAGCACGATGCCAACTGCCGCGGAAGTGAAGTTGTGGAATGCAAGCCCCGTCATCTGCACCAGGTAGCTCATAGTCGACTCGCCCGAATAGTCTTGCCAGTTGGTGTTGGTCGTGAAGCTTGCCGCCGTGTTAAATGCCATGTGCTCGTTGACACCGGGGAACCGCTGCGGGTTCAGCGGCAGATAATACTGAAGCCGCTGAAGCGCGTAGAGCAGCAGCAGCGAGACCACGCTGAACATCAACATCGCCGCCGTGTAAGTAGTCCAGTGTTGCTCGTTCGCAGCATCGACCCGGCACACGCGATAGACCAGGCGCTCGACCGGGCCTAGCACGCGGTTCATGAAAGTCTTCTCGCCTGAGAAGACTCTGGTCATATAGACGCCGAGCGGTTTGGTGACCGCAAGCAGCACCAGAAAGTAGACCGCGAGCTGTAAGAATCCATTGAGTGTCATCTCGTTTCCCCACCTGTAGGTCGTCCCTGGGAGAGCGCCGGAATATAGGACCTATTCGACCTACAGGACCTATATTCAAGCTCTCCCAGGGCTGCCCGCTACAGGTTCAAAACTTCTCCGGTTTGAGCAGCGCGTACATCAGATAAAACAGCAGCAGCAGAGCAATGATTCCGCTTGCTATGTATTCCGCATTCATTTCTTTGTCCCTTTGCTCGCTTTTCGCACTTTCGAAAAGACGAGCGCAGCGTAAAGAAGTATCATCACTACAATCGCGATCAAGTTCCTTGGATCTTCCGAGCTCACGTTTCCTCCATTACACTCGCTCGCAGAAGCGGACGTACCAAAATGCGATTCCAAAGAAAATGAGAACCAACGCTATAAAAATCACGTCCAGCATTTCACTTGCCCTCCGAATTCAGCTTGTTCTCCCTATTAACTCTAACTCCCGCCGCGTAAGATCGGAATAAAGATAAGATGAAAAGTTCATAAGCGTTCCGGCGGCCGAGCCTGCCGAGTTCACCCAGGGTATCAACGGTCGAACGTGAATATCAGTCCGAAAATCAAAAGGTGCTGGGTTGGCGTCAAGCCGATCACACCCGGGGCTGGTTCAGCGCCTCTGAAGAAGCCTCCATCTGGTCCCCTCGAATCGTCCCACCTGTGCTCCACTCGCAGGATCGTGTTGGTCTCTTTGTACGGGATACGATATTCGAGCGTAGTAGTGATGGCCTTGACCGTTTGTCGGGCTAACGTCCACCGGCCATCGCGATCCCAAAAGACCTCGGGACGAACGGTTGCACTCCATCGCTTGTTCAGCGCCCAGTGCAGCGGAAATTGGCAAGCCATCATCAGGGCGCGAGAGTCTCCGGGCCCAACCACACGTTCACCGGAGTATATGTATTCGAACGCGAATGTGGCTCGATCTCCTTTGCGCTCGACAATGGTGTCGGAAAGCGAGCGCCAGTATTTAAGCGAAGTGTCCGTCTGATGAGGCCCCCAGAGAACTGTCTCCTTCACTGTCACGCGTGGACTGGCCTTATAAGCGAGTTGGCCACCTGAACTTGGAACGCTGTTCGCGTTGGCCAGATGCCAATATCCATTGATCACGAAAAATGCGGCCGTGAGCTTATCGTTGATGGGATAACTCGCGTTCACGCCCATCATCAAGTACGGCGTGAAGTCGGCTCCCCAGGGTCTTGTGTAGTTGAAATTATCCTTAGCGTAAAGCGAATCGTATCCGATCAGACTGCCGAAGATCCCGCCCTGCAGCGTGAGTCCCTTGCCCACGAGATAAGACACATTTGTCGGACCGAGGTGACGCAGCCCTTTGAACCCGTCGATGTTGGGAGCCGTCGCGGAGAACCCAAACACCTCGGAATCTTTGCCTCCCTGTGCGGTCAGCTCCACGCCCCACCGAGACTGTTCAGAGGCTGCTTTTCTAGCGTAGGCACCCGCCATATTCACGAACAGGTTGTCCACATGAAAAGCGGTCCCGCGACTTCGGAACAAGTGATTTGAGGGATGGTTGAAATCAAGCAAATAGCCGGCGTCAACGAAGGCGCCGTAGTGCCACGAGGGCTTGGATGAGGCCGCGTTCTGGCCGGAGTCGGTCGAGTTTAGCGCCGCCGCTCGCGTCTCGTTTTGGCTTGGCGCGTCGCCGTCACCACTGGTCGCCGATGAAATGGCTTTCGCTGAAAATTTGTTGGCCTCCCGCGAACCCTCAGCGGGGTCATTTGCCGTTTGCGATTCTGCCAACCGCCGTTCGAGTTTTTCTATTTGGTTGACCCGCTCAATCATCTCGGGCCCTCGATATAACCCCTCGAGTAGCGCCGAGGGGTTGACTCTTTCTTTAGTCTCTTGGTTGCCGCTGTCACTCCGCTTACTGGCCACGGTTTGGCCGATAGCATTCGAGACTCGCGAGGCTTGGCCGGCAACAGAATGGCTTTGCGCTTTGGCTCCTGCAGTCGACGCGAAGACAATGAGTCCAACAGGAAAAACTCTGGCGACCCGACGGAGAATCGAGCCGCCATATGGAGTGAGCGCGGAAGCCCCCGGGGCTTCCGCGCAATCATCGAACTTATCTTGTAGACATTTCAGTATCCGCATAGCGTTGCCATTTCTTGTTTTCTCTGCGTAAGGATCACAACTTGACGAGTAAGGCGATGGTGAACCTTCTCTCGAATTTGCGGAGATCCGGAGCAAAGCCCGGCACGAATGAGCCCGGGGGACCACTATTGCCGCCAGGCGGCGTCACTCCTCCGGGCCCGGAGAAGTACGGCACGTTTGCAGCCCGGTGATTGTACTCGAAACGGAAGGTCGAGAACTGCTTGGGCATGTAATCGAAGGTTATTGAAGCGTCCCAGGCTTTGTACCTGTCCCCAGGACTCGCCGTGAAGTAGGGCGTTCCTGAAAACGCGGTCGCTCCATTGATCGGCGGTATAAGCACGAGATAGCGCCCCGGGTTTGTGATTGCACCGGTGCCGAGCGTCAATCCGAACAGGTCCTTGTGGAACCAGAATCGGTTGTAGGCCATGAAACCCAGGAAGTATTGCGATGGCTTGTCGGGAGAACCATCGTGGCAACTCACCCCGCTGTCGTTGCCGTATTCGCAACCCGCGTCGAAGGTGAGTGTGAACGCCGCCTTGTTGAGTGTTTTTTCCGGCTGATCGAGATATTTCACCTGTATGCTGTCGTCGGTATGTATGCGCTTGCGGCCTGGGATGCCCAGCGTGTCCGTTCCCCAGTACTGGTTTCCGAGGAGCGAAATAGAGCTGTTGGGACGCCA
>DATLWF010000435.1:0-7586 GCA_035576605.1 Blastocatellia bacterium | reverse complement strand
CCGATCTTGGCAGCAACTCCTTGATGTGACTAATGCCCTCTTCGCTGTACTCGGTATCCGATTTGATTCGACCGATCTGTTCGGCTGCGCGGAAGACGTGATTCTCATAGTTTAGCAGCGTCTTCGCGGCCGACGCCTCAGTAGTCAGGAGGAGCGTCAGAAGCAGGATTGGAGCGAGCTTCGACATTGTTCGCATTTCTAAAGATTCACCGCGCTTTGAAACAAGAACGAAGGACATATCTGGGGCCGTCCAACTATCGCGTCAAGTTCCCACAATGCATGCAAAAGCTAGCGTCCGGCAGAAGCGACGCGCCACACGCCCCGCAAGTGGCTGCGGTCGTCCACTGCGAACCGGGCATGCTCTCGGCCGCGTCGCCCACGCTCAGATTCTCGGCCGCGTGCTGAAACTTATCACGCAACACTTCGGACTCTGTCCGCGGCGCACCTTCAGGCGAGGAGGGCTCCGTTCGCAGTTGAGGCGGACGATACCCCGCGAGTCCAAGCGGGCTGGTCTGAACATACGCCCGGCCAGGGTCGACCCCCGCCGGCATCTGATATCCGAACGCCGAAGGCTGTGCCGTTGGCTGCCAAATGAACCCGGGATTGATTTCGCGTGCGATCAGATCGAGGTCGTACGCTTCCTTTCGAACACGACTGTCAAAGTACAGCAGCGTAAACGACACAATCCAGATCGGCAAGCTCAGTAAGGTCGATATCTGTCCGAACGACGTGGAGAGGATGCTCCAGGTCGGGCCCACAAAAAATGCGGCGCTCAACACGCCTGAGAAATACAACGCAATTAGGACCGGGAAGGTGAACGCCGCAAGTAACGACAAATGCACAAAGTACGTGAACACGGCGATGGCGCCGACGCGATACCAGTTCCCTTTGCCCAGTCGAATCGCGCGGCCCAGCGCATTGCCGGCCGACTGACCCTCGATCATCACGATTTGCGGAAGAAAGACCACACGCGCCACCACTACACAGATCAACAGGAGACTGAGCGCGACCGCGACGATAACCGTGACAGACAACATCACCGTCATAATCCATTGCGGCAATCCCGCCGCCGCGATTACGCCGACAGTGAGGCCGACGAGCATTATCAAAACGAACAAGACGATGCTCACGACAATATAGGCCGCGAACAGCATCACAATTAAGAGCAAGCCCATCAACGTGATCGCGCCGAGCCTTCGCCTGACCGCAGCGAAGCACCTGCGAAATGTTATTTGTTCGCCCAACATCAGGTGATCGCCGACTACGCGCGATAACCCCGATACCGTCAACAGCTGCACATACGCCCAGACGGGGTAGCCAAGCCCTCCAATCGCCAGCATCCACACTGCGGTGGCGGGCACGCCGCGAGAGCTTGCGGTTGATGTCAGCAAGCTGGTGTACCCGTGCCAGAACATCACCGATACGACGTACCCTATCAAGGTCGGCACCGCCGTAATCGCCACCAGCGGAGTGAAGTTGCGCCGGTAGAGCCGCACCGCGCGATCTATCACGTCGCCAGTCGAAATGGGTTCGAGTATGGTGAAGCTGGGCATCGAATTCTTACTTGTCGACGCGCGTTTGCCACGTTCGTGGCTCGCGATGATTGTGCAAGACAGCGATCACAACAACTACATCGTTCTTCAACTAGTAGAAAACGCCGTAAGGGAATCTGTTGACTTGACAGCGGCGGACCCGCTTGGAAACAGAAGTCCAAGCATTCGGAAACTGTAGGATGCGTTCGATTGTCTTTCTGACTTCGGCGGCGAATTCAGCGCCCAAGTTAGGCTCTTGGGCGTTGTAGTACGCGATTGCACCAGCCGCATCCGTCTTTGCGGCGGATAGCAATTTGAGTTTCATTTTGTAGCTTGCTCATCCAACCAGGCAATGCCTTCTTCGCCCGGCAACGCCTCAATCTCGCCGCGCTCGTATGCATCAAGTCGGGCCTCGGCTTCGTCGGCGCACATCTGCTCGATTGCTCGTGCGCTTGCAGTCGATAGGCTATCCAGGATCCGCTCGGCCAATTGCGCTCGCTCTTGCGGAGGCAGCGTGAGAATTTCATCGAGAAGTTCTGTGCCACGTGCTGACATTTCCAAACCCTCCGTTCCAGGGGGATTATATCAGACATTGCCCGTTGCAAACTGCAGTGAAGCTCGCAAGCTCGCTCGCCAAAGGGCAAAAGGGCAACGTACTAGGGGTCCGCGCGACCGCTACAACTCGAAACCCGGCGTCGTAGTTGCCGTGGTCCCGGATAGTTCTGAGGCGCACCGCGTGGAAGCGTTCGCCGGGGCGTGCTCAGGTGCTGTTCTTTCAGCGAGCGTAGATCAATCATCCTTCGTAACCACCATCGTCGCCACATAGTCCTTCGGATCGATCGGCTGGCGGAAATCCGGATAAGGGTTTAGCGCCACCAGCTTGATCTTGAATCCCCTGTAGGCGATCTCTTTCGGCTCCAGGAAAGTATTCAGCATCGCGACAACCTGCTTCTTGTTCTTTTTAGCAACTTCGATCGCGATTGCAGCGTTTCCCACCCACACACAATCCACACCGATCGGGCAACGCGATTCACCGAACACGGAGCTGAAGGTTATGCGAAGCTTTTCTCCTCTAACGACTACTTCTTCACCATTCTTGATCTTGAACTCTTCGGCGAGATCGACCTTACTGTTGCTCCCCGGACCCTGAGCAGAGCCCAGGAGCATTAATAACAAAAGCGGCAGCGTTGTGATTCTCATATATCTATTCCTCTCAAAGCGTTCGTAGTTCCTTCAGGCGGAAGTTCGTAGCGCGTCGGCGGCGAATAACTTACAAACTTCCGCCTGAAGGTCGAACTACGAACTTCTTATGTTGAGCTACGAACTCTTGGTGTTTCAGGAAGACGCTCACCGCCTCGTGACGACCCCCTTTATCGCCCTGCCTGCGCCGCAGCGGCACGCTTCAAAACCTTCTTCGCAGTCACGTGCTTCATCAGCTCGTTCTTATCCATGAAGAACGTCGGAGCCGCCTTGCTCCTGCTGAAGAGCTTTTCCGCTTGATCGTCCCAGTGACCGCTTTCCTTATGATCGCTCTCGCCAAGCGGGATGATTGCGTAAGACTTCGGCGGGTTGGTCATCACTACTATCTGCGTTGACGTCTGCCCTCCGGCACCCACCATTTCTTTTCCAACCGCCCCGAAGCTGATCGCACGCGGCGTCGCCATACCCACATTGTTAGCCCCGCCGTTCAGCGACCCGCCGCCAACCGGAAATGTTCTGTCGCCGCTTTGTCTGCCAACGCGAAAGTATTTGCCGTAAGGCACATGCAGCGAACCGAAGTTTGACTTGAGCCATTCGCTTGCCTTCCCTACTGCCGCGGTCAGTTGATCATCCGTGATGTCGGCGGTCACTTCGACTTGCCTGCCAAGCTCCGGCCCGAGCCCTCTCTTGAAAGCGTAGTAAGCGAGCGCTCCTTCCGAGTCGGCGTCGCTCCTTCGGTTCCACTTCTGTATCAAGTCGAAGACCTCGACAGCATCGGCAGTCACACCCGGCCTGCCACTGGCCGCATCAGACGAAACCGACGAAGCGCTCGGCGAGCCCCCGGCTTTCGCCCACGCGGCCTTCAATCTCGCCTGCCATAACTCCGCGTGATAGACCTGCGGGCTGAACGCGATGTTGATCGCCTCTTCCAGCGTCACTTTGTTTGCAGCGTCCAGCAAGTCGGTCATCATCTCGGCTCGCTGATGCCGAGGCGCAGTCCGGCTGGCGTTGTAGATGTAAGGCGCATACTTCTCGGGCACCAGTGGACTGTCCTTCATCATCCCAAACGGCGTCACGTTGCAATTGTGCATATAGCCGCTTGGCGGATTGGTGATCTGAACCAGATCGTTCATCGGGTGAATGCCTTGCCACTCAGTCGCCGAGGTGTTACCCGGAATCGGCTTGCTCGGATCGACGCCCTTCGCGCGGATCGGAACTCGCCCGGTGCGCAAGTAGTATATGTCTCCTTGAACTGTCCCGACCATTATGTTCTGGGACATCAACTGAAGATGCGCAAGCGCGCGCTTCATCTCGTCGAGGTTCCGCGCCGTCATCATCTCGTGGATCTGATCGGTCAGTCCTACTTCGTTTGCGTAAGAGATCGCCATCGAATAGGCCTTGCCGCCTTTATGCGCGACAATCGGCCCGTGATGAGTGTATTCGATTTCGACCTCCCTCCAATCGATCGCGTCCCCTTTCTTCACTCCGATCTTTTCCTTGCGGACTTGAACGTCGCGCCAGTGACCGTCGTAGCGATACTGGCGGGGGTTCGCCGGGTTGAGCTCCTCTTCGTAGATGTCGGACGTGTCGGGTCCGCCGGTGGTCATCGCAACTGAGCAGTAGCGGCTGTGGCCGAGGCTCGGGAAAGGAACGCCGAGTATCGACACTCCAGACACGTTGTAATCCCCGGCGTAGATTCTGATCTGGTAGAACCGGAACTCGCCGTACCAGCTCAGATGAGGATCGATCACCGCGATCGGCGCATTCATCGCGGTGCGGCTGGGAGCGATCAGCATTTCATTCGAGCCTCGATAAGCGGCCGGATCAGGCTCAATGCCTCCGCGCCGGAGATCACCGCCGGCTTCGCCCAACGGCCAGCCCCAGATGATGTACCGGCCGAGCGCAATTACATCCCAGGGGTGAATCTCCTGCGCCCACTTTGGCACTTGTTCGGGATGCTCACGCATGAAGGTTTTTACGCCGTCGATATAGGCTTCAATGCCGGCCCGCATCTTTGGGCTCACCTCGTTGTACTTCTCGCGGCTGATGTCGGAGTGCCGCCACATTCGTTGGATCAGATCTGCGCCATAGGAGTCCGGTCCGAAGACCTCCGCCATCGTACCGTTCGCGCGGCGGTAATTCTTCAACAACTCTTCGAGCCGGTCTTCGGCTTGCGCGTAGCCGATTGCAAATGACGCGGCTTCAAGCGTCGGCGCAAACACGTGCGGGATTCCGTATTCATCGCGGTAGATGGTCGCCTCGTCGACTACTCGCGCTGTCCCGGAGTGCGCGGCGAAAGGAAGTACCAGTGATAAAGTGATGACTACTAGAAGCGCTCTTTTCATGACGATGCTCCCTATGGGTTGGATTCAATCCGCGACTGGCCGATCGTTGATGAGAATTGCGATGTTAAGTCAACTTACACTCAAGTGTCCACGCGCTCACGTCCCGATCCGGTACTTTCACGGTCGTGGAACGTGGGCTTGTGCTTGCCCCCGCCCCGAACACTGGCAGGTTCACAGGTCAGGAAGGTGGGCTTGCCCCCGCTCGGTCGATTTAGGGGAATAGAGGAAAGCGCAGCAAAGGCAAGCCGGATTCCTCCGACCGCTGCGAAGGTTCACAGGCCGGGAAGGTTGGCTTCTGCCCCCGCCCCGAACATTGGCAGGTTCAAAGGTCGGGAAGGTGGGCTTGCCCCCGCGCGGCTGCGTCTCTCACTTCCTTCCCATGTCCGCCGACCATTCGGCAGCTGCTCTTGCGAGCTTCTGCACATCGTCGGGCCACCACCATTCCTTATCCACCTTAATCGGCTCGGCTTCATCAAAGTAGAACGAACGGAAGCTCGACCAACGGTAGTCAGCCGCTGACTTCACCAGATCGGCCTTAAGCGGGTTGTTGTGAATGTAGTTTATCTTCTGCCAGATCAGCCAATCGCTCCAGAGAGGGAGTGCCTTGAAGCTCTCTTGCCAGACCTGATGAATCGACCCGTCAGAGTCGGGTTTATCTCTTAAAAACGAGAGGCCTTTGACTTTATCAATGATGCGACGGGCCGCAAGACTCTTGAGCCTCCCTGCCAATTCGCGAATGCGGCCATCCTTCGGGTTGACGATCAAGTGAATATGATCGGGCATCAAAACGTAAGCAATGAGCTTGAAAGGCCATTCCTCCCTGAGTTCGGAAAGAACGTCTATGAAGACATCGCAGCAGGCTGCCTGGTCGAACACCGGAAGCCGGCGGGTAATGTTACCACTCAAGAAATGTAGCGCGCCGGATAGATTGCGGTTGGACCACTTGCGAGCCACAGCGGAATGATACCACGAGTACTTTCTTCGAGACAGAAAAACCTGAATAAAACATGAATTGTGAAGCTGGTAAACTTGCATTTGACCGAGCGGGGGCAGGCCCACCTTCCTGACCTGTCAACCTGCCAATGTTCGGGGCGGGGGCAAGCCCACCTTCCTGACCTGTCAACCTGCCAATGTTCGGAGCGGGGGCAAGCCCACCTTCCCGACCTGTGAACGTTCGTCGTGGTTGAACGAATTGAACCCCGCAGTTCCCCAGTTTGCAAAACATCCGGCTTTATTAGAGAATACGCCCGCTTTCACCTCATCTCCTATCGCGAAAGGAACACCAATGGCATCGAGTGATAAGCTGCTGGTCACGCTCGAAGACGGCGTAAAGCGCATCACCTTCAACCGGCCCGAGCGCCGTAACTCAGTTGACGTCGAAACCGTCGAGCTGCTCCACGAAGCCATCACCCGCTCAGCCGACGATGAAAGCAAGGTCGTAATAATCACCGGCGCGGGCGACTCCTTCTGCGCGGGCGCCGATCTGCAAGCAACCTCCGAGCGTGACATCAAGAGCGTAGACGTCACCGCCTCTCTTCGCGAGCACACCAACCCGACGATACTTGCGATGCGCAGCCTTTCGAAGCCGATTATCGCTCGCGTTCACGGACACGCGGTGGGAGTCGGATGTAACTACGCGCTCGCTTGCGACATTCTGATCGCGTCGGAGCAGGCGAAGTTCGGGCAGGTGTTTGTGAAGATCGGGTTGATGCCTGATGGCGGCTCGACTTTTTTCCTGCCTCGAGCCGTCGGCTACGCGAAGGCGTTCGAGCTGATGGCCACCGGCGATATCATTAGCGCAAGAGACGCGCTTGCGCTCGGGCTGGTGAATCAAGTCGTGCCGTTCGAAGAACTCGATACGACGGTGAATGCGATGGCCGCGCGACTGGCGGTGGCGGCTCCCATCGCATTGCGAAAGATCAAGGAAGGGTTGAATCACGGGCTCAACTCAGACCTTGCTTCTGCTCTGGATTTTGAAGCGGTGAATCAAGGTGTGTGTTTTCAATCGGACGATTTTGCGGAAGGTGTGAAGGCGTTCCTCGAGAAACGAAAAGCAAGCTTTCAAGGCAAGTGAGAACTGTTTCCCTGATTTGCCGAGACTGCGGGGTATTGTGACCCCTGGAAGAGCCGCACTTTTGGCGGTCATGTTCCTCCGAAAGGCAGGTGCAATGGCAAACCGAAGCAAGTCGACATATGTGCTGTGGGTGCTGTTCGGCATCAACATGATGAACTTCTTCGACCGCCAGATTCTCGCGGCGGTCACCGAGCCGATTCGAATGGAATGGCATCTGAACGACAGCGCGCTCGGCTGGCTGAACACGGCGTTCGTGCTTCTGTACGCGGCGGTGGGAGTGCCGCTTGGCCGGCTTTCGGATCGCTGGTTGCGGACCAGGATTCTCAGCATCGGCGTCAGCGTGTGGAGCTTGTTCACTGCCGCCTCTGGTCTTGCCTGGAATTACTGGTCGCTGTTCGCGGTGCGGCTCGGGGTCGGCGTGGGCGAAGCTAGTTG
>DATLWF010000434.1:0-9122 GCA_035576605.1 Blastocatellia bacterium | reverse complement strand
TGCTTCTCCAAAAACGGCCGAAGCGATCGATACACCGTCTCCGTCACGATCTTCGTGCCTGCTTCATTCGGATGTATTCCGTCCCGCTGGTTCAGCGAATCGATTCCTGCTACGCCGTCCAGGAAGAACGGAATTTCGGAGACGTTGTACTCTCGCGCGAGGGAAGGAAACGCTTCGTGGACCGCCTGGCGATATTCAACACCGGAGTTCGTGGGAGCTTCCATTCCGGCGAGCAACACTGTTGCGCTGTGCGCTTTCGCACGCTCGATGATGCGTGCGAGATTCTCCTTCATCGCGGCGATTGACTGGCCTCGCAGGATGTCATTCGCGCCGAGTTCGATGATCACGATCTTGACGTCTCCGTCGAGCGCCCAGTCGATTCGCCGCACTCCGCCCGCTGATGTGTCTCCCGATACGCCGGCGTTGACGACTTCGTAGGCGAAGCCGTCGGCATCGAGCTTCTTCTGAAGCAGCGACGGATAGCTTGCGGACTGCGGAAGCCCCAGGCCCGCCGTGAGGCTGTCGCCGAATGCGACTATCTTCGGTAAACTCTTCGCAGGCTTCGAGGGAGCGGGAGGCGATGCGGGCGACGCGTCCTTCGGAGCTGTGCCCCTGCATCCGGTCACAACGAACATCGCGGTGAGGATGGCGTAAACTGGAAAGCGATTGAGGAGGCGCGGCCGGACTCGACTTCGAGATCGACACGAGTAAATTAGAAAGCGATTCATGATCGAATTATACAAGGTTTCCAAGGTTGTTCCCTCGGGCGCGGAGATGCTCACGATTCTTCACCCGCTCGATCTGACGATTCCGGACGGCCAGTTCATAGCGGTCGTTGGGCCTTCGGGCAGCGGGAAGTCGACGCTGCTCGGGTTGATTGCCGGACTCGACGAGCCGACGTCGGGTGAGATTCGCATCGACGGTCAGGTGATCACGACCATGAACGAAGACTCGCTCGCCGAGCTTCGAGGCGCCAAGATCGGATTCGTGTTTCAGTCTTTTCATCTGATCCCTTCGTTGACCGCTCTCGAAAACATCCTGGTGCCCATGGAGATAGCTGGCGCGCGCGATGCTCGAGAGCGCGCGCAGCAGCTGATGGAAGACGTGGACCTGGTGGCGCGGGCACATCATTATCCTTCGCAGCTTTCCGGCGGCGAACAGCAGCGAGTCGCGATCGCGCGAGCGTTTGCGAACGATCCGTCGATCATGCTTGCGGATGAGCCTACCGGGAATCTCGATTCACACAACGGGCGCCACGTTTTCGAGCTGATGGTCGAGATGAATCGAAGGCGCAAAGCAACGCTGGTGCTGGTGACACACGATCACGAGCTTGCGGCATTGGCTGACCGGCGAATCTCGCTGAGGGACGGCCGAGTCGTAACCGACAGCGACGCGGAAGCGTTGAGTCGAGAGCGAGATACAGTGGAGGCGAGCCGCTCATGAGATTCATTTTACAAATGGCGCGGCGCGAACTTCGAGCCTCGTGGCGCCGGCTGTTGTTCTTCTTCGCATGCATCGCGGTCGGCGTCGGCGCTATCGCCGCCGGACGGTCGATGCTTCAAAACGCCCATTTCGCGATGACATCCGAAGCGCGCAATCTGTTGACGGCGGATGTTCAGCTCGACAGCGGCCGCCCGTGGGAGCCTGAAGCGCTCGCAGTGATCGATCGCCTCGCGCAGCCCGTGGCCCAGGCAAGGACCGAGACGATTGAATCGCCTACCATGGCTCGCCCGGCCGACTCTGCACACGAAGGCTCGATGATGATCGAGCTGAAGGGAATCGACGCCGCCTTTCCGCTTGTTGGCGAATTCACTCTGACGAACGGCGAGTCATTTGACTACTCACTCGTCCAGAATAACGGCGCGGTAGTCTCGGTTGCGCTTCTCGACAGATTGCAGCTTCGAATCGGAGATGGCATCAAGATCGGAGTCGCCACATTTCAGGTCAGGGGCACAATCGATCAAGAGCCTGGACGCGGAGGAGGATTCCGCCTCGGCCCAAGAGTGTTCATCGAAAGGTCTGCGCTCGAGGCGGCGGGACTCACAGGCTTCGGCAGCCGCGCCCGCCGCAGAATTCTTTTCACAGTGCCTGAAGACAAGATGGGCGCGCTGGTCCGCCAGCTCCGGGACGCGCTGAAAAACAATCTCATCAATGTTCGCTCGTACCGGGACTCTCAGGAGAACCTGAACGAATCTTTTTCGCGAGCCGAAGACTATTCTTCGCTGACCGGCCTCGTCATCCTTGTGCTCGGCGGTATCGGCATCTCGAACGTGACCCGGGTTTTCATCGAGCAGAAGCGCAAAGCTATCGCGGTGCTGAAGTGTATCGGGGCGACTGGCCGAAGGATAACGGTCGCTTATCTGGCTCAGGTCATCACGATGGGAGTTGTAGGGAGTGTGTTCGGCGTCCTGTTCGGCAAAGGAGTTCTGCTTCTCATTCAGGGAGTCTTCGCCGATAAGCTGCCGCCTTACATGACATACGGACTTCGAGCTGGCGCCGCAGCGCAAGGAGTCGCAACTGGGATAATGATCTCAATACTCTTTTCAGCGCTGCCGCTGCTTCACATTCGTCACATAAGACCGAACGTGCTCCTGCGCGACAGCGCCACGTCAGCGCGTGGCCCCCTCGATGTGGTGCGATGGGGAGTTGCGGTTTTAGTAATCCTCGGCTTGTTGTTTGTCGTGTCGTGGCAAGGAGGGGGAGTTTTGGTCGGATTGATTTTTCTGGGCGGGCTGGTAGTCGCCGCCGGCGCGTTGTACCTTGGCGCGACCTTGCTGATCTTCCTGGTGCGCCGCACGCGGCCGCTCACATCGTTCGCGTTGAAACAAGCGATCAACAGCCTTCATCGTCCCGGCAATCAAACGCGCATCATCGTGATGATAGTCGGGCTGGGCGTCTTCGCCGTGCTCTCGGTTCAGTCGCTGCAATCGAACTTCATTCGCGAATTGGATCGAGGCCGCACTGGCGATCTGCCGGACATGTTCCTGATCGACATCCAACCGGATCAACGGCAGGGGGTGTCCGACCTCGTCGCTGAGACGATGGGCTCGCCTCCTATTCTGGTGCCGACCGTTCGCACTCGAATCGTCGCCATCAACGGCAAGGACATCGATCTCAACGAAACCGAGATGAAGCGTGAACGCGGCCGGCTGGGCAGGGAATATGTTGTCACCTACCGCCCAAACCTCGAGACGAATGAGTCGATAGTTGCGGGAAAGTTTTGGGACGAGTCGCCCTCTTCGGAGCCCGAGGTGTCCATTGAAGAGAGCCTGCGCGGTTTGTCCGGGCTTGATGTTGGCGGTGAGATCGGGTTCGACGTTCAGGGTCGCAAGCTAACGGCGCGCGTGACAAGCGTTCGCCACGTCGACTGGCGAAACTCGCGGACCGGTTTCATTATTCTGTTTCGGCCGGGAACGCTTGAGGGCGCGCCTCAGATGCTGGTCGGCGCGCTCAACGGTCCAACGGGTGAAGTCGAGCGCTCGCGATTTCAACGGGCGCTGGTCGACAAGTTCCCAAACGTTTCGGTTATAGATATCGCGGATGTCGCACGTGCTATCGAGCGAATCATCAACAACATCACATTGGCCGTGTCATTTGTTGCAAGCTTCGTCTTGCTGACTGGCGCGTTGGTGCTGATCGGCTCGCTGGCAATGACGAAGTTCCAGAGGATCTATGAAGTCGCCGTTCTGAAGACACTCGGCGCAAAACGAAAGGTGCTGTTGAAGATTTTACTCGCCGAGTACGGGTTGATTGGCCTGGTAGCAGGAATCATCGGGTCGCTTGCTGCTGTAGGCCTGTCTTACGCAACCTCGCGATGGGTGTTCGAGATTCCGTGGAGCTTTACACCGATAGTAAACCTTGGTGGGGTGGGGGCGACCATCATCCTGGTGACCGTGGTGGGAACGCTGGCAACGGTTGATGTGCTGTCGCGCAAGCCGCTTGCGACGCTTCGCGCCCAATGAAAAGCGAGGGCCCTGCCCCGAAGCCGCATAGACTTTAGTCGGTGTGTTGTGCTCCGCCAACAGATGAGCACTCACAGACTAGAGTCTATGCTACTTCGGGGCAGGGCCCTTGAGCCTGACGCCCGTAGCGTCGATGGACTAGAACCCGCCCATTCCGCCGCCGCCTGGCATCTGCGGAGCTTCCTTCTCCTGTTCCGGCATCTCCGAGATCAGGGCTTCGGTAGTGAGCAGTAGCCCGGCAATCGAAGCGGCGTTCTGCAATGCGTAGCGGGTAACCTTGGTCGGATCGACCACGCCCATCGCCAGCATATCGCCGTACTCTTCAGTCTCGGCGTTGAAACCGTAGTTCGCCGACTTGTTGCTTCTGACCTTGTCGACAACCACCGCGCCTTCGTGACCGGCGTTCGCAACGATCTGTCGAAGCGGCTCTTCAAGCGCGCGCTTTACGATGCCGATACCGATGTTCTCGTCTTCGTTGTCGAGCTTGAAGTTTTCGAGCGCCTTTTGCGCGCGCACGAAAGCAACCCCGCCGCCGGGGACGATGCCCTCTTCAACGGCCGCCTTAGTCGCGTGCATGGCATCCTCGACGCGAGCCTTTTTCTCCTTCAGCTCAGTCTCGGTAGCCGCGCCGACCTTGATCACAGCCACGCCGCCCACGAGCTTCGCGAGCCGCTCTTGCAGCTTCTCGCGATCGTAGTCTGATGTTGTGTCGTCGATCTGAGTGCGAATCTGCTTGACGCGGCCTTCGATCTCGGAAGACTTGCCCGCGCCTTCGACGATCGTCGTGTTGTCTTTGTCGACCACGATCTTCTTTGCTCGGCCGAGGTCCGCGAGCTGAATGCTCTCGAGCTTGATGCCGAGGTCTTCAGTGATGGCCTTGCCCCCGGTGAGAATTGCGATGTCCTGAAGCATCGCCTTGCGGCGGTCGCCGAATCCCGGCGCCTTCACGGCACAGACCTGCAAGGTGCCGCGCAGCCGATTTACTACAAGCGTAGCCAGCGCCTCGCCTTCAACGTCTTCGGCGATGATCAGCAGCGGCTTGCCGCCGCGGGCAACCTGCTCGAGCAGCGGAAGCAGATCCTTCATGGACGAGATCTTCTTCTCGTGAATGAGGACCACGGCGTCTTCGATGATGGCTTCCATTCGCTCGGGATCGGTTACGAAGTAGGGTGAGAGGTACCCGCGGTCGAACTGCATACCTTCGACCACTTCAAGCGCCGTCTCCAGCGTCCTGGATTCCTCAACGGTGATGACACCGTCTTGTCCGACTTTGCCCATCGCCTCGGCGATCAAATTGCCTATGGTAGCATCGCCGTTAGCCGAGATGGTTCCGACCTGGGCAATGGCTTCGTTGTCCTTGACCTTCTTGGACAGACGCTGAATCTCTTCGACGGCTTTCTCGACCGCCTTGTCGATGCCGCGCTTCAAAGCCATTGGGCTCGCTCCGGCAGCCACGGTCTTCACGCCTTCGCGGAAGATCGCCTGAGCCAGAACGGTGGCAGTTGTGGTTCCGTCGCCTGCGATGTCAGAGGTCTTCGACGCAACCTCGCGCACCATCTGCGCGCCGGTGTTCTCCAGTTTATCTTCCAACTCGATTTCCTTAGCGACAGTGACGCCGTCCTTGGTGATGGTTGGAGACCCGAACTTCTTCTCGATGACGACGTTGCGACCCTTGGGGCCGAGAGTGACTTTGACCGCGTCTGCGAGCCGATTGACTCCTGCCAACAGAGCGCGTCGCGACTCCTCCCCGTATGCTATGTGTTTAGCCATTTATTCTTCTCCTGGTTAAGAATTGCTATTTGCCTTTTCCTTTTGCCTTCGCGGCTCTCTCAATCACGCCGAGGATGTCGTCCTCGCGCATGATCAAATATTCTTCGTCGTCGAGTTTGACCTCGGTGCCGGCGTATTTGCCGAACAGCACTCGGTCTCCCTCTTTGACGTCCATCGCCAGGCGCTCGCCGCTATCGAGTTTCTTGCCTTCTCCGGCGGCGATAACCTCGCCCTCCTGCGGCTTTTCTCTGGCGCTGTCTGGAATGATGATGCCCCCACGGATCTGCTCGCCTTCCTCGATCCGCCTGATGATCACACGATCTTGAAGCGGGCGTATACTTGCCATACTTGTCGTTGCTCCTTTCCAATGAATTGAAGCTAAGCGCTGATGAGATGGAAATACATGTGCGCGTTAGCACTCTCAATTGAGACTGCTAAGTATATGTTTTGAGGAGCGGTCTGTCAATGAGTCTTCAACAAATCAATCCGATTATTTTCTCAGAGTCGGAGAATTCAGCGCGCCGGGTCTCTCGGACCGTCCTTTGCGCCCGGTCAGTCATCAGTCATAATCAGAGCGCGGTAGACGTCAGGCCGCGCAACCAGTCGTCGTCACGCCGAACGGAACAACGAGCAGAGGCTTTGGCTCCTCAAGCGGCAACTCCTGGAAATATGACTAGAGCAATCAAACTATCACTCACAACCGCAGCGATCCTGGTCCTACTCGCGACCGTTTCGTTCGCAGATCTACAGCTGCCCGCATCGCAAGGGATGCTAAGCGACTTTGCGGGAAAACTCAGCCCCGCGAATAAGCAACAGATCGAAACGTTGCTTCGGAGCTTTCGGGACCGCACCGGCATCGAGATAGCGGTTGTCACGATTCCATTTGATGACATGCAGGGTTTACCGATCGAGGACTACGCGCTTCGATTAGGCCGGGAGTGGGGTGTCGGACGTGATTCAGAGAAGCGAGCACTGTTGCTTCTCGTCGCGATCAAGGCGCCCGACAATCAGGGCCTGTATCACGGAGGGACGAGACTCGAAGTCAGCCGCCATCTCGAGGGCGATGTGCCGGACATCCTTGCGGGCGAGCTCATTCGCAAGATGCGCGATGACTTTAGCGCCGGGCGCTTCGACCAGGCAATCACGACCGGAACCCAAACGATTCTGGCGACTCTCGCTCAGAGGCTCGGAGTCTCGATGGACGGAATCGACTCGAGCCAAGCCGCGCGCCAGCCGGTCCGTCAGCCGGCGCGTGGCCGTGGTCGCAGCGGAGGCGGAATCTCGCTGTTCACTATTGTCATCATCGGTTTTGTGCTGTTTGCGATCATCCGCGGGCTCTTTGGCGGGGGTCGTGGAGGAGGAGGGGGTCGATGGGGAGGCATTGGCTCTAACTGGTTGCTGTGGGCGATTCTATTTGGCAGCGGCAGAGGTGGCGGCGGCTGGGGGAGCTTCGGCGGCGGCGGAGACTCCGGGTGGGGCGGTGGAGGTGACAGCGGGGGCGGAGGCGACTTTGGTGGGTTCGGCGGCGGCGGGGATTTCGGCGGCGGCGGCGCAAGCGATAGTTGGTAGAGCGCCGATTAGCGGAATAGAACTCGGATCGCATGGATCGAACAGGTGGGCGCGGTTCTGATCCGTGGGAATCCGCCGAATCTGTCCGTTCCGCGGTCCATTCCGATTGTGATTGATGACAAATGGAGGAGATCTTGGCTGACGAACTGAAAGATCTTGTAGAAAAGCTAACCGAAGCGCACGGCGAGAATCTCAAATCAGTCGTGCTCTACGGTTCGGCGGTGGTTGGCGGACAGCTCGATGAAGACCGGCCCAAGAAAGTTCTAGTCGTGCTCGATCGGATCGCACCGGCGGACCTCAAGGCCGCTCATCAAGTAGCGGAGTGGTGGCGATCCGAAGGCAACCCGGTCCCGGTCTACTTCACAAGCGAAGAGATGGCCGACTCGTCGGATGTGTTTCCGATCGAGTTCATCGATATGAGTCAGGTCCGTCATGTGTTGTACGGCAAAGATCCGTTTGATGGTCTGGACATTCCGACGCAGAATCTTCGTCATCAAATCGAATATGAGCTGCGTGCGAGGCTCCTGAGACTTCGAAGGCTCTACATCCCTGCATCACGAAATGCCAATCAGCTTGCCAGGCTGATGGCTGACTCGCTCGATAATTTCGCGGTTCTGTTTCGCCACGTGCTCGTTATCCTCGGGAAGGAAGCATCCTTTAATAAACGCGAATGCGTAATGAGACTGGCCGATGAGCTTAAGTTGGATAAGAAGGTTCTCGTGCGCATCTTTGAGTATGCACCCGACGAAGAGGTATGGCTGGAGTCTGAGACCAACGAAACCTTCGCGAAGTATCTGGCGCAGATCGAGAAGGTGATTGAGGTGGTTGATCGGAGTGATGCGTGAAACGTGACGCGTGAACCGTGATGCGTGAAACTAACGGATGCCAGGGACTTGAGCAGGATCACAGGTCGGGAAGGGTGGCTCGCCCCCGCCCTCTTGTAACGCATTAGTAATAGACCAGAGCGGGGGCAAGCCACACTTCCCGACCCGTGATCCTGCTCAAGTCAGCTTCACCTGCTCCAACCCCTTCGGCGTCAGGTACAGCTTTTCAAGTTTGCCGGTCAGATACTCAAATGCGTCGTCGACCGAATCAGTCTTATAAAAGATCTCGAGTTCCGAGGCATTGACTACGCCCCAGCGGACTAACGCATCGAAGTTCAGCACCTCGTCCCAGAACTCCGAGCCGAACAGAACCACGGGCATTTTCTTGCGAGGCTTCTTGGTCTGAATCAACGTGAGCACTTCGAAAAGCTCATCCATCGTGCCGAAGCCGCCGGGGAATACCACGAGCGCTTTCGCGGGATACACGAACCAGAACTTGCGCATGAAAAAGTAGTGGAAGTTGAAGATCAGCTCACGCGAGACGTATTGGTTTACTTCCTGCTCCATCGGCAACTGAATGTTCAAACCGATCGTCTGGCCGCGCGCCATCGAGGCCCCGCGATTGGCGGCCTCCATCATCCCGCGCGATCCCCCAGAGCACACGATAAAGTGATGATGACCCGTCAAACTCTTTGACCACTCAGTCACCCTTCGCGCCAGTTCCATGGCGTCGTTGTAATAGCGCGCCAATCTGGTGGCCTGCTCGGCGCGCGCAAGTCTGGCGTGCAACTCCGGCGTCAGCTCAACAATCTGCTTTGTTTCTTCCCTTACCAGTTCCAATTCGGCCGCAGCCGTTTCAGGTGACATCGATCGTGCTGAACCGAAGAACACTATGGTGTCGCGAATGCGATGCCGCCTCAGCCGCGTTGCTGGCTCGATGTACTCCGACAGTATTCTGATTAGCCTCGCTTCCTGGCTCTTGAGGAACTCCGCGTTA
>DATLWF010000433.1:0-4068 GCA_035576605.1 Blastocatellia bacterium | reverse complement strand
GCTCTCTTCATTGGAATGAAGTCGGTTTAATGGGCCAGTATTCCCTTTCAGGTCGGACAGCGCTATATGCTCAGGTCATCTATCAAAAGATCAGTGGAACATCCGATACGATTTTAGACAATGCATATGTGCCGGGATCTGCAGGCGTCTCCAGTAATTCTCATCAGGTTGTCGGACGGCTAGGCATCATGCACGCCTTCTAATTGACATTCCGTAAGATGAAATATGCTGCAGGACCCGTTAAGGAAGGCGATGAACGGTAGGTGAGTACCGATTGTTACTGGACGGCGCGGTATCGCGCATGTCGGCGATGCTATGTATTTCCTGCGGAGGCAATATAACTCCACTGTTCGATGTGCATTTTGTTGAGAATCGCCAGGTCATCAGTGTACTGCCAGATTGTCTGAACTTTTCGCCGATGACCTCGCAACGACCGCCGCAAGTCGTGATTGGTGGAAGTCGTCGGCGGCGGTATGAAGGGAAAGGGACGCTAGCACCGCTGTCCACGCGGGGAGAGAAGATCGGCAGATCGTTATCACAGGATCCCAGTTCCTCTCGATGATCGGGTTTTTTTGTCGTCTTCCGGGCCGGGATTGTTCATCGCTAACCCTTTCCGGGGTCAGCAGAAAACCGGAATTCAATTGTCTACAGGAGAAATTTGTTTATGAAAATTCCATCTGTCATCGGCACCGCCTTGGCAGCCGTTGCGTTTACTGTCGCGTTGCCGGCGGTGGCGCAGGGGGTAGGCGAAACGGTCACACCGAACTTTGATCACAGGATTCCCAACATTCCCGGCAAGTCTTTGACGGCCGTAGTCGTTGATTACGCTCCCGGCGGGGCATCGCCGCCGTACAAGCACGCGAAGTCAGCTTTTATATATGCCTATGTCGTATCGGGCGCTATCGAGTCGCAAGTGAACAACGGTCCGAAGCGGGTGTATCACACCGGTGAGAGCTTTTTTGAGGAGCCGGGCGCGATTCACCGCGTTAGCCGGAATGCGAGCAACACCGAGCCCGCTAAGCTACTCGCGGTATTCGTTGTGGATACCGACGACAAACCCCTGACGACCCCCGTCGAGTAATTCCTTCCAGTGTATGCGTGGCGGTCAACGGGTGAGGGCGGGGAGGGCATTCACAAGCGAACTGTGGCCCTCAGGCGCCCGACTCGGTGATGGCGCTGTAGACCATTGTTCGCAGCTGACGACGCACCAGAGGCGCTGATGACGGCGGCAGTTCGGTAATAGCGGGCAACATTGTCCACCACAGACACGACAGGTTCAAATCGCCAGCGCGAGCGAAGCTGGTTTTGGGTGGAAGTCTTATGCGATAAGGACTGCGTCTTCGGACAAGACTAGACTTTGCCGCGAAGGCAGGCTTTTGGTGAAACGGTTTTGTTTCACTTTGCAGAGTCGCCGACTGCACTATTGAATGCGAACATATAACTCGGCGATCGGGCGGCAGGAGGGGGAGATGAACCCGGGTTCACATTTGACTTCGGCTCAGAGTGTCCAAGGTGACGAAGAATCTGTGGTTTACGTGGTCGACGACGAGCAGTCCATGCGCTTCGCGCTAAGTAATTTGTTCCGGTCGGTCGGGCTACCTGTGGAAACGTTCGAATCGTCTGGGGACTTTCTCGTTCCCAAAATACGCCGCGCCAAGTTGCCTGGTTCTCGACGTGCGGTTGCGCGGCGAAAATGGTCTCGTTTTGCAAGAGCATGTAGCTAAAAGCGGTTCGCGCATGCCCATCGTCTTTATGACGGGCCATGGTGACATTCCGATGACTGTGCAGGCGATGAAAGCGGGAGCAGTCGATTTTTTCTCGAAGCCGTTCCGCGACCAGGAGATGTTGGATGCCGTCGCCAATGCATTGGCGCGCGACGGCGAACGCCTCACCGTAGAATAATCGGTTGCAGCGCTTCGTGTCGCCTACGACTCCATCACGCCCCGCGAACGAGAGATCATGGGCTTCGTAGTCGAAGGGCTGATTAACGAGCAGATTGCCTCCAAGGTAAATATCCGTGAAATTACCGTGAAGATTCATCGGTCTCAAATGATGCGAAAAATGGCGGCCCGAACACTCGCGGATCTTGTCAGAAAATCTGTATTGTTGGGTGTTGGTGCCCAGTCGTAGACTTCTTGCGGTTTTGGTGTGGCCAACGATCCGTTTATTGCGCGTAGTCACCATCCGCTCGACGCAGGACAGCAGCTTCGTCCACGGCGAGGCTCTCGCCAACGAACTTCGCGCTTCTACGCGGCCCAAGGTTTTGAAATGATTGCACGTCTGTATTTGCGTGATGCCCGCTATAGCTCTCTGCGTTGAGGAGCCCATGGGAAGGTGCGGCAACTCGAGGAGCAATATCCGTATCTGAGGGCGGAATAACTTGCGCCCTGGCGTACCACCACGATATCCACGCCGGTCGAACATCTGGACCTTGCGACGGTGCTCAAAGTGTCACAGACTTCCTCCAGCGAAATTGTCTTGGACAAGCTGATCGAAAGATCAAAATGGGGATACGCACAGCGGTCGAACGGGCGGGCGCCGAACGAGGCGTGCTGATTCTCTCGGACTGGGGAGAAGAACAGATAGCGGCACAGACAACAACAACGGGTGATTCGCCTCGATTGGAGTTGCGCCCTGTTCCCGTCAGCAGCGCGATCCTTCCAGTATCGATCCTCTATCATGTTCTGCGAACCGGGGAGAACGTCTTTGTAGACGATGCAGCGGCAGGCTCCTCTTTCGCCGCAGACCCTTATATCCGTCAGCATCGCGCCCGTTCAGTCCTCTGCTTTCCGTTGATGAATCAGGCGAAAGTCACCGGAGCGCTCTACCTCAAAAATAGTCTGACCGCCCGCGCGTTCAGTGCGGCCCGGATCGCCGTGCTGAAGATGGTGGCATCGCAGGCCGCAATTTCACTGGAGAACGCCCGTTTGTATGGCAATCTGGTGGAACGCGAAGCGAAGATCCGGCGCCTTGTCGACGCTAACAGCATCGGGATCATCGTCTGGAATGTCTAAGGCGAGATTCTCGAGGCCAATGGCGCCTTTCTTCGGATAGTTGGATAAGAACGTGAGGATCTGGTCTCGGGCCGGATGCACTGAAGGGACCTGACGCCGCAATAGTGGCGCGAGCGCGACCAACGGGCCTTGGCAGAGCTTGGTGCGACGGGGCGCGCGCAGCCGCTCGAGAAGGAGTATTTTCGGAGGGATGGAAGCAGGGTACCCGTATTGATCGGCGTTGCGAGCTTTGAAGCGGGCGCGAACGGAGGCGTCGCTTTTGTGCTCGACCTGAGCGAGCGTAGGCATGCAGAAGAAAAGGCCAGGGAGAGCGAGCGACGTTATCGCGAGGCGCAGACGGAACTGGCTTACGCAAACCATGTTGCGACCACGGGGCAGCTCACGGCTTCGATTGCCCACGAAGTCGGCCAGCCGATCGCTGCGACGGTCACCAACGCGCTGGCTGCTCTGCGGTGGCTGTATGCCCAATCTCCGAATGTCGACGAGGTCGAGTTTGTGCTTGGGCTTATTGTCAAGGATACGAGTCGAGCGGGGGACGTTCTCGGCAGGATACGTAACTTGGTCAGGAAGGCGCCGCCGCGCAGGGAGGCGGTGGACATAAACGAGGCAGTCCGCGAGGTGATTGAACTTACGCGCGGCGAAGCTACGAAGAGCGGTGCTTGTGTACTGACGCGACTGTCGGATTTCGACGAACAACACGGTCGCCGCGTATCCGTCGCGGATGCCTGACTGTATGTCGTTTGCTGTCACTCGGAGCAAACAAGTCCTTGAAAAACGACTCAATGTTCCGATTGTATTCATACTCAGTACCAGCACGCCGTATGAAGATGAATTGTTTTGACAACCAGCCACATCTGCTCAGCACGTTACCGTGCTCGCTGCATCGCTTTCTGATCACCGAGTCTATGCGGTTCGGTTGCACCTGTCGTTCATGGGCGCACAACCTCTCGCCGTTCGAAGTCGTGACGCTCCTGCATGAGCTTCCGAAGCGAGAGACGTTGATGGTCTTTGAGATGCGGCGATGGGGGTAGGGGGCATGCGGCAGATCGCCACC